>CANTDZ010000006.1 GCA_947652665.1 uncultured Clostridia bacterium
GAACTGGCTTTCTCCCAATGAGTTCTTTGTACAAGATGTTTGACAATCCTACATATTGAATTTTCGGACTGTCCAAACGAGTATTTAAAGGAAATCAAAAAGAGAAAAAGGAGGAGAAGCGCGAGGATATCGAGAAGAAAAATGAGCCTTTGCGATGCCAAAGAGGTTATAAGCTCTGACAAAGACAGTCAGGACGGTCTGGAGATTTTCCAGTTTTCGCAGGAAGCATCGGCTGCGTCTGGCAAGTGTTGGGATATAGTGGCGCAGGTCAGCGTTGACACCCTCTACGGTAAAGATGTCTTTTTTGTTGTGGATATTGAAGATGTGCTTGGATATCTGGAATATGACTTAGACAAAGAAACGAAGAAGCTGACTTATCAAATTGAACCGCCCCAGATTGTGCGGACAGCAGAAAAAGCCCCCCTAAGAAGGAAATATTGAGTTTTAAGCGGAGTGGCGGAGCGTGAGCGGCGCCACTCCCGTTTTTAACTGGATGCGCTCGTGGTTGTAGAAGAAGATAAAATCATCAATCAATTTGATGGTGCTGTCTGGCTGCTTAATGCCGTTAATCAATCTGGTCGCAAAGAGGTGCCCATAGGGTATAATAAGGACAAATCGGAAAAACGCAATTAATTGTCCGATGAAGAACTGAAGTGAAAATTAGCCAGACTTTGATCTAGCTTTTCTTTGGTTCATGCGGCGTAACCTTAGAGTGCCTGGATTGACTTCTAACAACTGCTTTGTTAAAATGAAATCCAAAGAAAGCCAAAATGCAGAGCATTGGAGGCCTTATGAAAACCACACATTCAAAACACCAAATTCTGGAATACAACACCGGCCACCCCTTTTGGGCAGGTGTGGCAACTTATGCAGATACAGATTATATCTATGTAAAAAACAGCCATTGGCACGAGGATTTGGAATTGGCCTATGTACTGGACAACCGTAATTATCACTATATCAACGGCACATGTGTCGAAGCCGTTCCCGGCTCCCTGGTCATCACCAACTGCGAGAGCATCCACCGCATTGAGGTGGACCGTTCCTCCTGCACTTCCCCCTTCGCGCCGGCAACGCTGGTACTTACCATCAGCAGGCCCTATCTGGATGGGGTGTTCCCCCAGCACCAGGAGCTCCGTTTTACAAACGAGGACCTCTCTGCCACAGCAGAAGAAAAGAGGATTTTGCAGGAATTTATCCGCTACGCTGGGGAAGGCGAGTACAGTCTCCAGCAGTCCCTTTTCATGCAGGGTTTGCTCCTCCAATTATTGGCGTCCCTGTTAGGGCACCGGGCCGTAAAATGCAGTCACAGCCATCGCCAGGACGTCCATGTAAAAGCCATCAAAGACATTCTGGACTACGTAGAAGCCCATTACAGCGAACCGCTCACCCAGGCAAAAGTGGCGGAAATGTTCTATTTCTCTCCCCAGAACTTCTCCCGCTTCTTCAAAAACTGCACGGGCACGACCTTTTCCGAGCACCTGACCGCTGTCCGGCTGAGCCAGGCGCGAAAGGAATTGCTGCAAACAGACAAGCAGGTGCGGAACGTGGCTGTCAGCAGCGGCTTTGTTGATGACAAGGTGTTTATCCGAGCCTTCAAAAAATCCTTTGGTACAACACCCCTGCAATATCGGAAAAATGCAAAATGATAATTGGAGAGAATTTTTTGATAAATCCAAAGAATTTCTCCCCTTCAAAAGCTTCTCCTTGTGTAGTATAATTTTATAAAATCTATTCACAAAGGAGAGGTAGGCATGGCAACAGAAACAAAAGAACATCGGCTGGGCTTTGTCGAAAAGCTGTCTTACGGCTTTGGCGACTGCGCGGCCAACGTCTATGTAGCGATGGCAGGCACCTTCCTGACCGCCTTCTACACAGACACAGTGGGGATCGGCGTAGCGGCAGTGGGCACCATGATGCTGCTGGCCCGTATCTTTGACGGCGTTACCGATTTGCTTATGGGCGCTGTGGTGGACAAAACCAGGAGCAAATACGGCAAAGCACGGCCCTGGGTTTTGTGGTCGGCGCCGTTTATGTGCATTGGGCTGATTCTGCTTTTCACGGTGCCCTCGGGCCTCAGTAGCGGCGGCAAGCTGGCTTACGCCTACATCACCTACATATTCATGAACTGCATCGTGTACACCGCCAATAATCTGCCCTACAACGCCCTCCTGTCCCGCATGACCCTGAACGTGCAGGACCGGGCCACCACGGCCTCCATGCGGTTCGTCATGACCCAGGCCACCACCCTTATCATCAATGCCGTCACCATGCCCTTGGTGGGCAGCATTGGCTGGGTATGGGCGTCTGTGATTTTCGGCATTGTGGAAATGGTGATGCTGCTTATCTGTTTCGTTGGCTGTAAAGGTGGAGAGCATCCCCTTGAAAGAAGCCTTGCCCGGCGTGCTGCGCAATAAATACTTCTATTTGCAGGCTTTGACCTTCCTGTTCCTGTTTGTTTACACAGTGGGCGCGGGCATGTCTACTGCTTACTTCTGCAATGTGGTGCTGATGAACCCCAACCTCATCGGCCTTTTGAGCGCCTGCCAGACCATCCCCGCCATGATCGTCAACTTTATCAACCCCACGCTGGTTGGCCGCTTTGGCAAGCGCAAGGTCATGATGGCCGGTGCGGTGCTGATGATGCTGGGCAGTTGCGTGATTGGCCTTGCGGATACCAACCTGACTATGATTATGATCGGCATCATTATCCGTGGCTTTGGCATGGGCCCCATCAGCTCCGGCGTCTTTGCCATGACCGCCGACGTGGTGGACTACGGCGAGTGGAAAACCGGTATCCGTTCGGAAGGCTTAGTCAACTCCTGCACCTCCTTCGGCATGAAGGTGGGCATCGGCCTGGGCTCTGCGGTGGGCGCGGGCATACTGGCTATGGGCGGCTATCTAGAGGGCTCTGCCCCCATGGACCAGCCCGCTTCGGCAATCGCTTCCATCAAATTCGCCTTTGGCTACTTTGGCGCTATCATGTCCATCATTGTGCTGGCGCTTATTTTCCTGATGAACATCGACAAGGATATCAAACAGATTCAGGCTGACCTGGAGAAAAAACACGCCAACTCATAAGGAGGAACCGAAAATGTCCCAAGCAAGCGACAACATCCGTACCATGTTCAAAAAAGGCGACGATGAGCGGGACGCCGGACTGACCACCCCCGAGGATATCGTCCGCTATGACGACATTGCCTACGGCCCCGACCCTGCCCAGCAGTCTCTGGACGTATACCGACCCAGAAACGCGGAAGGGAAGAAGCTGCCTGTAATCGTCAGCGTGCACGGCGGCGGCTGGGTATACGGCGACAAGGAACGCTATCAGTTTTACTGCATGAATTTAGCCCAGCGGGGCTTCGCCGTGGTCAACTACACATACCGGCTGGCCCCGGAGAACAAATTCCCGGCGTGCTTGGAGGATACCAACAGCGTATTCACCTGGGTGCTGGCAAACGCTGAAAAATATGATTTTGACACCGACAACATCTTCGCCGTGGGCGATTCAGCCGGCGGGCATAATCTGGGTCTGTATGCCTCCTTCTGCACCAACCCGGATTATGCAGCTCGGTTTGAATTCACGCCGCCCAAGGGCTTTGTGCCCAAGGCCATCGCGCTCAACTGCGGTGCCTATACCCCCGGCGTGGCGGCAGACGGCTCCACCGATGCCCTCATCGCCGACCTGATGCCGAATGGCGGCACGCCCGAGGAATTGGAGCTTATCAACGTGCTGGGCTATATTACGGAAAAGTACCCACCCACCTTCCTCATGACGGCGGTGGATGATTTCCTGAAAGATCAGGCCCCGGTGCTGGCCGCCAAGCTGGCAGAGGTGGAAGTGCCCTTTGTGTACCGGTTATACGGCAGCAGGGAGCACCGGCTGGCCCATGTGTTCCACTTGAACATCCGGACAGAGGACGCCAGGTTCTGCAGTGATGAAGAGTGTGATTATTTCAAGAGATATATGTGAAAGCAATAATACGAGGACCCGGCATCTGCCGGGTCCTCGTCCTATCAGGAGAATCTATCGTTTTTTCACTATTTCGCATTTAGGCCCAGACGCTCATACTGCTCTACGGGAGCGTCGTTTTCCCGCATCAGTTTCGCCATAAGTTGTTCCATCCGGCCTTTTATCTCCGCGTCCTCTATGGGATGTTCCTGTTTAGGATCTGTCTCCAAATCAAACAGCAGATCGCCATAGCCGTGGCCGCCGCCGTAATTGCCGTCTGCTTCCATACGCATGACCGGCGCCCCTTTTGTAAAGCTGAACGGTTCCTGCGCCTGCATAGAGCGAAGGGCCCGGGGGCTAAAGAAGCCAGCCATATGGGTGGGCATCATCGTGTATTCGTACAACGGGAGGTTCTCGGGGGACTTGGGCGCTTTCATCAGCACATAGCGCCCGTCCGTACAGCAGACCATCCCGCCGTGTATGCCGAACAGCGCTGCCTGCCGCACGCCCTCGTCCCTCTCTATCACTTCATGCAAATCCTCACCCAGCATATCCTTCGGCACCGGGATGTCAAAGAAGCGCAGCAGCGTCACCGGCAAGTCGATGGTCTGTACCAGCTCTTTCCGGCGCTCGCCCTTTTTCCCGCACCGGGGGTCCCAGATATAGAGCGGGATGTGGGTGATCTCCTCATATAAGGGCATATAGTTTTTGGCCCAATATCCGTGCTCCCCCAGCATATAGCCGTGGTCGGTGTTGACGATCAGCATGGTGTCCTTCCACATGTCGTTCTCGTCCATCAAGTCCAGCACTTTGCCCAGCTGCGCGTCGCACATGGAAAGCAGCGCGGCATAATTATACCGGCCCTCCTGTATCTCTTCCGGCGTTTCCTTTACCAAAGCGTAGTCCGGCCAGTCGAAGCGTTCGCCGCTGTACTCATGGGGGTACAGGTCCTTATATTTGTCATAGGTGAAGAAGGGCTCGTGGGGGTCAAAGCACTCGATCTGCAAAAACCAGCGGTCGGCATCCTTGTTGCGCTCTATAAACTCCATTCCTGCCGCAAAACACTTTACCTGCGGGTGATCCTCCTCCCGGGGCATATAGCTGCGGTTTACCAGATCCTGGCGGTACAGCTTCCCCCTGTACCCGGTAAAGCGAATCAAGTTGGGGTCAGTGTCTTCTACGCCGCCCACTACGCCTTTCCAGGGGTCGCCCTCCTGGCCGCGGAAATTCTCCCAGGTCTGGTAGCGGGTGTGGTAGGTAGCGCCGCCGTCCTCCCAATAGTGCCCGTGGTCGCTGACCAGGTGGGAGTGCACGCCGTTTTCCTTTAAAATCTGGGGCATGGAATCGTCAAAGGGCTCTATGGGCCCCCAACTGCGGTGCAGGAAGTTGTACCGCCCGGTATGAAGCTCCCGGCGGGCGGGCATACAGGGCAGGCTGGCCGCGTAACAGGTGTCAAACTGCACGGCCTTCTCCTGCAGGCGCAGGAAATTCGGCGTCAAAGTCTCTGTGCAGCCATAGGGCTGCAGCATATGGCGATTGAGGGAATCGAACATGACCATAATGGCTCTCATGATAACAGCTCCTTTTTTATAGGGTCAGGCTGTAGTTGGCGGCAAATTTTTCGTCCCAGTTTCTCTCCAGACGCTCCCGCCAGGCCAGGGCCTTTTCGGACAGCTCTTTTGTAAGCTCCGGAAGCTCCCCGGCCAGATTGTGCTCCTCCCCCGGGTCGGCCTCCAAGTCGGACAGGAACACCGGGTCCTGCACAGGCTCGCCTTCCACCAGCGTTCCGTTTAGCACCAGCTTGTACTTGCCATGGCGCACGGCGGTCTGGCCGTCCATTTCCCAGAAAATGTCCTCGTGGGGGCTTTCCCCACCCTGGGTAAGCACATCCCAGATATTGGCGCCGTCCAGCTCATAGGCGTCCGGCGAGCCCCCCGCCTGGGCTAAGATGGTGGGGAACACGTCCATGGCGGCGCAGGGCTGGTCGATGACCTGTCCGCCCGGGATGGTGCCAGGCCAGGAGAAGATGCCCGGCACGCGCACGCCGCCTTCAAAAAGGCTGTACTTGTGGCCCTTGAACCCCCCGGTCTGGCCGCCGTAATAGGGATCGGGGGTGCCGTCCAGCCAGTTGCGGGATTCCCGGGAGGGCCCGTTGTCGCTTTGGAAGAAAATGCAGGTGTTTTCATACTCCCCGCAGCGCTTGAGCTCGTCTACAATAGCTCCCACCCCGTCGTCTACCGCCGAGATCATCGCTGCCATTACCTGCCTGTCCCAGGGCAGATGGGCAAAGCGCTGCATATATTTTTCCGGCGCGTGCATGGGGTAGTGGGGGGCGTTATAGCCTACATATAATAGGAAGGGCTCGTCCTTTTGGGCGTGGCCCCGTATGCTCTCCACGGCTTTCTCGGTAATGAGCTCGGTCATATACTTGCCGTTTTCCCGGACCTCCTTGTCGTTTTCCCAGAGGTCATGGGTGGGATCGGTGTGGCCGTCCGCCATGCCCCAATAGAAGATGTGGGAGTAATAATCGATGCAGCCCGCCATAAACCCGTAAAAGTCGTCAAAGCCGTTCTGGTTGGGGCGGCACTCCTCTTTTAAGCCCAGGTGCCATTTCCCTACCAGGGAGGTCTTATATCCCTGCTCCTTCAGCGCAGCGGCAATAGTGGGCACCTTGGGCGTCAGGCCGGAAGCCTTTCTGTGTCCGGCCAGAATCGCCCGTACCCCCGCATTGCCCGGGTAGCGCCCGGTAAGCAGCGAGGCTCGGGAGGGCGAGCACACCGGGCTGCCCGA
Source organism: uncultured Clostridia bacterium (assembly GCA_947652665.1). Lineage (GTDB taxonomy): Bacteria > Bacillota > Clostridia > Oscillospirales > Acutalibacteraceae > Acutalibacter. Next base: position 6,743 of record CANTDZ010000006.1, read on the forward strand.
GTACCAGTTGGTAAACCGGGCCCCCGTCTGGGCCAGGGCGTCGATGTTGGGTGTGACGAAATCCTTGCTGCCCATGCAGGACAAGTCGCCATAGCCCTGGTCGTCGGTCATGATCATAATGAAATTTGGCTTTTTGCTCATAGGGTATCCCTTCTTTCTCCTATACTATTTTACCTTATTGTAAATGGAAACGTCAATGCCCACCTCTTCCGCCGTGGCGGCGTGCTCGTAGAGGAAGCATTTTACCAGCCTGCCCCCTACCCTGTAATCCTCCGGCTTTTCTCGGCGGCACCGGTCGGTGGCCTTGGGACAGCGCTCGGCAAAGGGGCACTGGTTCATTTCGCCGGTCAGGTCGGGCAGATTCTCGCTGGCGTATATCTCGATTTTCTCCTCCCGGAAGGGCTCCGGCGTGCTGGAGAGCAGCAGGATCGTATAGGGGTGCAGGGGCTGGGCAATGATCTCGTCGGTAGCGCCCTGCTCCACGCAGTTGCCGGCGTACATAACCACCATGCGGTCGGCCATATACCGGGCCGATGCCAGATTGTGGGTGATGTACATATAGGTGAGCCCTTCCTTTTTTTGCAGGTCGATCATCAGGTTCATGATGTCGATGCCGATGGACACGTCCAGCATAGAGGTGGGCTCGTCTGCCACCAGGATGGAGGGCTTTACCGCCAGCGCCCGGGCAATCACGATGCGCTGGCGCTGGCCGCCGGAAAGCTGGTTGGGATGCTTTTCCATAAAGTCTGCGGCGGGGGTAAGGCCCACGGTCTCAAAAAGCTCTACGACCCGCGCCTTCACCTCTGCCTTGCTCAGCTCCGGGTAGTGCAGCTCTACGGCCCGGCCTACAATATAGCTGGCCTTATGGGCCGGGTTCAGGGAGCCGAAGGGGTCTTGGAAAATCATTTGGACTTCCTTGCGGAACTTTGCAACGTCCTTGTTTTTCTTATAGCTGGAAATGTCCGTGCCGTTTACATAGATGCTCCCCTCGGTGGGGTCGTAAACCTTGCAGAGCATCTTGGCCATGGTGGACTTGCCGCAGCCGGACTCGCCCACTACCGCCAGGATCTCCCCCTGCTGTATCTCAAAGCTGACATTGTCCACGGCCTTTAAGGCGCTTTTCCCAAAAAGGCCCTGGCGCTTGACGAAATGCTTTTTTACATGGTCGAATTTTATGACCGGGTTCCCCATTTACTCTCCCTCCTTTTTGAGCCTGTGGTAGCACGCACAGGTATGGTTTTCCCCCACGGCCTCCAGGGGGGGCGGCGCGGACAGGCAGTCCTTCTGCCGGTAAGCGCAGCGGTCGTAAAACAGGCAGCCCGGCGGCGGGGTGATCAAGTCGGGCACGCTGCCCATAATGCCCTTTAAGGGCTTGCGGGGCCCCACCAAAGAGGGGAACGCCTGCAAAAGCCCGCTGGTGTAGGGGTGCGAGGCCCCTTCCAGCAGGTCGCCCACCGGGGCGATCTCCGCCATGCGCCCGGCATACATAATGGCGATGCGGTCGCACATTTCCAGCATCAGGGGCAGGTCGTGGGTGATGAACAGCACCGAAAAGCCCATCTTCGCCTTCAGCTCCTGGATGCGGCGGATGATGTTGTACTGCACCACCACGTCCAGGGCGGTGGTAGGCTCGTCAAAGATCACCAGGTCGGGCTTTAGGGCCAGGGCCATGGCGATGACCACCCGCTGGCGCATACCGCCGGAAAGCTCGTGGGGGTATGCCTTGATGCGGTTCTCGTCGATGTTTACCAGCTTCAAAAGCTCCTTGGCCCGCTGTACCGCTTCCTTTTTGGGCAGCGCCTCGTGGGCCAGTATGGCGTCCATCAGCTGGCTGCCAATGGTGACCACAGGGTTTAGGTTGTTCATGGCGCTCTGCAGCACCATGGAGCTCTTCTCCCAGCGGAAGGTGCGCAGCTCCTCCTTGGTAAAAGCCAGCACGTTTTTCCCGGCGAACTCGATGCTCCCGCCGGAGATATGGGCCGCGCCTTTTAACAGCTGCATGATGGAAAACGCCACGGTAGACTTGCCGCAGCCGGATTCCCCTGCCAAGCCGAAAAACTCGCCCCTGTGTATTTCAAAATTTACATCCGTAACAGCCTGCACCTGGCCCCGGTCTGCGGTATACCGGACGTTCAGGTCCTTTACGGACAGCAAGACCTCTCTTTTTTCTGCCATTGAAATCGCTCCCTTCCCTCAACTTAGAGTTTGACGGCGCCGCCCCGGTCATTTGCGTAAATGTCCAGGAAGGAATTGCCGATGAGCATGAAGCTGAACCCCAGCGTAGCAATGGACAGCCCCGGCGGCAGCATCCACCACCAAGCGTTGTAGAGGATGGCGTTGTTGTCAAAAGCCACGGAGAGCATCTGCCCCCAGCTGATGAGGGTGGGGTCGCCCAGGCCTAAGAAGCTCAGGGTGGCCTCCGTCAGCATGGCGGAGGTGATGACCATGACCATGTTGGCCGTCACCACGGGGATGATGTTGGGCAGGATCTCCTTGAACATGATTTCCAGGGTGCCCATGCCCTGCACCTTGGCGGCATCCACATATTCCCGCCGGGCTTCCGACAGGGTCTGGGAGCGGATGCTGCGGGCCATCCACAGCCAGTTCAGGCCGCCGATGATGATGACCAGGTTCCAAATGCCCATGCTGGGCAGGAAAGCCGCCAGCACGATCATAAAGGCCAAGGTGGGCACCACCAGGAACACGTCCACAATGCGCATCAGGATCTCGCCCGTCCGGCCTCCCTTATAGCCGGCCAGCAGCCCCACAAAGACGCCGATGAAGCTGGTGAGCAGCCCGGCTAAAACGCCCACCACCATGGTCACCTGGGTGCCGTATACCACCTGGGAGAAAATATCCTGCCCATAGCTGTTCACCCCCAAGGGGTGGGCAAGCGACGGCTTTTCCCAGGGCATAAAGCTGATATCCTTGGGCCCATAGGGCGCGATCACCGGGGCGAATATGGCAACCAGGGCAAAGAACACCAGTATGCCCACGCCCACCTTTGCACGGGTATTTTTCAAAAAATATTTTTCCAGCACCAGGTAGCTGTCGGACTTCTCTTTTTTCTGCTTCTTTTTGTCCATCCCGTTTTCCTCCTTCCTCATTCCAAAGATACCCTGGGGTCGATCAGCGGGTAGATCAGATCGGCCAGGAAATTCAGCAGCACCACGCTTAGGGCGATGATGGCAAAGCATCCCTGCACCAGCGGGTAGTCGTGGCTCAAGACCGCGTTCATAATGGTAAGGCCGATGCCGGGATAGGAGAAGATCATCTCCGTGGCAATGGCGCCGCCCACAGCTTGGCCCAAGCTGAGCATCAACCCGGTGAAGGAGGGCAGCATGGCATTGCGCAGGGCGTATTTGGTCAGGATCTTGCTGCGGCGCAGGCCTTTTGCCTGGGCCAGCACGATGTAGTCCTCCGAAAACACCTGCAGGATGTTGCTTCGCATCATGATCATGCGCCCGGCCAAGGACACGATGACCAGCGACAGCACCGGCAAAAAGGCGTGGTAGGCGATGTTCTTCACTAGCGCCCCCATGTTCGCCAGGTCCGCGCCGGGGGTCATGGCGTGGCCCATGGGGAACCAGTTGAGATGGTAGCCCAGGCCCATTACCAGCAGCATGGCTACCAGGAAATAGGGCACGGACTGGATGTAGAAAGAGACACCCACTACCGTGTTGTCAAACAGCGAGCCCTTTTTCAGGGCCGCCACCGTGCCTACCAGCCACGCGATCAAAAAGGAAAGCAAGGTGGAGATCAGCACGATCAGCAGGGTCCAGGGCATGGCCTGCAGGATAATATCCTTTACCGGAATGGGAAAGTTCGTGTAAGAGACGCCCAGGTCCCCCTGCAGCAGCCCCCCCAGATAGCGGGCGTACTGTTCCAGGATGCCCTTGTCCAGGCCAAACTGCTCCCGTATCTGCTGGGCGTATTCCGCCGAGCCCATGGCGTTCTGCGAGGCCAGGTACTCAGCCGGGTCGCCGCCCATCATACGGGGCAGCAGGAAGTTGAAGGTCAGCGCCACCCACAGGGTAAAAAGGGCACTGAGCAGACGTTTGCAAACATATTTTAGCGTAATGCCTTTCAAGCTTTTCCTCCCCTTTGTAAAAGAGAGGATACTCCATGCTGTTTCGGTCTGGAATATCCTCTGCTTTTTATTTTTTTACGTTATGCGGTCATCTTCGGTTATCCAACAGGATGCACGTTGATGAGGTTGCGGTTGCTTATGACCGGTGCCTCGTAATCCGTCCAGCCGGTCATGGCAGTCCCGTCATAGTAGGGGATGTGGCCGCTGGAGTTGTACATGGGCAGGAACACGAAGTCCTTTGCCAGCAGGTCCTGCATCTGGCCGTACAGGTCCTTGAGCACCTCTTCGTCCGTCTCGGAGGAAGCCTGGGCCAGCAGGGCGTCCATCTCGTCGCTGCGGTAGCGGAAGTAGTTCAGGCCGGGGGTGGGCTCGCCCGTGGGGGCGGTCATGGAGGAGTTGAAGCAGCTGTTGAGGGCGGCATAGGGGTCCGGCGGGAAGTTGATGCCGTTTTGCAGCAGGTCATACTTGCCGGTCTGCAGCAGGGTGGTCAGCTCGGGCCAGGTGGCCAGCTTGGGGATGATCTCCACGCCCAGGTTCAAAAGCCACTGCTGGATGAGGCCCGCTTCCATCTGCTGGGCCGGTGCGCCGGAGGCGTTGTGGTAGGTAAAGGACAACCGCTTGCCGTCCTTCTGATAGATGCCGTCATCGCCCTTGGTGTAGCCGGCTTCTTCCAGCACGGCCTGGGCACCTTCCAGGTCAAACTCCAGGGAGTTCTTGGCCTCTTCGTTTACATAGTCGCCGAACAGGTCGGGCAGCCAGCTGATGCTGGTAGGCAGCACGCCGTTATATTCGCCGCGGGAGATGAGCTCCGGCTGGTTGATGGCCATAGCCATGGCCTTACGCACGGCGGGGTCGGCCAGCAGCTCGTTTTCGTGGTTCATGATAACGGAGTAGTTGCCAAGGCCTGCGTAGATATCCATTTTAGCGTTTTCCTTGGAGAGGAACTCCGGGATGCTGGACATGGCGATGGTGCCGGTAGTGGCGTCAATCTCGCCATTGAGGAGGCCCAGGGTGCAGTTGGGCGAAGAGTTGTACATGACGATAAGCATCTTGTCCACCTTGGGAGCGCCGCACCAGTAATCGGGGTTGGCGTTCATCTCAATGGAGGTGCCTACGGTGTACTTTTCAAAAACGAAGGGCCCGGTGCCGATGGGGGTGTCGTTGGTAAAGGTGGCAGGGTCTTCCTTCTCCCACAGGTGCTTGGGCACAATGCGTACCTTGGAAAGGTACTGGGCCAGGGAAACGAAGGATTCCTTGCAGGTAAACACGACCTTGTCGCCGTCGGCCGTTACGTCGCTGAGCTTGTCCCACAGGGCATACTGGTCATAGGTGGGGTTGTCCTTCAAAACGGACATGGTGTAGGCCACGTCCTCCGCGCTGAAGGCGGTGCCGTCGTGCCACTTGGCGTCGGAGTTGATGGTGAAGGTCAGCTCGGTCATGGCGTCGTCCCATTCATACTCGGCAGCCAACGCGGGCTCCAGCTCGCCCTTTTTCTCGTTGTAGGTGAGAAGGGGCTCGTAGATGCGGTCCAGCATAAAGGTGAAGGTGCCGGAAGTTGCCAGGGGGTTTTTATTGGCAAGCTCGGTGTCCAGCACGTAAGCGCCGATGCGCAGGGTGCCGCCGGTGGCGGTACTGTCAGCCTTGGGCTCGTCCGCAACGGACTCCTCCGGCTCTTCAGTGGGCTTGCTCTCCTCCGTCTGGGAGGATGCCTCGGAAGCTTTCGATTCCTGGGGCGCCGCCGTACTGCTGGTGGATGCGGGTGGGCCGCCGCAGCCAGCCAGCAGCAGCGCTACGGCCAGTGCCAGGGCCAGCCATTTGCTAATGCCTCTTTTTTTCATGTTTTGTTACCTCCTAAAAAATTTGGTTTTCAGACGTTTTTCTCTCCTCCCGCTTGCAAGGGGCCCGTCTGTATTGAGCTCCATTATATCGCCTGATTTCCTTTGAAAACATGTAAAATGTTCAGGTTCGTTTGTATTTTCTTCATATATTACATAAATTAGCAAGAATATCCACTTGACTTTTTGGGGATTCTTGCTATATTAAGAGTACGACAGCTTTTGACAAACCTCGTGCAGGATGTGTATAATAAAGGAGGTGGAGGCCTTGTACCGCATCGTTTTGATTGATGACGAACCCTGGAGCGCCGCCGTGCTCAAGGACAGCATCGACTGGGGCCAGCTGGGGTTTTATCTGGACAAACTGTACACCCATCCAATAGAGGCATTGGAGGCCATTTGCGCCGACAGCCCCGATGTGGTGATCACCGACATCTCCATGCCCCGGCTGGACGGGCTGGAGCTCATCCGCCAGGCCCAGGCCCGGGGATGCCGCAGCCGGTTTTTGATCCTCTCGGCCCACCGAAATTTTGACTACGCCAAAGCCGCCCTTCAGCTGGACGTGGTGGATTACTACCTGAAGCCCATCCGCCCGGAAGAGATTGCCCTGCTGTTTTCTTCCATCAAGGCCTCGCTGGACGAGGAAAACGGCCTGCCCGTGGAAGAGCCCCTGCCCGGCGCGCGGTTCGAGGAGATCCTGCACTACATCGACAGCCACCTGGATTCCCGGCTGACGCTGCAGTCCATCAGCGAGGCCTTTTACCTGAACCGCACCTATATCTGCAGCCTTTTCAAAAAGCACCTGGACACGACCTTCTCCCAATACCTGACCAATGCCCGCATCAAAAAAGCCAAGTTCTATTTATCCCACACAAACCTAAAGCAGATGGAGATCGCCGCAAAGGTGGGGTTTAATGATGAATTTTATTTCAGCAAGGTTTTCAAAAAATCCGAAAAAATGTCCCCAGGCGCCTACCGCAAGCGCGCTGGCCCCCACTGAGGGCGCGCCCTCCGGCAGGGGCCAGGAAAAGAGCGTTTTGAAAATGCTCCTGCACTTTTTCCTGTTCACCTGCATCCTGTTTTTAATGCTGCTGCTCCTGGCGTCGGTATGGTTTTTCAGCTTGCAGAAGAAGACCGCCAACGACTACCTGGAGTCTTCCATGAGCGCCATGGCGGACAACATCGAAAGCTATTTTGGCACCCTGGAAAAAATCGGCTTCGGCATTTCCTCCAACCGCTCGGTCATCAACCTCTATTCCAGCGACCGCTCGACGGACATTGACGACGCCGTAGGCTCTTTCCAGACCATGACCCTTCTGTGCAGCATCGAGCCCTCCATTGCGGATATCATGATCGTAGACATAAACGGCACGGGCAAAAGCTATTTTGCCGGCATCGACTACGGGATTATCGAAGAGATACCCCTGTATGAAAGCTTTTACGACTCCCACATTTTGGAGCGCAGCCTGAAATTCTTCCCGCCGGAAAGCAAGTGGAGCGATGTCTATTTCGTTTACATCGTCCCTATCCTCCACCTGGACGTGTGGCCGGAGGATTCGCAAAAGGTAGCCACCGGGCTCCTGCTGTGCACCAAGACCCGCCTGGCCAGCCTGATGAAGGCCGGCAGCACCCACATGAACGAGGAATACGCCCTGTACCAGGGGGACGCCTGCGTGCTCAGTTCTTCCGGCACGCCGCCGGAGCCGGGCCCCAACACCATCACCAAGGAAGTGGCCCTTTCCCGGGGCGGGCTGACCTTAAAAGGCATGGCTACTCCCCGGCACCTGTCGGAAAACACCCACCTGCTTTTGCTGTTTGGCGTGGCGTGCTTCGGTGCCGTAGCGCTGGTTCTTTTCCTGCTGGCCAAGCAGCTGCGCCGTTATATTTTGAATCCCATTTATAATACCACCGTGCAGCTGGTGGGTTACCGCGGGGAGAACCTCTCGGCGCACATCACCTATTCCGGCATTAAGGAGATCGACACGATTATAGCGGATATCAACCAGATGATCGACAAGATCAAGATGGCGACCCGGCAGATCCTCTCCACCCAAAATATGCTCTATGAAACCGAGCTGCGCACAAAAGAGGCACAGCTTTACGCCCTGCAAAGCCAGGTAAACCCTCATTTCCTCTATAATACCCTGCAATGCATCTGCGGCCTGGCCGCTATGGGCCGCACGGCCGATATCCAAAAAATCACCCTGGCCATGTCCGACGTGTTCCGCTATTCCATCCACCCGGGCAACTTTATCGGCTGTGCGGAGGAGATCGAGATCATCTACCAATATCTTTCCATTTTTGAGATACGATATGACGGAAAGATTTCCTACGAGATCCAAATCGACGAAGACGTGCTGGACTGCCGGATCTTAAAAATGATTATACAGCCTACGGTGGAAAACGCTCTCCTGCACGCCTACCAGGATATAGACGAGGAACCCTTCATACAAATATGCGGGGAAAAGGAAGGCCATGGCCTGGTGTTCACCATTGCCGACAGGGGCTCGGGCATATCCCAGGACAAGCTGCTGGAACTGCAAAAACAATTGGAGCGGGATTTTTCCGAATCCATCCAAAAGGCCTCGTCCTTTGGCCTGGGGCTTTATAATATCAACCGGCGCATCAAGCTGGCTTATGGGGACCGCTATGGCATCAGCATCACCAGCAGCCCGGAGGGCACCCAGGTGAAAATACGCGTCCCCGACACGCCGCCTGGACCGCCGCAATAAAAGGAGGGCACTGCCTATGGAATTTCTGCTTTATCTTGCCATCTGTTTTTTTGCCACGGTAGTGGGAGCCATCAGCGGCATAGGGGGCGGGGTCATCATCAAGCCGGCCTTTGACCTGTGCACAGACCTTTCCGCTTCCACCATCAGCTTTTTGTCCGGCTGCACGGTGCTGGCCATGACGTCGGTCTCCCTGCTGGGGGCCAGGAACGGGCCCATCCGGGTAGAAAAGCGCCGGGGCACCCTTTTGGGGCTGGGCGCCACCGCCGGGGGCATACTGGGCAAGCTGCTGTTTAACGCCCTGCGCGCTGCCGTTCAAAACGAAAAACTTGTGGGGGGCACGCAGAACGCCGTCATGGTGTTGCTGTGCCTGGGGGTGTTTGCCTATGTGCTGAACAAAAAGCACATCCACACCCGCGACGTGGAGGGGGCGGCCCTGTGCATCGCCATCGGGCTGTTTTTGGGGGCTTCCGGCGCTTTCCTGGGCATCGGCGGGGGGCCCATCAACCTGGTGGTGCTCTACTACTTTTTCTCTATGGACCCCAAAACCGCCGCCCTCAACTCCCTGTACATCATCTTTTTCTCTCAGGCCGCCAGCCTGCTTTCGCTGCTGTGCTCTGGGAAGATACCGGATTTCCACCCAGCCGTCCTGTGTATTATGGTAGCCGGGGGGATCGCCGGGGCCTTTTGGGGCCGGGCCGCTGCTAAAAAGCTTTCTGCGGCCCAAACAGACCGCCTGTTTCTCCTAGTGCTGCTGTTGATACTGCTTATCAGTGGTTATAATATTTTCCATTCTATCCTGTAAGGAGGCCTTTATGCCACCCCTCTATCTTCTGATAAAGCCCGCCTCCAGCCTGTGCGATATGCGGTGCCGCTACTGCTTTTACTGCGACGTGGCCCAAAACCGCCAGGAAAGCTCTTACGGCGTGATGGAGCTTTCTACGCTGGAAACCATTATACAAAAGGCACTGCTCACAGCCGACGGGGAGTGCACCTTTGCCTATCAGGGCGGGGAGCCCACCGTGGCGGGGCTTGACTTTTTCCGGCGTTCCATCGAATTGGAAAAAAAGCACAACACGAAAGGGCTGAAAATCCACCACCTGATCCAGACCAACGGCTTTAGCATGACCGAGGACTGGGCCCGGTTCCTGGGCGAAAACCGCTTCCTGGTGGGCGTCTCTCTGGACGGCACCCGCGACACCCACGACGCCTTCCGCCGGGACCCCCAGGACAAGCCTACCTTTTCCACCGTTATGCGCGCCACCAGGCTTTTGCGCAAGCATCAGGTGGACTTTAATATCCTGACGGTAGTGCACTCCCAAACCGCCCGGCATATCCATAAAATCTATGATTTTTATAAGCGGGAAGGGTTCTCGTATCTGCAGTTCATCCCCTGCCTGCAGCCCTTTGGGAAGGAACAGGAGCAGGCTCCCTACACCCTGACGCCCAAGGCCTACGGGCGGTTTTTGAAAGAGCTGTTTTCCTTATGGGAGCAGGACGTGCTGGCCGGGCGGGAAGTGCACATACGGCAGTTTGAAAACTACATAGAGATGCTGCTGGGCTGGCCGCCGGAGTCCTGCGGCATGAGCGGCATCTGCTCGGTGCAGCACGTGGTCGAGGCTTCTGGGGAGGTGTATCCCTGCGATTTTTACGTCACCGACCCATACCGCTTGGGCGACCTGCGCACAGACTCTTTTGCCGATCTGGAGAAGAAGCGGCGGGAGCTCCGGTTTATTGAAATGTCCCGCCAGCCCCATGAGAAGTGCACGGGATGCCAATTCTTCCCCATCTGCCGGGGCGGCTGCAAGCGGTACCGGGAGCCTTTTACGGATGGCTATCAGTTGAATTGTTTTTGCGAGGCCTATGAGGATTTCTTTCAGGATGCCCTGCCCAGGCTGTATAGGCTGGCCAAGCTTTTTTCGTCGATGTAGGCGAGGGCAGACAAAATCCCCCTGTGTAGTCGTTTTCCTACACAGGGGGATTTTTTGTCTATTGTCCGTACTGATTTATCACAGCTTCAGCTTCGTCCACTGCCCCTTCCTAAACCGCACAAAGCTCATCCCGAACCGCACGATCTGGTCGCAGAAGGTGCCCAGCCAAGCGCCGATAAGGCCCATCCCCAGGGGATAGCACAGCAGCCAGCTGATGCCTGGGCGGATAAACGTCACGCTGATCAGCGAGACCATGGCCGTAAACCGGGTGTCCCCCGCGCCGCGCAGACAGCCAAACTGCACCACCTGCTCGATCTGGAAGAAGAGCATAATGCTCAAAATGCGCATGATAATGACGCCGTAATCCAAAATGACCTGCTCATTCGTGAACAGACCGAAGAAGCCTTTTCCAAAGAAGAAGTAAACCGTCGCCACCACAAAGGCGCATATCAGGCCGATGCGCTGGGTCACGCTGCCGTAAATTTTGGCCATGTCCGGGCGTTTGCGGCCCAGGCTTTGGCCGATGAGCGTCACAGAAGCCACCGACAGCCCGTCGCCAAAGGTGAAGGACATATGCATCATGTTCATGCCGATCTGGTGGGCGGCAAACTCGGTAGTGCCCAGGTTCGCCACGGTCATGGAGAACAGCAGGAAGCCTATGCGCAGGCAGATCTGTTCCACAAAGGCGCTGGAACCCACATTCAAGAGGGACTTTATGCTCAGCTTGTCCGCGATCCAACCTTTCACCGCGCCCAAATATACAAAGCCATCCTTATGTAAAACCGAACGCACGCTCAAAATGCAGGCGCACACCGTGCCCAGCACCGTGGCTATGGCCGCGCCCCGCACGCCCATGGCCGGGAAGCCCATATGCCCCCCAATGAGCAGGTAGTTGAACACCACGTTGACGATGTTGGAAATCATGTTCGTCACCATGGCAATGCGGGTATTCCCCGCGCCCCGCTGGGCCGCATTTAAGACCAGGGACACCGTGGAGAACACCTGTCCGCCCATAATGATGCGCAGGTACTCCACCGCATACTCATGGGTGTCCGGCTGGGAGCCCACCATTTTGATAATCGGGCTGGCAAAGACCACGAAAACAGCGCCAATGAGCAGCGACAGCAGCACCGTGCCCAAAAGCAGCATCCGCACCACCCGGTTGGCGCTTTCCCGGTCGCCCTCGCCCTTGCGGCGGGCCACAATGGCCGAAACGGCCACGTTCAGCGACAGGAACACCGCCAGGCCGATGAACTTCGGCTGCGTGGTAAGCCCTACGGCCGCTATGGCAAAAGAGCCCAGCGAACCCACCATGATAGAGTCGACCATGCCGGCCAGGCCCACAAAAAACGACTCCAGCACCGACGGCCACGCCACGTTCAGCACATCCCGTATGATGCGTTTCTCCGAGGGGATTTCCCCCATCTCCATCCCTTTACATACCCGCTGCGGGTTTACAAAATGCAAAACACCCTCACTCCTTGAATAGTTTACTTTGCAACTATTATAGCACGGTGTGAGAGTGTTTGCAACCCTGCCGGGTTCAGTCTTCGAATAAATCTTTCAGCTTCGAGAAGAAGCTTTTGCGCTTTTGATAATTCTTGTCGTCCGACGCGTTGTCCAGCTCGCTGAGCAGCTCCTTCTGCCGCTTGGAGAGGTTTTTGGGCACCTCCACCGTCACTTGCACGTACTGGTCGCCCCGGGAGCGTCCATGCAGGCTCTGGATGCCTTTGCCCTTTAGCCGGAACACGTCGCCGGGCTGGGTGCCCTCATGGATGTGGTAGCTAACCTTGCCGTCCAGGGTGGGCACTTCCACGTCCGCGCCCAGGGCCGCCTGGGTGAAGGTCACGGGCATTTCGCACCAGACATCGTTGCCCCGCCGCTGGAAGATGGGGTGGGGGCGCACCGACACGTATACGTGCAGATCGCCGTTGGGGCCGCCGTTCTGCCCCGCGTTGCCGCGCCCGGATACGTTCAGAATCTGCTCGTCGTCGATGCCTGCCGGGATGCTCACCTCTACCGACTTCTTCCGGCGCACGCGGCCCTTGCCGTCGCAGGTTTTGCAGGGGGTCTCGATGATCTTGCCGGTGCCCCGGCATTTGTCGCAGGTCTGGGAGGACTGCACCACCCCAAAGGGCGTGCGCTGGTTGATGCGCACCTGGCCCGTGCCGTTGCACTGGGGGCAGGTCTTGGGGCTGGTGCCCGATGCCGCGCCGGTGCCGTGGCAGTCGGAGCAGGTTTCGATCTGCTGGTATTCCACTGTCTTCTTGGTGCCCTTGGCCGCTTCCTCAAAGGACACCGCCACGCTGGCCTGCACGTCCGAGCCCCGCCGGGGGGCGTTGGGGTTCTGCCGCCGGGAGCTGCCGCCGAAGCCACCCCCAAAGAAGCTGTCGAATATGTCCGTAAAATCGAAGCCCCCCTGGAAGGGGCTGCCCCCGGCGCCGCCGCCGAAGTTGGGGTCCACCCCCGCGTGGCCGAACTGGTCGTACCGGCTGCGCTTGTCGCTGTCCGAAAGGACCTCGTAGGCCTCGTTTACTTCTTTAAATTTCGTCTCGGCCTGGGCATCCCCAGGGTTCAGGTCGGGATGGTACTGCTTTGCCAGCTTCCGGTAAGCTTTCTTGATCTCGTCCTCTGACGCGCCCTTCTGCACGCCCAGCACCTCATAAAAATCCCTTTTGTCCGCCAAAGCTTCTCGCCCTTTCTATTTTTATATATTCATCGTATTATTATAGCAAATGTTGGGGCGTTCGTCAATGTGTCAATCCTGGCTGTCGAGCAAATAGTGCAGCATTTGTTCCGGTGCGTCCAGAAACTGTTTGGTGATGATGTAGTGCTCCGTATCCCGGTACTGTACTCTGGCAAGGCCGGACTGGGAGAATTGGTATATCTCTGCCTGGGGAAAGGCCATCAGGACGGGGGAATGGGTGGCGATGATGAACTGCGAACGGGCTTTTACAAGATGATCCATCACCACCATAAGGCTCAGAAGACGCTGGGGAGAAAGGGCCGCTTCCGGCTCGTCCAGCAAATAGAGGCCCTCCCCTTCAAAGCGGTTTTCGATAAGTGCCATAAAGGACTCGCCGTGGGAGTGCCTGTGCAGGGAAGCCCCGCCGTAACGGAGCAATTTGCTGCCGCTGTCGTCCAGATAGCTGGCAGTGTTGTAAAAGCTCTCGGCCCGGAGGAAGAAGCCGTCTTTGGGGCGCACGGATTTTATGGTCGTGATGTGCTCCCACAATCCCGAATGGGTCTCCCGGGTGGAGAAGGAAAAATCCCGTGACCCGCCCTCCGCATTGAACCCCATGGAAACCGCGATGGCTTCCAGCAGGGTGGATTTTCCCGACCCGTTCTCCCCCACAAAAAAAGTGACCGGCGCGTTAAAATCCAGGCTTTCCATTTGGCTTATATGGTGGATTGCCGGGATAGCGTCCCAATAAGAGCCTTCCTCCGGCTCATCCCGGAGCATTATGCCTTTCAGGTAGTTCATTGCATCCTCCCCACCAAGTTCTACTTGCCGCCGTATTTATGCAGGCGGTACTCCTGGGCCTTTACGTCAAACAATTCCACATACGGCACCTTATCTATATACAGCCATCTTTCTATTAATATAGGCTCTACCGCAAATAGCCTTTCGTCCTCCAACGCCGTATAGGCCTCGAAGGAGCTTTTAAAGCACCGCCGGTACGCGTCACAAAACCCGGCGTGCCTTAAGGGATGGCCCAGCTCTTTGCACACTCCTTCCAACTGAATGTTGTCGATACATAACGCCACATGGGGGTTGCTTTTGAGCTGGCGGTACTTTTTCATCGTCCGGTCCGTTTGAAAATAGAACACCCCGTTTATTTGCACAACGCTCATCATCCGGGAAGACACCCTGTCCTTTTCCGAGGTGGAAAGCACCATTTTCCGGCTTTCGCCAAATTCTAAAAGGAATTCGCGGTAGTGGTCATAAAATGCGTCCATAGTTCTGCCCCCCCTTTAGGCCTATTATATCACGCACGTCCTAAAAGGGCAAAGAAAAACGCGAAACCCCTTGCAATTTTCCTCAAAATGGAGTACCCTTATCCATGCGGCCCTGTATAGCTTTGGGGCCCCGGTCAGTCGGGAGATCCTGACCTTAAACAAAACTAGCAGGCGCGGCCACTTCTTCGGGCCGGAGCCTGCAGAAAGAAAGGAAGAAACTAAAATGAAAATGTCCGAAAAAACTCGCTTCCTGGCACAGGGAGCCATGATCTGCGCCCTTTACACGGTGCTCACCTACGCGGCCGCCAGCCTGAACCTGGCTTATGGCCCCATCCAGTTCCGCTTCTCCGAGGCGCTTACCGTCCTGCCAGCCTTCACACCGGCTGCGGTGCCGGGCCTGGCCATCGGCTGCTTTTTGTCGAACCTGGCAAGCCCCCTGGGCATTGTGGACTGGGTCTTTGGCACCTGCGCCACGCTTTTAGCTGCTTTGTCCACCCGCGCGCTGTCCGGCGTCCGGGTGAAAAATATACCCGTCCTGGCCCCCATCCCGCCCGTCCTTTTTAACGCCGCCATCGTCGGCCTGGAGGTCGCCTGCCTCTCCGACGCCGGAGCCTTTGCTTGGCAGAACTTCTCCTGGGCCGCGTTCGGGGCCGGGGCCCTGTCGGTGGGATTGGGCCAGCTGGTGGTCTGCACCGTGCTGGGGTACCCGCTCATGATCGCCCTGGACAAGACCCGCGTGGCCCAGCGCGTGCTGGGATAAATTTGGGAAAGGGGGGCCTGCCGTGCCCATCATGACAAAAGCGAAACCAAAAACCCCGCGCAAAGCCACTCCGCCCGTGCGGCTCATTGTGGCAAGCTTTGCGCTGGTCATCCTGCTGGGCACGCTGCTGCTGACGCTGCCCGTCTCCTCTGCCGCCCACAGGTTCACCTCCCCGCTGGACGCCCTCTTTACCGCCACCTCGTCCACCTGCGTAACGGGCCTTTCCGTGGTGGACACCACCACCCACTGGAGCACCTTCGGCCACGCCGTCATCCTGGTGCTCATCCAGATTGGCGGGCTGGGGCTGTCTACCTTTGCCATCGGCTTTTCGCTGCTGGTGCGCAGGCGGCTGGGCATCCGCGAGCTGGTGCTGGCCAAAGAGGCCTCCGGCGGCGATATGCAGGAGATCGTGCCCCTGCTAAAGCTGATGCTGGGCTTTACCTTCCTCTGCGAGGCCCTGGGCGCGGGGCTTTTGATGCTCCGTTTTGTACCCGCCTACGGCACGGGGGGCATTTGGCCCTCGGTGTTCGTGGCGGTGTCGGCCTACTGCAACGCAGGGTTCGACATCCTGGGCTTCGTGCCCGGCAACTCCAGCCTGACCGCTTTTGCTGGGGACCCCCTGGTCAGCCTCACCATCAGCCTCCTGATCGCCACCGGCGGCCTGGGCTTTGTGGTGGTGCAGGATATCTACCGCTGCAAGCTTTACCCCACCTTCCACCGCAAAAACCGCGAACGCCTCAACTTCCACAGCCAGGTGTGCCTGCGCGGCACCTTGATCCTGCTGGGAGCCGGGACGCTTATCTTCTTTATCTGCGAGTTCAACAACACCATGGCCCACCTGAATATCTTCGAGAAGCTGGTGGCCGCCATCTTCCAGTCCGCCAATACCCGCACGGCTGGCTTCGCCTCGGTGGACATCGCCGGGATGAAGGACATCACCAAGGCCGCGTCCGTGGGGCTGATGTTCATCGGCGGGTGCCCCGGCTCTACCGCAGGCGGGGTCAAGGTGACGACCATGGTCGTGCTGGCCGCCACCCTGCTGTGCACCATCCGGGGCCGGGAGGAAGCCGTCGTGCTGAGCCACCGGTTCCCCACAGGGCTGGTGTTTAAATCCATGACCGTGGTGGCCTTTGGCATGGCCATTACCCTGATCGACGCCGGCATCATCGGCGCCCTGAACCCCCAGGTGCCCTTTATCGACGTGCTTTACGAAGCCGCCTCGGCCTTTGGCACCGCTGGGCTCAGCGCCAGCCTGACCCCGCAGCTGGATACGATCTCCCATCTGATCCTCTGCGTCACCATGTTCATCGGGCGGGTGGGGCCGCTGTCCTTCGGGCTGTCCATCCTGATGAAGGCCAAGAAGCCCAACGGCTCCATCCTGCCCGAGGGCCGGATGCTGATTGGATGAAAGTTATTTTTTCTGTGAAAAACATATAGTAAAAAAGCAGGTCTTCACAAAAGGGCCTGCTTTTTTCTTGACATTTTTTGCCGGCCGGTGTTACAATAGGTGAAATACTTAAAAAGGAGGTACAACGATGGAACGCAAACTTTACCAAAAACCGCAAGAGTTCTTAGAGGACAACCGCGCTTTCCTGCTGGAAAACGAAGCCCTCACCCAGCTCAACTACGGCAACGCAGCGGCCAACGCCGACGCGGACTGCCACCCCGGCCTGCTCTTTGGCCGGTATGAGGAGGACGGCCGAATGGTACTGCTGTTTGGCAACACCGCGCCCTGGAACGTCTGCTTAAACGCCCCGGCCGAGGAGCCCCTCGCGATGCAGGCGGCGCAAGAACTGGCCCGGTATCTGCGGGAAGAACAGATTGAAATCACCGGCGTGAATGCCCGGGAGGATTTGGCGCAGGCTTTCATGCAGGCGTATGGCGGGGAATTTTCCCCGTGGGCGGCTATGGATATCATGGTACAGCGGGAAGTCCTTGCACCTCCTGCGGTGCCGGGGCGGATGCGCAAGGCAACCATGGACGATTTGGATTTTGTGCTGAACGGCGTGTGCGGGTTCATGAAAGACATACATGGGCAGGACAGCCAGCCGGACGAACACAGGGAGCGATATATTCCCCGCGTCCAGAATGGGCAGCTGTATCTGTGGGAGACGCCCGAGGGAGAAATCGTTTCCATGGCGGGGACGGTCCGCCCGCTGCCCCACGGGGAAACCATTAACGCCGTGTACACGCCGCCGGAGCACCGGGGCAAGGGCTACTGCCAGAACACGGTGGCGGCGGTCTGCCGGGAAAAGTTCGCGGAGGGCAAGGAATACTGCACGCTGTTTGTGGAGAAGAAAAACCCTATTTCCAACCGGGTGTATAAGAAGATTGGGTTTGAGATCGTGGAGAACTGTTACGAGTACAAGCTGGTAAAATAAGCACAAAAAAACTGGCGGGGCCAAAACCCTGCCAGTTCTTTTTTTCGGTGGTGAAACTTACTTAACCTCAACCTCAGCGCCGGCCTCGGTCAGCTTAGCCTTCAGGGCCTCGGCGTCGTCCTTGGAAGCGCCTTCCTTGATGGGCTTCGGAGCCTCGTCAACCAGAGCCTTGGCTTCCTTCAGGCCCAGGCCGGTGACTTCCTTGACAACCTTGATGACGTTGATCTTGTTGGCGCCAGCGGACTTCAGGATGACGTCAAACTCGGTCTTCTCCTCAGCAGCGGGAGCAGCAGCGGCGGGAGCAGCGGCAACGGCCATAGCGGGGGCAGCAGCGGATACGCCGAACTCTTCCTCCAGGGCCTTTACGAGCTCGGAGAGCTCCAGAACGGTAAGAGCCTTAACTTCTTCAATCAGGTTGGTTACTTTCTCAGACATGGTAAAAACCTCCATTATAATCTTTTTTAGTCTGCGGGAGCTTTACGCACCCTGTTTTTCTGCGATGGCGTTCAGAACGATAACCAGGCCGCGCATGGTGCCATGGAGCACATTGGCAAAGCCCTGGATGGGGCCGTTGAGGCCTCCCAGTACCTGGGCCAGCAGGACTTCCTTGGGAGGAAGCTTGGCCAGTGCGTCGATGCTCTTGGCGTCTACGGCGCCGCCGTCAATAAAGCCGGCCTTAACCTGGAAATTGTCGTTGTCCTTAGCATAGTCGGACAGAATCTTAGGAGCCTCGGTGTAGCCCTTCTCGCTGTAGGCGATAGCCGTGGTGCCGTTAAGATGCTCGTCCAGCCCTTCGATCCCGGCATCCTTAAAGGCGCGGGACAGCAGGGTGTTCTTGACCACCTTGTACTCACAGCCAGCCTCGCGCAGCTGCTTGCGGAGCTTCGTATCCTTTTCCACCGTGATGCCGCTGTAATCCACCAGCACGCCCACGTTGGCCTTCTCAAAGGCTTCCTTCAAAGCGGCAACCTGCTGCTGCTTTTGTTCCAAAATTTTCTCGCTGGGCAATTCGTTTCACCTCCGGTTTGCGTGTTGAAAAGTACAAAAAAGCGCCTTCCCGGGTAAACCGCGGAAAGGCGCAGAAACGCTGTAGAATCAAGTCACAACGCTCATCTTTCCCTCGGCAGGCCGGTCAATCCGTTTACACAGCGCTTGCTGTACCTGCTGTCTTTGGTCTGGACAGCTCCTATACTATAGCACATGGGGCCGCCCTTGTCAAGTGTTTTTTATCCGTCGAACATCTGCCGCATATACTGCAGCAGCTTCTTTTCCCGGCGGCTCACCTGCACCTGGGTCATGCCCAAGAGCTTTGCGGTCTCCGTCTGGGTTTTGCTTTGGTAGTAGCGGTAGCCGATGAGCTTTTGGTCCCGCTCCTCCATGGTGCGCAGGATGGACTGGAGCGTCAGCTGCTCGGTCATTTTTTCCTCCGGCGCCTCCACCGGGATCTCGATCTGCTCCCCCTCCTCGCCCCCGGTCAGCGACACCGGCGCCCGGCACGCGCCCAGGGCCAAGGCGGCTTTTTCGGGGGTCACCCCCAGCTTGTCCGCGATTTCCCCCACGCTGGGGCTGAAGCCTCTTTGGCTTTGCAGCTCCTCCGAAAGCTGCTGCGCCTTCTTGCCCAGCTCCCGCAGCCCCCGGGACACCCGCAGCGCCCCGCCGTCCCGGAACAGGCGGCGCACCTCGCCCAAAATGACCGGCACCGCATACGTGGAAAACCGCACGCCACGCTCCGTGTCGAAGTTCTCCGCCGCCTTAATCAGCCCCAGGCACGCCGCCTGGAACAGGTCTTCGTACTCAATGCCCTTCCCCTGGAACCGCCGCGCGCACAAATGCGCCAGCCCCAGGTTGTCCTCCACCGTCTGCGCTTTCATGGCTTGCGGCCAAAGTGCTTGGTCAGCGTGACGCTGGTGCCCCGCCCCACCGCCGACGTCACCCGGACGCTGTCGCAAAAGCTCTGCATCACCGCGAACCCCAGCCCCGCGCGCTCCTCGCCGCCGGTGGTGAACAGGGGTTCCATGGCTTGCTCAATGTCGGGGATGCCGCAGCCCTTGTCCCGCACCCGCACCACAGCCTTGCCGTCCTCAAAAATCTTGATGGTTATGTACACCGTCCCCATCCGGTCTTTATATCCGTGCACGATGGCGTTGGTCACCGCCTCCGAGACCGCCGTCTTCATGTCGGTCAAATCCGCCACCGTAGGGTCCAGCTGCGACAAAAACGCCGTCACCGCCGCGCGCCCAAACCCCTCGTTCACCGAGTTGCTGGAAAAGCACACCTGTGCCTGGTTCAGCGCTTTCATCACCCCGCCCTCCTCTCAATGGCCGCCACCCCGGCAATGCCGGACAGCTCCACCATCTTGTTTAGGTTCCCGGACAACCCGCACAGCACCACGTGTCCCCTCCAGAACCCGCACAGGCGCACCCTTCCCAAGATCAGCCCAATCCCCGAGCTGTCCATAAACGGCACCCCCGTAAAGTCGATCCGCAGGCAGTAAGGCTTCAGCTTCTGCGCCGTATCGTCGATGGTCTCTCGCATCTCCTTGGCGCTGTGATGGTCAATCTCCCCAAAGAGCTTCGCCGTCAGCACGCCCTCTTTATAGCTAAGCTGTACGTTCATTTTGACATCCCTCCTAAGACCTTGGGGCGCCGCCCCAAACCCTGCAAGGGGCCTAACGCCCCTTGACCGCGATTTCTTTGGCAAATAAAAAATGCTCCTGCAAAGAGCATAAAGCTTCTTGCAAGAGCATTGTAGCAAAATTATTCCGCGCTTTTTCGGGAACCTTGTCAGGTCCGCAAATTCTCCAGTTTTCCTTTTAATTGTTCCCGTATTTCACTAGCCAGGTAGAACGACCCGCACACAATCAGCGCATCGTCCCTCCCCATGTCCTTCATAGCGGCGGCAATGGCCTCCCCGCAGGTCTCCGTAGGCTGTACCTGGGGGCAGAACTCCCCCGCCACCTCCGCCAGCTCCTCAGCCGGCAGAGCCCGGCCCCAGTTGGGCGTAATCGTGATGAGCTTGTCGAACAGCGGCCCCACCGCCTCCAGGAACTTGCGGCTGTCCTTGTCCGCCATGATGCCCATAATGGCCACCTTCCGCTGGGGCACGAACTGTTCCAGCGCCCCCCGCAGCGCCTGCGCGCATCCGGGATTGTGCCCCCCGTCCAGCAGGCACAGCGGCCGCTGGGAAACGACCTCCATCCTCGCCGGGATGAACGCTTTCCGAAACCCTTCCGCAAGCGCCTCGTCCGTAATTTTCCACCCTTGCGAGCGCAAAATCCGCACGACCTCCAGCACCGTGGCCGCGTTCTTCACCTGATGCGCCCCCAAAAACGGCGTATGCAGCTTGAGCCCGTCCACCGTAAGGTCGGTGCCGAAAATACTGGCCTCGCCCACCTGGACTTTCTCCATGTCCGGGATAAACAGCTCCGCGCCCTTTTCCCGGCACGTTTCTTTTATCTGCTCGAGAACCTCCGGTTCCTGCTCCGGGTACAGCGCCACCCGCCCCTGGGGCTTGATGATCCCCGCTTTCTCCCGTGTAATCTTATCCAGCGTATCTCCCAGATAAGCCGTGTGGTCAAAAGAGATGGACAGGATAGCCGCCGCCTCCGGCGTCTTGATTACATTCGTCGCGTCGGTGATGCCGCCCAGGCCCACCTCCAAAACCACGATGTCGCACTTCTTCCGGGCAAACCAGTCAAAGGCCAGCGCCGTAATGCACTCGAACTCCGTAATATACTCGTCCCGCGCATCCATCCGCTCAATAGCCGGCCAAATGCGCTCCACTTCTTCCGCCAGCTCTTCCTCGGAAATCATCTCCCCGTCCACCTGGAACCGCTCCCGGAAATCCAGCACATAAGGCGACGTGTAAAACCCCACCTTATAGCCGCTTTCCCGCAAAACGCTGGCGGTCAGCGTACAGGTCGTGCCCTTGCCGTTGGTGCCCGCCACGTGCACAAATTTCAGCGCATCCTGCGGGTCGCCCAGCTCGTGCATCAGGGTCGTGATATTCTTGAGCCCCGGCTTGATTCCAAACAGCAGGCGGCTGTCGATCTTAGCAGTTGCTTCGGCGTAAGTCATGCTCTCACCCGAACGCTTTCAGCGAGTCCTCAATCATGCGGACCTTCTCGCGCAGCTTGTCGCCGTTCTGCTTCACGCCGTCAATAACCTTCTGGGGCGCCTTAGACATAAACGTCTCATTGGCAAGCTTCGCATTGACGTTGTCCAGCTGCTTCTGGGCGCTCTGCAGCTCCTTGGTCAGCCGGGCCACCTCAGCCGCCTTGTCCACCAGCTCGTCCATGGGCAGATAGCCCCGGCAGGCCGCCGTCACCACCGTGACCGCGCCTTCCATATTCTCAAACTTCTCGCCGATCTCCACCCCGCTGCAATAAGCCAGTCGGGCAATGGCGTCCTTCTCCGTCTCAAAAGCCGCCGGGGACTGCGTCTCAATATACAGATGCGCCTTCTTGGACGGCGGCACGTTCATCTCGCTGCGGCGGGTGCGCAAGGCCGTAATCAGCTCCTTGACGCTCTGCATCTCCTCCTCAGCCTCCGGGAAGTGCAGCGCTTCGTCATACACCGGCCACTCCGCTACAATCAGCGCCTCGCCCTCGTGGGGCAGGCTCTGCCAGATTTCCTCGGTAATAAACGGCATGAACGGATGCAAAAGCTTCAGCGTGTTGCCCAGCACCCAAACCAGCACCTGCCTTGCCGACTGCGCCGCGTTTTCATCCGTGCCGGTCATAGGCAGCTTGGCCAGCTCAATGTACCAGTCGCAGAACTCGTCCCACAAGAAGTCGTAGATTTTCTGCACCGCAATGCCAATCTCAAACTTCTCCAAATTCTCCGTGACCTCCCGGGCCACCGAATTAAACCGGCTGACAATCCACTTGTCTTCCATTGTCAGCTTTTCAGGCAGGGCGCAGGGCACGTCCTTCCCGTCAATGTTCATGTGGATAAACCGCGCGGCGTTCCAAATCTTGTTGGCGAAGTTGCGGCTGGCCTCCACCTTCTCCGTAGAGAACCGCATATCGTTGCCCGGCGTGTTGCCGGTAATCAGGAACAGCCGCAAAGCGTCCGCCCCGTACTGGTCAATGACCTTCACCGGGTCCACGCCGTTGCCCAAAGACTTACTCATCTTACGCCCCTGGGAATCCCGCACCAGCCCGTGGAAGAACACGGTGTCAAAGGGGATATCCTCCATGTGCTCCAGGCCCGAGAAAATCATCCGCGCCACCCAGAAGAACACGATGTCATAACCCGTCACCAGCGTATTGGTGGGGTAGAAATATTTCAGCTCCTCGGTCTCCTCCGGCCAGCCCAGGGTCGAGAAGGGCCACAGCGCCGACGAGAACCAGGTGTCCAGCGTATCCTCATCCTGCTTCAAATGCTTCGACCCGCACTTGGGGCAGGTGTCAATATCCGTCTCCGAAACGATGGTCTCGCCGCAATCCTCACAGTACCACGCCGGGATGCGGTGCCCCCACCAGATCTGCCGGGAAATGCACCAATCCTTGATGTTCTCCATCCAGTTATAATAGACCTTCTCCATGCGCTCGGGTATGATTTTGATCTTCTTCTCCCGTACCACGTCGATGGCCGGCTTTGCCAAGCCCTCCATCTTCACAAACCACTGGGTGGAAATGCGCGGCTCCACCACCGTGTGGCAGCGCTGGCAGGTGCCCACGTTGTGGGTCAGGGGCTCCACCTTGATAAGATAGCCGCCCTCCTCCAGGTCTTTCACGATCTGCTTGCGGGCCTCCAAACCCGGCATTCCAGCATACTTGCCGCCGTTTTCGTTGATAACGCCCCCCTCGTCCATCACGTTCACAATGGGAAGGTTGTGGCGCTGGCCCACCTCGAAGTCGTTGGGGTCGTGGGCCGGGGTAATCTTCACCACGCCGGTGCCGAAGTCCATCTCCACGTACTCGTCGGCCACAATGGGGATTTCCTTGCCCACCAGCGGCAAAATCACATTCTTGCCAATCAAATTCTTATACCGCTCGTCATCCGGATGCACAGCCACAGCCGTGTCGCCCAGCATGGTTTCGGGACGGGTGGTAGCTAATTCAATGTACCCGCTGCCGTCCGCCAAGGGATAGCGCAGGTGCCAGAACGACCCCTGCTGTTCCTCAAAAATAACCTCCGCGTCCGACAGTGCCGTGTGGCAGCTGGGGCACCAGTTGACCATGCGCTCGCCCCGGTAAATAAGCCCCTTCTCATACAGCTTCACAAACACGTGCCGCACGGCCTTCGAGCAGCCCTCGTCCATGGTAAAGCGCCGCCGGTCCCAGTCGCAGGAGGAGCCCAAAAGCTTCAGCTGCTCCACAATACGGCTGCCATACTTGTCGTTCCAGGCCCAGGCGCGCTCCATAAAGCCCTCGCGGCCCAGGTCGGCTTTGGTAACGCCCTCCTTGGCCATGGCCTCCACAATTTTCACTTCCGTAGCCAGAGCCGCGTGGTCCGTGCCCGGCAGCCACAGGGCCGAGTACCCCTGCATCCTTTTCCAGCGGATGAGGATGTCCTGCATGCTCATGCACAGGGCGTGGCCCACGTGCAGCTGGTCGGTGATGTTGGGCGGGGGAATCACAATGGTGTAAGGCTTCTTCTTCGGGTCGACTTCCGCGTGGAAATACCCGCCCTGCATCCAGAAGTCATAGATGCGGCGTTCCACCTCTTTAGGCTCGTAGGCTTTAGCCAATTCTGTACTCATTTTCCTCTATCCTTTCTTTTATGGGGGTTTTTAGTGGCAGACTTTGCAGGGGTTGCGCTTCCCCGCGGTCTGTGCCTGCGCGACGGTGCCGCTGAAAATTGACGTCGATGCGTGCAAGGACGCGCAGCTCCTGGTGGAATGATATACCTTGCCATTCGGCACCCAATACACCGTGGCGTCTATGCTAGGCTTAGGGGTCGGCGCCGGGGTTGCCGATGGCTCCGGGGTAGAGGTCGGGGGAGGGGTCGGCGTAGGGTTAGGCGTGGGGGTCGGGGGCGCCGTGGTGGGCTCCGTTGTGGGCGGGGGCCAAGGGAGGGTCACGTCACCCGTAAGGTCACGGTACCGCACGAACATGGTTGCCGCCACACACCGCATAGAATTGGAGGCAGGCATCAGCGCGCCATTGGCATCGCCTTGTACAAGGCCCAGCTCTTTGCAAACATATACGGCTTCTTGGGCCCAGCTGGCGATGCTGTTATGGTCGCTGAACCGTGTACTGCTGCTTGTCAAATCCAGTTTCTGTACTTTTGCCAGGTTATACAGTACCACGCACATCTCCTGCTTGGCGATGCCCTCGGTAGGCCTAAACTGGCCGTTGCTCCCCTGCATCAGGCCATATTCCTTTATCCAGCTGACCGCTGGGGCATACCAGGCATTGGCCGGCACGTCCGAGAAAGGCGAGCCGCTGTAGCTGCCCAGCTGGGCGTGTACCATATTGGCGATTACCTGGGCAAACTCCGCCCGGGAAATATTGGCCCCCGGATTGAACCGCCCGTTCTCATTGCCCTGCATAAGCCCTGCCACAGCGGCCTGCTCCACGTAGTCATAGTACCACTCGTCGCGGCCCACGTCGGCAAACCGCAGGGGCTCGTAGTCATGGCCCAGGTACTCATAAGAGGACTCGCGCTTGGTGGGGAAGTACAGGGTAAAGGCATTGGTGTTGGTGTTGGGCTTAAAGGGGTTTTCCTCCACATGGCTGGACTGCTTGCAGAACGCCTGCCCGTCCACCCGGGTCTGGGAGCCAATGAGGAAGTAGTCGTGGCAGACCGGCTCCTGGTCATCGTCGTCCCAGGTCACGTCCACGTTATACCAGCGGCCGTCGTCCATCTTGATGTTGTTCCACATATGGGTCAGGCTGGTGGCGGTCACGCAGGGAATGCCCATGCGGTCCAGGATGATCTTCATGGCCTCGGAGTAGCCGTCGCATACGGGCTCGTAGTTGTCGTTGATAACCAGGGCGCTGTAGGCGCAGTGGGCCATTTCATAGGGGATGCCCGTGATCTGCTTGTCTGCCGCCGCATGGTTGTAGGTGCTGCCCAGGGCCAGCACGTCGTGCACCAGCATGACCTGGAGGTAGCGGTCGGGCAGGCTGCGGGCCTCTTCGACCACCACGTCGGCACAGGACAGCATAAAATCGCGCATCTCCCGCTCGTTCTCGTTAAATTCCAGCTCAAAGGAATAGTTGGCGGTGGTCACCCGCGCCGAGGAGCTGGTCATACGCTGGCGACCGTACCCGTAGGTCATATCCCCCAACCAGATCATGTCCGGCCGGTCGTACCGCAGGGCCACGATGGCCAAGCGCAGGTCCGTAAAAAGGCTCTTGCGCACCTGAGCCCCGGCCGCATCCGGCGAAAAGCTGTTTCCAATGAATTGCCCGGTAATAGTGACGCCTTGTATGCCGGCGATGGTCAAACGCACCTGGCGGCGGCCGTTCTTGTCCCGGGCGGCGGTCAGGATGCGGTCAATGGAGACCCCGGCCAGGGCATCATAGCAGTTGCGCTGGCGCTCGTTGAGCTGGCTGTACATGGTGCCGTCCGCGTCCTGTACGGCATCGTAGAGCTGCTGCTCCAGCTGCTGCATTTCTTCTTCGAAAGCGGCATCGAACTCCTCCGCCTCTATTCTTTCCATGTCGTCTTCCATGCCGTCTTCCCCGGCATCGTCCAGCTGGGGCGCGGGGTCAAACGGCAGGGCTTCTTCGTCTATCTCCGGTACCGGCATGGCCTGCAGGCGCTCCACGGCCGAGCGCACATGGCCCTCATAAACGTTTTCCAGGACGCTCTCCTGGGCCAAAGCCCCTGCCGGCACCAAGGCGAACAGCAGCGCCGCCAGCAGCCCGGCGGCCAGCTTCTTTATTTTCATAATGCAATCGCTCCTTTCCCACAAGGGATATATAGGTTTATTATGCCGTACCCCAGGGGAATTGTCAATGAAAACTTTATCTAGCCCTTGGGCACGCCCCGCCGCCCTCCACAACACCTTGCCTTCTGGTGTGAATACAATGTAAATTCTTGGTATATCCCTTGCAAAACCGTTCCAGATGTGTTAGAATGTAACCGTTTTGTAACCAATGGAGGTATCCCATCATGACAAAATCACTTTCAAAACCGACTATATACCGCAAGCTTCTTTGCATCCTTCTGGCCCTGGCGCTCACCGCCTTGTGCGCGGCCGTCCCTTCGGCCAAAGCCGTCGATTTTGCCACGTCCATCGGCCTGGCCGAGCACGGCATCAAGGCCTATAACGAAGGCTGGAAATACTCCTACGGCGGCAAAGGGCAGTATGTGGGGGACACCCGCGTGTCGGACTGCGCGGGCCTGATCTACGCTTACTTCTCCGACATGGGCATGAACGACCCGGCCGGCAACTGCTCCGGGCACGTGGCCTTGAGCAAGTTCCACGGTTCGCTGGACGAGTGCCTGCCCAACATTCACGGCCTGCTGCTGACCATGCCCGAGTACTATGCCCCTGAAACCGGCATCTACAGCCACATCGGCATTTACATCGGTGCCGGCATGGCCACCGACAACAGCGACTATACCTATAATATGCGCCTTCTGCCCGTAGACGCTCCCGGCCGCGACTGGAACGCCTGGCATCTGCTGGACAACGGCCTGCTCTATCCCAGCAACGGCTGGTATGAGATGGACGGCAAGCTGACTTATTATTCCAATTACGAATACGTGACCGACACCGTCATAGACGGTCTGAGCATCAACGACGAGGGCTATGCAGTCGACAGCCTGGGCGAATACCTGCCGGTAGACGAGAGCCTCCTGAGCAGCGACTTCGTGGCCGCGTCTATTGTGGCCGACTACCTGGCTACCCGTTACAGCGGCGTCGACAACACCAGCGACCTGGTCTACGGCACCAAGCCCGACCCGGAGGACCCCACTTATAACGGCACCATCACCGGGGCCGGGGTGAATATGCGCGAAGAGCCCACCACGGAAGCCAAGGTTGTATCGGTGCTGCACCGGGGCGACCTCATCAAGATCACCGGCGAGGAGGAAGGCCTGGAGGTCACCAGCGACGGGAAGAAGTCGTCGGTGTGGTATGCGGTAACCACCTCCTCCGGCAAGACGGGCTATGTGTGCAGCCTGTTTGCCAAGTACCGCACAGTGACCGGCGATTTGGAGGCCCCCACGGTCACCAGCGACGGCCTTTCCGTAACCATTTCCACCAGCGACCCGGACGCTTACATTTATTATACCACGGACGGCTCTGAGCCGACGGAAGAAAGCACGCCCTATATCAGCCCCGTTTATATGACCGGGTTCACCTATAAGGCCATTGCGGTCAAGGACGGCGTGTCCAGCCCTGTTACCAAGGCTACGGTCGTGGCGGGGGGCTCCGTGTTCACCGATTTCACCTATGACGACTGGTTCGCGCGCAACGTGGAGGAGGCCGTCGGGTTCGGGCTCCTCAAGGGCGTGGGCGACAACAAGTTCGACCCGGGCAGCCAGATCTCCCGCGGGCAGTTCATCCTGGTGCTGGCCAACATCGACGGGGTTAACCTGGACAATTACTCCGGCACCACCGGGTTCCACGATGTGGCCCCGGACGCCTACTATGCCAAGGCCGTCCAATGGGCCAGCGAGCGCGGCATCTCCAACGGCAGCGGGGACGGGCTCTTTAAGCCCGAGGACCTTATCAGCCGCCAGGAAATGTGCCTGCTCATCTACCGGTTCCTGGGCTTCTCGTCGGTGGCCGACCATTCGAAGTTCGCCGATGACGGGGTCATTGCCAGCTGGGCTAAGGATGCCGTTTACACCTGCCGGGCGCAGGGGATCATCAACGGCAAAGGCGACAACCTCTTCGACCCCCTGGGCACCGCAACCCGCGCCGAAGCCTGCGTGGTGGCGGTCAACTGCTACAAAGCGTAACACTCTCATTTCCATACATAGGGCGGCGTCCTTACGGGGATGCCGCCCCCTTTTTGTGAAATCCCCCTTGACAAACCAGCACCCCCATGCTATAATACACCTTGTGATTTGCGCGAGTGCTGGAACTGGCAGACAGGCACGTTTGAGGTGCGTGTGTCTTCGACGTACGGGTTCAAGTCCCGTCTCGCGCACCAGTTGGAACCGCTTGAACCGTAGAGTTTGAGCGGTTTTTCTATGCTTTTGCGAAGGAGGGCGCAGGATGGATTTTATCGTGGTGGGCCTGGGCAATCCCGGCCGTGAATATGAGAACACCCGACATAACGCAGGATTTATGGCCCTGGACTTGCTGGCGGAGAAGCATCACGCCGAAATAAAGCGCATCAAGTTCAAGGGGCTTACGGGGGAGTGTAATCTGGGCGGCAAAAAGGCGCTGCTTTTAAAGCCCGGCACGTATATGAACCTCAGCGGCCAGTCGGTGCAGGAGGCGATGGCCTTCTACAAAGTCCCGCCGGAGAGGGTGCTGGTGCTGTTCGACGACATCAACTTGGCCCCCGGCAAGCTGCGCATCCGGCGGAAAGGCAGCGACGGGGGGCATAACGGCATGAAAAATATCATCTATCTTAGTGGGTCCGACCAGTTCCCCCGGATTAAGCTGGGCGTGGGGCAGAAGCCCCGCCCGGACTTCAACCTGGCGGACTGGGTGCTCTCCAAGTTCACCGACGGCGAACGGAAAGAGCTGGACACCGCACTGGAGAACGCCTGCGCCGCCTGCGAGCTCATCGCCAAGGGCGACGTGGACAGGGCCATGAACTTATATAATAGTTGATGGAGGGTCTATGAAATTTATTCGCAATGCAGTCAAGCAGTCGCCGGAGTACGCGGGGCTCAGCCGGGCCGTAAAGGCAGGGGCGCTGCCGGGGGCGGTCACGGGGCTTTCGGGGGTGCACAAGTGCGTGGTCATGGCCGCCCTGTGCCAGGAGGCCGGGCGCAAGGCCCTGGTTATCGCCGCCGACGAGGCCGAGGCCCAGCGCTTCGCCCAGGATTTGGAAGCGTTAGGGCTGCACACCGTCCAGTACCCCCTGCGGGACTTTAATTTTCGGGACACGGCGGCGTCCCACGAATACGAGCAAGCCCGGATACAAGCCCTGACCCGCCTGCAGAACGGCGAATGCGACTGCGTCATTTCCTGCATCGATGCGGCGCTGCAGTTCACCCTGGGGCCGGGGGAGCTGTCGGCCCGGCTTTTCCAGATCGAGGCGGGGGCGCAGATGGCCCCAGAGGAGCTGCTGTCGGCGCTGGTAAGCTGCGGCTACACCCGGGAGGACCAGATCGAGGGAACGGGGCAGTTTTCCCACCGGGGCGGCATTGTGGACTTTTTCTCCCCCAGCGCCCGGGAGCCGGTGCGCGTAGAGTTCTGGGGGGACGAGATCGATTCCGTCTCCTTTTTCGACCCCCAGACCCAGCGCCGCACCGAGCCTGTAGAGAGCATCGCTCTGGCCCCCTGCGTGGAGGTTCTGCCGAAAAACGTGCCGGGGCTCATCAAGAAGATTGAGAAGCTGGCGTCTTCCCTGCGGGGCAAGCGCGCCCCTAAAGCACGGGAGGTCCTGGAGGCCGAGGCCCAGAAGCTCAAGGATGGCCTGCATCTGGGCTCGATGGATAAGTTTATCTCGCTGGTCTACGAGCCGCCTGCCACGCTGTTCGACTACTTCCCGGCGGAAAGCAGCCTGCTGTTTTTCTCCGAAGGCAACAAGCTCAAGGAGCGTATGCGCACCACCCTGTGGCAGTGGGGGGAGGACGTGAAGTCCTACCTGGAGGAGGGCCTTCTGTGCAAGGGCCTGGATATGTACAGCGAGACCTGGGAGTACGCCCTGACCAAGGCCGAGCAGATACCCACGCTCTTTTTCGACATCTTTGCCCGGGGCAGCTACGAGGTGCCCACCAAGACCCTGGTCAACATGACCGCCCGGCAGTTCCCCGTGTGGGGCGGCGGGGTGGAGCTGCTGGTGGACGACCTGTCGGCGCTGCTCCAGCAGAAGCGGGCCTGCGTGGTGCTGTCGGGCACGAAAAGGGCCGGAGAGGCCTTGGCCCAGGATTTGAAGCAGGCGGGCCTGCCGGCCGCTTATATAGAGGCGCCCTCCACCTGCCAAAGAGGCACCGTCACCGTGACGGAGGGGACGCTCTCGGCCGGGTTCGACCTGCCGGACGCCCAGTTCGCCCTGCTGACCCACGGGCGGCTAGGGGCCGTGAAGACCAAAAAAACAAAGCGGGACAAGAACAGCAAGGAGATTTCCAGCCTGTCCGAGCTGGCACCGGGGGACTACGTGGTGCACGCCGCCCACGGCATCGGGGTATTCGAGGGCATACACAAGCTGGAAATGAACGGCGTTGTGAAGGACTATATTAAGGTGCGGTACGCCAAAAGCGACACCCTCTATGTGCCCGTGACCCAGCTGGACATGGTGTCCAAGTATATCGGCCCCCGGGAGGACGCCGGGGTAAAGCTCCACCGCCTGGGCGGCCAGGAGTGGCAGAAGCAGAAGGCCCGTGTACGCGCGGCGGTCAAGGACATTGCCAAGGAGCTCATCCAGCTGTATGCCCAGCGGATGCAGGAGAAGGGCTTTGCGTTCCCGCCGGACGGCGAGTGGCAGCGGGATTTTGAAGCGCGGTTCGAGTTTGACGAGACCGAGGACCAGCTGCGGTGCGTGGGGGAGATCAAGGACGACATGGAGCGCGAGGCTCCCATGGACCGCCTGCTGTGCGGCGACGTGGGCTTTGGCAAGACCGAGGTGGCGCTGCGTGCGGCGTTCAAGTGCATCACGTCGGGGAAGCAGTGCGCTATCCTGGTGCCCACCACCATTTTGGCCTGGCAGCATTACCAGACCATCCTGCGCCGGATGGAGGGCTTCCCGGTAGACATCGAGCTGCTGTCGCGGTTCCGCACGCCGAAGCAGCAGGAACAGATTCTGCGCCGGGTCAAGCGGGGCAGCGTGGATATTGTGGTGGGCACCCACCGGCTGGTCAGCAAGGACGTGGGCTTTAAGGATTTGGGGCTGGTCATTATCGACGAGGAGCAGCGTTTTGGCGTGGCCCAGAAGGAGAAGCTCAAGACCCTGTGCAAGTCGGCGGACGTGCTGACGCTGTCGGCCACGCCCATCCCCCGGACGCTGAACATGGCGCTGTCGGGCATACGGGATATGTCGGTCATTGAGGAAGCCCCCCACGACCGCCACCCCGTGCAGACCTACGTGCTGGAATACGACCAGGGGGTCATCAACGACGCCATCTTCCGGGAGCTGCGGAGAGGCGGCCAGGTGTACTTTTTACACAACGACGTGGCGTCCATCCAGCGGGTGGCGGCGCGCATCCAGCAGAACGTGCCCCAGGCGCGCATCGGCATCGGCCACGGCAAGATGAACGAGGAAGAGCTCTCCGAGGTATGGCGGCAGCTTCTCGACCACGAGATCGACATTTTGGTGTGCACCACCATCATCGAGACCGGCGTGGACGTGCCCACCGCCAACACCCTTATCATCGACAACGCCGACCGCATGGGCCTTAGCCAGCTGCACCAGCTGCGGGGCCGGGTGGGCCGCAGCAACCGCCGGGCTTACGCGTACCTGACCTATGCGCCCAACAAGTCCCTAAGCGAGATTGCCCAAAAGCGCCTTTCAGCCATACGGGAGTTTACGGAGTTCGGCTCGGGCTTTAAGATTGCCATGCGCGACTTGGAGATACGGGGCGCTGGCAACATCCTGGGCGGCGAGCAGCACGGGCACATGGAAACCGTGGGGTACGATATGTACATCCGGTTGCTAAACGAAGCCGTGGGGCTCATGAAGGGCGAGGAGCCCACCCGCAAGGTGGACGAAGGGTGCCTGGTGGATATGCAGGTGCAGGCGCACATCCCGGAAAGCTATATTGAAAGCCTGAACCTGCGCTTGGACATCTATCGGCGCATCGCGGAGGTGGAAACCCAGGAGGACGCCATGGACGTGACCGACGAGCTCATCGACCGGTTCGGCGACCCGCCCGCTTCCGTAAGGGGGCTTATTGACATCGCTCTGCTGCGGGGAACGGCCAGCCGCTTGGGGCTGACGGAGGTCAAGCAGCAAGGGGACGCGCTGCTGCTATACGTAGCCAAGCTGGATATGGAGCAGGTGGGCCGGCTGGTGAAGCTTATGAACGGGCGGGTGCTGTTAAGCGCTGGGAGCAGACCGTACCTGAGCGTGAAGCTGGCAGGCAGGCCGCCGCTGGAGGCCCTGGCGGAAGTGCTGGGGGCTATGGAGGAAGCAAGCGGAGAAAAGGGCTCGGTTGTCCCGGATTAGGGTATGCGCTATACTGTATGTTAGTCTAATTTTAGCGAAATGCGAGGGAATGTTATGAGCTATATTTCTGATATGCGCAAATTTGTGGGTCACAGCCCTGTTATGGCAACAGCGGCTATGTGCATTCTTTATGACGCCGAGAAGGGGCTCCTGTTGGAAAAACGCTCGGACAACGGCATGTGGTGCGTGCCCGGCGGCGGTATCGAGCTGGGGGAAAGCCTGGAGCAGGCCCTGGCCAGGGAAGTAAGGGAAGAGACCTCCCTGGAGATTGCCGACCCCAAACTTTTCGACGTAAAGGCCAGTGTGCACATGGTATACCCGAACCAGGACGAGGTTTATTATACCGATGTGGTTTATATTGTGGAAAAGTATTCCGGGACACTGAATCCCGATGCGGAAAGCACGCAGCTGAAATGGTTCCGAATCGAGGAGCTCCCGGAAAACATCATGCCGACCCAAACCGGGTATGTGGAGAAATTTGTCCGGATGATGAAACTATGAAGAGGGCCATTGACAGAGCAGGGAAAAGTCGTTACATTTTAAGGAGTATTGCATGATGAACCACGAAAAAATCATTATGGAGACTGAACACCTTATTTTACGCCGCTACAAAGAAAGCGACCTGCAAGACCTGTTCGAGTACCTTTCCGACCCGGAGGTGGTGCGGTACGAACCCTATAAGCCCAAAAACCTGGATGAAGCCCGGGAGGACTTGTCGTGGCGCATCTCTACGGAGGAAATGGTGGCGGTGGAGCTGAAAGCCAATGGGAAAATGATTGGCAACGTGTATTTGGGCCAGCGCGATTTCCAGGCGGTGGAGATAGGCTATGTCTTCAATCGCCAATACTGGGGGCAGGGCTATGCGTCCGAGGCCTGCCGGTCCCTGGTAAAACAGGCCTTTGCCCAGGGGGCGCACCGGGTCTTTGCGGAGTGCGACCCGCAAAACGAAAGCTCTTGGCGGCTGCTGGAGGCCTTGGGGTTCCGGCGGGAAGCACACTTTTTGCAAAACGTTTACTTCTGGGAGGACGAAAACGGACAGCCTATCTGGAAGGACACGTATGTATATGGTCAGATAAAATCCGCGAATCCCAAATAAAACTGTAGACAACCCGCTTTTTTTGCGGTATAATAAGCGGGTATGCAACGTGAATAATAATGTGAAAGGCATGATACCCAATGAGAAACATTTTGAAGAAAGCCCTGTGCCTGTGCCTCGCCCTGTGCATGGCCGTGAGCCTGGGCGCCTGCTACAGCGAAGACAACACCTGGGTCGCCAAGCACGGCGACGACGTGATGCCCGTAGGCGCGTACCTCTATTACCTGACCAGCGCTTACACCGAGGCTGGCAACCGCGTATCCGCCAACGAGAAAGTCTGGGACGCCAGCATTGACGGCCAGAGCGTGAAGGACTGGTCCAAGGACCGGGCCCTGCAGTACGTGGGCGCTTACTATTATATATGCGACAAGTTCGACGAGCTGGGGCTCACCCTCACCGAAGCCGACCTGAACGCCATCGACAACGGTGCAAACAGCCTGTGGGCTTACTACAAAGACAGCATGGAGACCGCCGGCATCTCCGAGGCCTCCTTCAAGAAGGCTTACGCCGAGCACAACGTTCGGGCCCAGCTGGTGCTGCAGGCCATGTACGGCGAGGGCGGCGAGAAGGAAGTCTCCGAAAGCGAGCTTTCCGACTATTACACCGAGAATTACTGGAGTTATGAGTATATGTACGTTTCCAAGTCGAAGTTTGACGAGGACGGCAACAGCGTGGCCCTGGAGGACGACGAGGTAAAGGAACTGCAGGACACCCTGCAGGAGTACGCAGATAAGGTCAACGACGGCGACATGACCTTCGCCGAGGCCTACAGCGAGTATTCCACCCTTTCCGCCACCACTCCCCAGCACGAGGCTCCCGGCGCCACCAAGAAGGACAGCGTGCACACGAACATCTCCTCTGAGCTGCCGGACATGGAAGACGGCGAGGTCAAGCTGGTCGAGGTGGACGCCGGCATCTACCTGGTGGAGAAGCTCTCCATTGAGGACTACTTTGACTCCCTTATGGAGGACGAGTCCCAGAAAAACGAGCTGCTCACCGAGTATAAGGGCACGGAGTTTAACGACGACGCCATGGAGCAGGGTAAGGCCTTGAACGGCGTAGAAGTCAACCAGAAGTGCATCAACTCCGTGAAGCTCGACAAGGTCGTGGCGAACAAGGACCAGACCGGTGCTTCCGTGGCCCCCACGGACGATAACGCCGAGAGCCAGGCCGAAAGCGAAGCGGCAGACGAATAAAAAACCATCCTGTACCCCTGTTTAAAGCAGGGGTACATTTTTTGTTCACTTTTTTGCCTTTGGGCACTCTATTACCCTTTACTTTTTTGGGGGTTGAGTGTATAATTATGGTGTAATGCGCGCCTAAAGCAATCATATATTTTATAGGCCACATTGAGGAATCTTTTGCAGGAGGTGAGAAATTTTGGCAAAAGACACCATGCAGGCCGTGAGCCAGGCGGAGCAGGACGCCCGCCAAGCGGTGCTGCGTGCCAAAGAGGAAGGCGATCAGCTGGTGGCAAAGGCTGCCCAAGAGGGCAAAGACGCTGTGGCCGCCGCGGTGAAGGAGGCTAAGAAAAAAGCCGACGTTCTCCGGGGCGTGGCCCGTGCCGATGCCGAAAAGCTGCACGCCCAGTCTGTGCAGGCGCTGGAAGAGACCCAGCAGCGCCTGAAAGCCAGTGCCGGGGACGCCCGAGGGAAGGTCGTCGGGGAGATCCGGAAAATCGTTTTGGGGCAGCCCTAAAGGAGGTCGAGGCAGATGGCGGTAGTGGAAATGAAGCGCATCCATGTGTATGCGCTGAAAAACAACCGCAAAAAAATTCTCGAAATGCTGCAGCGGAGGGGCGCCGTAGAGGTCGATCCCCCCGAAACCGCTGGGGAGCTTTTCTCCAAAACGGACACCGCCTCCGCACGGCAAACATTTGAAAAGAACGTACAGCTCATACAAAACGCCGTTACGGTACTGGACAGCTACGCCCCGCCCGTAAAGGGGATGCTCTCCATGCTGGAAGGGCGCACCGCGATTACCGCGCGGCAGTATGAGCAGACCGCAGAAGCCGCCCCCGAGGCCGTGAAAAAGGCCTCCCGGATTGCGGCCCTGGGGAAAAAGATCACGGACGAGGAAGCCGAGGTTTTGCGGCTCGAGGCCCAGATTGACGCGCTGAAGCCCTGGGTGGGCCTGGACGTCTCCATGCGCACCAAGGGCAGCGGGTCCACGGCTGTGTTCATCGGGTCCTTCCCGGATGAAATGACCGTTTCGGATCTGAAAAACCGGCTGGCGCAGGCCCTCCCGGAGGTCTCGGCTATTGAGGCCGAGGTGGTAAGCAGCCAGCCCCAGCAGACCTGCGTGTTCGTGGTCTGCCACGCAAAGCACGCGGTAGAGGTGGAGGGCGCCCTGCGGGGCATGGGCTTCACCTATCCGGCAGCCCCTTCCAAGACCGCCCCGGCGGAACGGGTGGAGGAGCTTAAGGGCCGCATCAAGGCCGCCCATGGGGAGATCGAGAAGGCCAAGGCCGAGATCGGCTCCTTTGCCAGCGACCGGGAAAGCCTTTTGTTCACGGCGGATTACTTTACCATGCGCCGGGACAAATACGAGGTTTTGGGGGAACTGTGGCAGAGCCCCCACGTGTTCTACCTGACAGGCTTCGTGCCTGCCAAAGCCGCGCCCCGGCTGCAAAAGCAGCTGGAGGACGACTACCATGCCTTCGTGGAGCTGGAGGACCCTGCCGAGGATGAAGAGCTGCCCGTGCGTTTGGAAAACGGGTTCTTTGCCTCCGCTGTGGAAGGCGTCATCGCGGGGTACAGCCTGCCCGGCAAGTGGGAGGTCGACCCCTCGAAGGTCATGTGCGTGTTCTACTACGTGCTCTTTGGCATGATGCTGTCGGACGCCGCTTACGGCTTCCTGATTTCCTTAGCGTGCGGCATCGTGCTCTTAAAGTTCAAAAACATCGAAGACGGGCTGCGCAAGACGATGCGGATGTTCTTCTTCTGCGGCATCTCGACGATGTTCTGGGGCGTGATGTTCGGCAGCTATTTCGGCGACGCAATCCCTGTGATTGCCCGGACGTTCTTCGGCACCGAGGTCACCATCGCCCCCCTGTGGTTCGAGCCCTTGAAGGAGCCCATGCGGCTGATGCTGTTCTCGTTCCTTTTGGGCATCATCCACCTGTTTGCAGGCTTGGCCATGCAGATTTACCAGCTGTGCCGGCGCGGCAAGTATCTGGACGCCCTTTATGATTCCGGCTTTTGGTATATGCTGGTGGGCGGCCTGATTATTGCCCTGGTGGGCAGCGATATGTTCCAGGATATGATGAGCCTTGACATCGCGATCCCCTCTGTGGTCATGACCATCGCCCTTGTGTGCGCCGCTATTGGCGCCGTGGGCATCATTGCCACCAGCGGCCGCGAGAGCAAGGGTGCAAAGCGCTTCCTGAAGGGCCTGTACGGGCTCTACGG
Organism: uncultured Clostridia bacterium; assembly: GCA_947652665.1. Lineage (GTDB taxonomy): Bacteria > Bacillota > Clostridia > Oscillospirales > Acutalibacteraceae > Acutalibacter. The sequence goes on from CANTDZ010000006.1 coordinate 44,131, forward strand.
CGTGTCCAGCTGGCTGTCGGATATCCTGTCCTACTCCCGCCTGCTGGCGCTGGGCCTGGCTACCGGCGTTATCGCCCAGGTGTTCAATATGCTGGGCACCATGGCGGGCGGCGGCGTAGTGGGGGCCATCCTGTTCATTTTGGTCTTCATTATCGGCCATGTTCTCAACCTGCTCATTAACTTGCTGGGCGCATACGTACATACCAACCGTTTGCAGTACGTGGAGTTCTTCGGCAAGTTCTATGAGGGCGGCGGGAAGGCCTTCGAGCCCTTTGCCGCCAATACAAAATACTTTAAGATAACGGAGGAAAAGTAAAATGGAAGGTTTTGATTGGAGCACTTTAGGAGTCTTTTTTGCCCTGTTGGGCGCTGTGCTGGCCGCTTTGATGGGCGGCATTGGTTCCGCTATTGGTGTTGGCATGACCGGCCAGGCTGCTGCCGGCGTTGTCACCGAGGATCCTTCTAAGTTCGGTAAAGTTCTGATCCTGCAGCTGCTGCCCGGCACCCAGGGCATTTACGGCCTGCTCATCGGCTTCGTTACCCTGACCCAGATCGGCGTTCTGGGCGGCGACCCCAACATGACCCTGGCTAAGGGCCTGCTGTATCTGGCCGCCTGCCTGCCCATGGCTATCGTTGGCATGGTCTCCGCTAAGTGGCAGGCCAAGGCCGCTGTGTCTTCCATCTCCCTGGTCGCCAAGAAGCCCGACCAGTTCGGTAAGTCCATGATCTTCCCCGCCATGGTCGAGACCTACGCGGTTCTGGCCCTTCTGATCTCCATCCTCGCTATCACCAGCATCGGCGGCCTGCCCGTATGATCCGCTGCACGCTGACACCCGATAGAGAGGAGGGACTGGGATGACCGGACTGGAATCGATCATCAAACAAATCGCAGGAGACGCCCAAGGAGAGGCCGACGGCATCTTGGCAGAGGCGAAACAGAAAGCCGACAAGGCCCTGGCCGAAGCCAAAGAAGAAGCCAAGCGCCAGGCAGACGCCATCCTGCAAAAGGGCGAGCAGGACGCTAAGGATATCCGCGACCGTGCCGAATCTGCCGCGGAGCTCGCTAAGCGCAACCAGATGCTCTCCTTCAAGCAGGGCCTCATTGGAGAGGCCATCGAGGGCGCCCGGGCCTCTTTGGAGGATGCCCCGGACAAGGAGTATTTCGACTCGCTTTTACAGCTTTACAAACGCTTTGCCCAGAAGGGCCAGGGGGAAATGCGCCTGAACCAGAAGGACTTAAAGCGCCTGCCGGACGACTTCCTCGCCCGCATGAAGCAGGCCGTGCCCGAGGCGGATATGCATATCTCCCCGAAGCCTTCCGACATAGAAAGCGGGTTCCTGTTGGTGTACGGGGGCATGGATATCAACTGCACCTTCCGGGCCGTTTTTGAAGACGCCGCAGACGCGCTGCGGGACGCGGCCGGCAAGCTGCTGTTCCAAGCCTGACGCCCCAATAAGCATCAAAGAAAGGAATCCCATCTATGAGTGACGATTATATCTACGCGGTGGCGCGGGTGCGCTCGAAGGAGCTCTCGCTGCTGGGCCGTCAGGACATCGACCTGCTCATGGCCTGCAGGGGGTTCGACGAGTGCCTGCGGGTGCTCTCCGACAAGGGCTGGGGCGGCGCGGACGGTTCTTCCGCTGAGGCCGTTTTGGCGGCGGAGGAGGAAAAGACCTGGGCTTTTATCCGCGAGCTGACGGACGACCTGGCCCCCTTCTCCGTGCTGCTGTACCCCATCGACTACAATAACATCAAGGCGGCGGTCAAGTGCGTGGTCACGGACACAAAGCCTCAGGACGTCTTTTTAAGCGGCGGCTCTATTGACCCGGAAACCATGATGCGCTGCGTGCGGGAGAACGATTTCTCCCCCCTGCCCCCTGTCATGGCCCAGGCGGCCGATGAAGCCTACCACACCCTGCTGCAGACCGGCGACGGCCAGCTGTGCGACATCCTGCTGGACCGGGCCTGCATGGAGGGCATCCTCCAGTGCGGGAAGGACAGCGGCAGCGAGCTGCTGATGCAGTACGCCGAGCTGAAGGTGGCCGTGTCCGACATCAAGACTGCGGTGCGCGCCTGCAAGACGGGCAAGTCCAAGGCCTTCATCGACGAGGCTTTGGCCCCCTGCGGGAGCTTGGACGCCTCCTCTCTGGCCAGCGCCGCCTGCAAGAGCCCCGAGGACATCTACGGCTACCTTGCCTCCACCCCCTACGGCGGGGCGGCAGAGAAGCTGAAGGAATCCTATTCCGCCTTTGAGAAATGGTGCGACGACCAGGTCATGGACCTTATCAAGGAACAGAAGCGCAACCCCTTTACCATCGGGCCCCTGTTCGCTTACGTCCTGGCCCGGCAGAACGAGATCAGCACCGTGCGGATCATCCTCTCCGGCAAGCTCAACGAGCTGGACGACGGCATGATCCGGGAAAGGTTGAGGGATATGTATGTATAAGATAGCCGTTTTAGGCGACCGGGACAGCATCTATGGCTTTGCTGCATTGGGCCTGGAGGTGTTTCCCGTGTCGACCCCCGAGGAAGGGGCCAAGGCGCTGCGGAACCTGACCGAGCAGAATTACGCCGTCATCTACATCACCGAGGCCCTGGCCGCCGAGCTTCCCGCCGAGCTGGACCGCTACCGGGAAAGCATCCTGCCCGCCGTCATCCCCATCCCGGGCGTGCACGGCAACACGGGCATGGGCATCCAGATGGTCAAGCATTCGGTGGAGCAGGCCGTTGGTTCTGACATTATCTTTAACGGAAATTAATTTTGTCCTATAAAATCATCAAGAAACGGGTGATCGAGAAACATGAGTAAAGGCACCATCAAAAAAGTGGCCGGACCTCTCGTTATCGCCAAGGGCATGCGCGACGCCAATATGTTCGACGTGGTGCGCGTCAGCGACAGGCGCCTGATCGGCGAGATCATCGAGATCCACGGCGACGAAGCCTCCATCCAGGTTTACGAGGAGACTTCCGGCCTGGCCCCCGGGGCCCCGGTAGAGTCTACCGGCGAACCCATGAGCGTTGAGCTGGGGCCCGGCCTTATCAGCAGCATTTACGACGGCATCCAGCGTCCCCTGGACGACATCATGAAGATCGCCGGCAACAACCTGACCCGCGGCGTGGAAGTGCCCTCTTTGAAGCGCGACGTGAAGTGGGAGTTCGTGCCCACCATGAAGGCGGGGGACGAGGTTTCCGGCGGCGACATTATCGGCACCGTGCAGGAGTCCGAGATCGTGTCCCACAAGATCATGGTCCCTCCCGGGGTCAAAGGCACCATTAAGGATATCAAGGCCGGCAGCTACGTGGTCACCGACACCGTCTGCACTGTCACCACCAAGGACGGCGCGGACGTCCCTGTGACCCTGATGCAGAAGTGGCCTGTGCGCCGCGGCCGCCCCTACAAGCAGAAGCTCTCCCCGGATATGCCCCTGATCACCGGCCAGCGCGTGGTGGACACCCTGTTCCCCATTGCCAAGGGCGGCGTGGCGGCTGTCCCCGGGCCCTTCGGCAGCGGCAAGACGGTCGTGCAGCACCAGCTGGCCAAGTGGGCTGAGGCGGACATCGTGGTCTACATTGGCTGCGGCGAGCGCGGCAACGAGATGACCGACGTTTTGAACGAGTTCCCTGAACTGGTGGACCCGAAGACGGGCCAGTCGCTGATGAAGCGCACCGTGCTCATCGCCAACACCTCCGACATGCCTGTGGCGGCCCGTGAGGCTTCCATTTACACGGGCATCACCATCGCCGAGTACTTCCGCGACATGGGCTACTCCGTGGCCCTGATGGCCGACTCCACCTCCCGCTGGGCCGAGGCCCTCCGCGAGATGTCCGGCCGTCTGGAAGAGATGCCCGGCGAAGAAGGCTACCCCGCATACCTGGGCAGCCGCCTGGCGCAGTTCTACGAGCGCGCCGGCCGCGTCATGACCCTGTGCTCCGGCGACCGCGAGGGCGCGCTGTCCGTTATCGGCGCCGTATCGCCTCCCGGCGGCGACATTTCCGAGCCGGTCTCCCAGGCCACCCTGCGTATCGTCAAGGTGTTCTGGAGCCTGGACTCCTCCTTGGCTTACAAGCGCCACTTCCCGGCCATCAACTGGCTGACCAGCTACTCCAACTACATGGACACCATGCAGGACTGGT
>CANTDZ010000007.1 GCA_947652665.1 uncultured Clostridia bacterium
AGGTCGAAATATGTTCGAAATGCCATCCGTTTTTCACGGGCAAGCAGAAGCTGGTAGACACCAGCGGCCGCGTGGATATGTTCAAGAAGCGTTATGGCTTGAAGTAAGCCGCGCTTATGAAGGGATTGCAGAATTTCTTGGACGGAAGCGGCCGGCTCCAGAAATTCCCGGCAAAAAAGGGAATGCAGCAGGAAGCGCTCTGCTATTTGGCAGGCAAGTTCCAGGAGGGAGCCGTCTACACCGAGCGGGAGGTAAACGACCTGCTGGGCCAGTGGCATACCTTTCACGACCCGGCTACCCTGCGTCGTGAGCTGTATGACCACCGCTTTCTGGACAGGGACCCTTATGGCACGGCCTATACGCTGGCAAAGCGGGACGGGCCCGAGGGGGAAAAATAACGAAACGGCAAGACAAAAGGCGGCGCAGTTTTGTGCCGTCTTTATGCTATTGGGGGAGGGCAGCGGTATGGAGTACGTCACGGTGATGGAGGAGGGCGCGGCCGAATTCATTGAGAAGAAGTCGCGCTTTATCGGTACGTGCAGGCCGGTCAAAACCGAGGAGGAGGCTTTGGCGTTCATCGGGGAGATGAAGAAGAAGTACTGGGACGCCAACCACAACGTCTACGCCTACATCCTCCGGGAGGGCGGCGTCCAGCGCTTTTCCGACGACGGCGAGCCCCAGGGCACGGCGGGTATCCCGGTCATTGAGACCATGAAGAAGTCCGGCATCACCGACGCGGTGCTGGTGGCGACCCGCTATTTCGGGGGCATCCTCCTGGGCGGGGGAGGGCTCATCCGGGCTTACTCCCATACGGCGACCATCGGGCTGCAGGCGGCGAAAAAAGTCGCTATGCGCCAGTGCCTGCTGCTTACGGCCCAGTGCGACTATTCCCTTTACGGCAAGGTGCAGGGGATCATCCCCGAATGCTCCGGCACCATCGACGGCACCGAGTTTTTAGAGGACGTGACCCTCCGCTTCCACCTGGCTCCCGAGGAACTGCCCGGCCTGCAAAAACGCCTGGCGGATGCTACAAACGGGAAGGTCGCGGCCCAGGCCCAGGGGGAAGAATTTTTTCCGTTCCCCTTATAAAATTTTGTCCCACAGAAAAAAGTAATTTCCGCAAAGCCTGCGTATATATAGGCAAAACCTGCACATCGTGCAGAAGGGAGTGGACAGGCTATGACGATAAGAGAAGAGATCCAGCGCCGGGAAAAGGAGGAACTGGCCCCTTGGGCGGCGCGTTCCGCTGAAACAAGGGGACGCAAGCGCCCCGAAGCCGAGTGCCCCTTGCGCACCCCCTACCAGCGCGACCGGGACCGGGTGATCCACTGCAAGTCCTTCCGGCGGCTCAAGCACAAGACCCAGGTGTTCCTCTCCCCGGAGGGCGACCACTACCGCACCCGCCTGACCCATACCCTGGAGGTCTCGCAGATTGCCCGCACCATCGCCCGGGCCCTGCGGCTCAATGAGGACCTGACGGAGGCCATCGCCCTGGCCCACGACCTGGGCCACACGCCCTTCGGCCACGCCGGGGAGCGCGCCCTGAACGCCCTGATGCCCGGCGGCTTCCGCCACTACGAGCAAAGCGTGCGGGTCATTGGCCGCCTGGAGAAGGACGGCAAGGGGCTTAACCTCACCTACGAGGTGGCAAACGGCGTGGTCTGCCACACCGACGGCCTGGAGGCCGAGACCGCCGAGGGCCGCATCGTGCGCTGGGCCGACCGGATTGCCTACATAAACCACGACATCGACGACGCCATAAGGGCCGGGGTCCTGCAGGAAGAGGATATCCCGGAGGAAATCACGGACAAGCTGGGGCACACCCGCACCCAGCGGCTGACGACGCTCATCCAGTCCGTGGTGGAGAACAGCCCGGAGGGGAAAATCGGTATGGGCGCGGATGTGCAGGCTGTGTATGAGAAGCTGCACGACTTCATGTATGAGGCGGTCTACTTAAACGAATACGCCAAGAAAGAAGAGCAGAAGGTGCCCCACATTATCAAGAGCCTGTTCCTGTATTACCTGCAGCACGCGGAAAAGCTGCCGGATTATATGCAGGCCATCGCCAAGGAGGAGGGCCCCCAGCGGGCTGCCTGCGACTACGTAGCCGGCATGACCGACCACTTCGCCATTGCCAGCTACCAAGAGCTTTTCATCCCCAAGGCGTGGCACCTGGGGCTGTAAAGGAGGCCGGGCCCAGTGGCATTTTCGCCGGAGTTTCTGCGGGAGCTGGAGGCCCGCAGCCCCATCGAGGAAATCGCGGGGAACTATGTGCAGCTCAAGCGGCGGGGGCGCAACCTGGTAGGTCTGTGCCCGTTCCACAATGAGAAGACGCCGTCGTTCAACCTGTACCCGGACAACAATTCCTATTATTGCTTTGGGTGTTCCAATGGGGGCGGGGTCATCCAGTTTGTCATGAACATCGAGCGCCTGGACTTCCCCGAGGCTGTCCGCTGGCTGGCCCAGCGTGCCGGCATGGCCCTGCCCGAGGAGGGCGTGGACGACAGCATGTCCCGCCTGCGGATGCGCATATTGGAAATCAACCGGGAGGCGGGGCGGTTTTTTTACAAGACGCTCTCCACCCCCGAGGGCAAAGCGGGGCTGGACTACTTCCGCCGTCGGGGTTTGGACGCGGCCACCATCAAGCACTTTGGGCTGGGGTTTGCGCCGGAGGGGGGATTTGCGCTGGTTAACCATCTGCGCGGCAAGGGCTACACCCCCGACGAGCTGGTACAGGCCGACGTGGCGCGTTTCTCCAAAAACGGCAACCCCTACGACCGCTACCGGGCCCGGGCCATGTTCCCTATTTTTGACCTGCGGGGGAACGTAGTGGCGTTCGGCGGCCGCATATTGACCGACGAAAAGCCCAAGTACATCAACACCATGGACACGCCCGTGTACCACAAAAGCAGCGGGCTGTTCGCCATGAATTTCGCCAAGAACGAGGGCAGCCGCAGGCTGATCCTCGCGGAAGGATATATGGATGTGATCGCCCTGCACCGGGCAGGGTTCACCAACGCCATCGCGTCGCTGGGGACCTCGCTGACGGAGGAGCAGGCGCGCATCATGAAGCGCTTTGCGGACGAAGCTATTATCTGCTACGATTCCGACGAGGCTGGCCGCCGGGCTACCCAAAGGGCCATCCCTATCTTAAGGGGGACGGGCCTGCGGGTGCGGGTCATTACCATACCGGGGGGCAAGGACCCGGATGAGTTTATGCGCCTGCACGGGGAGAACGGCCCGGCCCGGTTCAAGCAGCTGCTGGAAAATGGCGGCACGGACATCGAGTACCGCCTGGAAGCCATACGGGGGAAGTACGACCTGGAGTCCAGCGACGGCAAGGTCGCCTACGTGCGGGAGGCCGTGGAGCAGGTGCTGTGCAAGCTGCAAAGCCCGGTGGAGCAGGAGGTGTATGCCAACAAGCTCGCCGGGGAGACCGGCGTGGCGGCGGCGCGGATTTTAAGCACGGCGGCGCAGCTGGCCAGGCGGGAATCGAAAAAGCAGGAGAAGAAGGCGGTCCGGGCGCAGCAGGAGATACGGGCGGCTAAGTCTGCGGTGAACCTGGAAAAGGAGAGGCATCTCCAGACGGCGCTGGCGGAGGAGCACGTGATCGCGTTCCTGTTCCGCAACCAGGAAAAGGCCGGGGAGCTGGAAGCCCTGCTGCCGCCGGAAAAATTCGTGACGGATTGGAACCGGAGAGTATATAAGGTTTTACTGGGCAAAATACGGGTTGGAGAAGTGTCTTTGGCAGATTTTTCCCAGGAGCTCACCGGGGCGGAGACGGCGGAGCTGGCCCGCATTTTAGCGGACGGGGAGGCCCCCAAGTGGGCGGATATGGAGACATATGCGCGGATTATAAAAAGCGGGCGGGGCTTCTCGGACCCAGCGTGGGTGCGGGGGGCGTCGCCGGAGGACATAAAGCAGCAGCTTGCAGCGCTGCGGGACCGAAAGGCATAGGCATTTCAGAAAGGGATGGGACGACGCATGAGCGCACAGCCGGACAAGAAAACGATCATCAAGGACCTGGTAGAGCTGGGCAAGGGCAAGGGGCAGCTGAGCACCAAGGAGATACTGGACGCTTTGGGCGAGATGGATTTTGACCCGGAGCACATAGAAAAATTTTACGACACGCTGGAAAGCCACGGCGTGGAGATCGTCGAGGATTTCGATGACATCCAGCTGGACGATGTGGAGCTGGCCAAGGTGGAGGAAAACGACGCCCTGGAGCCGGGCATCGGCGCGGACGGGGTTTCCATCGACGATCCGGTGAAGGTGTACCTGAAGGAGATTGGCCGGGTGCCGCTGCTGACGCCGGATGAGGAGAAGGACCTGGCCGTGCGCATTTCTGCCGGGGACGACAGTGCCAAGAAGCGCCTGAGCGAAGCCAACCTCCGCTTGGTGGTGAGCATTGCCAAGCGGTATTTGGGGCGCGGGATGCAGTTTTTGGATTTGATCCAGGAGGGCAACCTGGGGCTTATCAAGGCGGTAGAGAAGTTCGATTATACGAAAGGGTTCAAGTTTTCCACGTACGCCACCTGGTGGATACGGCAGGCCATTACCCGGGCCATCGCCGACCAGGCCCGGACTATCCGCATCCCGGTGCACATGGTGGAGACCATCAATAAGGTGAAGAAGGTGTCCAGCCAGCTTTTGCACCAGAACGGCCGCGAGCCCAGCGCCGAAGAGGTCGCGGAGGAGCTGGAGATGCCTGTGGACAAGGTGCGGGAGATCATGCGGGTGGCCCAGGAGCCCGTGTCTTTGGAGACCCCTATCGGCGAGGAGGAAGACAGCCACCTGGGCGACTTCATCCCCGACGACGACGCCCCCGCCCCGGCGGACGCGGCTTCCCACACCCTTTTGAAGGAGACCTTGGGCAATGTGCTGGATTCCCTGACAACCCGGGAAGCGAAGGTCTTGTGCCTGCGGTTCGGCCTGGAGGACGGGCGCAGCCGCACCCTGGAGGAAGTGGGCAAGGAGTTTAACGTCACAAGGGAGCGCATCCGGCAGATTGAAGCCAAGGCGCTCCGGAAGCTGCGGCATCCCAGCCGCTCAAAGAAGCTCAAGGATTTCTTGGACTAAGGGGGCATTTGGATGCCGGGTTTTACAAAGGAAGAAAAGGTGCGGTTCCGCTATAGGAAGTACGTGAAAGAGCACGTTTTCGATTTTTTCATCCGGCTTGCGCTGCACACCGTGCTGACGGAAGCCGTGGTGTACCTGTGCGGCGGGACGAAGTACCTGACGGGCTTTATACTGGCCCTGGGGTACACCGTGGGGCATTGGCTGGTGGCCTTGTACTGTTATAAAAAAGAGTGGTTGGAGATCGACATAGCCGGGAAAGCGGAGTAAAAGATGGTCATGACTTTGGAAGCGGACTACGCCGTGCGAATCGTAGAATATCTCACCAAGCACCCCTGCCGGTGCGATGCCAAGACGATCAGCGAGCAGATGCAGATTCCCCTGCGGTTCTCGCTGAAGATTCTGCGCAAGCTGGTGGCCGAGGGCATGGTGTGCTCCTATAAGGGGGCAAAGGGCGGATATACCCTGGCGAGGCCGGCGGGGGAGATCACCCTGCGGCAGGTTATCGAATCGGTGGAGGGGGAGTATATGCTCAGCCGCTGCCAGAAGGAAGAGTACAGCTGCGGCCGCGCCCACTGCAAGCTGCACACCATTTATGAGAAGATTTCCCAGGACGTCCGCCGGGAGCTGGACAGCTATACCTTCGCGGCTATCTGCGAGGGCGAGGTGTGCCAGGGCGGCTGTGAGGACGCATAATAACATAAAGAAAAAGCTGCTCCCGAGGGTGGGGGCAGCTTTTTGTTTTCCATTTTAGTGGATGCAGCAGATGTGGTTGAAAATCGGCGAGAAAATTGAGGTTGTTAAACGTGAGCTGGAATCATGGCCGCCGCACATACCGGACTGGCCTGCAGTGGAGCAGGGAGGGGTATCGCCATGAAGGCAGACGCGGGTAGAGCTGGCCCACTCTGGCAAAGTGTAGACGTCTCCATTTGCGTCCTCGGAAGCCCAAATTTTTTTAGCAATGATACCATTGGTGCCAGGCGTTGCCTCATCCTCAGCCCAGTCGGGCAGGGCGTAATTGCAGTCCGGCTGATTGACGCACGCCTGCGCATGGTGCCTGCCGTTCTGGCCATGATGCGGCCCGTGGGCCGAGGCGGGGACAGCCAAAGCTGCCATCAGCAGGGCGGACAGGATGAAAGCGGTGAGTTTTCTTGGCTTCATGATAAATTCCTCCTTTGGATTTTATGGGGCGGGTGTAACGGATGGGCCTAGGCGTTCTCCCAGGCCGCCATCGTTGATGATTTCAATCCACTCGAATTTCCCATCGTCAAATCTAGCCTCGCCAACGACCATATAGGTTCTTTCAAGGCCGTCTTTGTCCGTCAGAATGACTTCGGCGATGAAGCCCTCCTGGCCAGGCACAGCTATACAAGAAAGTACAGAAAGTACAACCGAATCGCAGCGGATGCTGGCTTCCTGCGCAAGGAGATAGGGCTCGAGATATATGTCGTTTTCGGCAAAGTAGCGGGAGATGGATTCCAGCGCGCCGTCTGCAAAATCCGATTCGTGGAAGCGCTTTTTGTTGTGGTTCAGCCGCGCGGCAATGGCCTTGCCTTCGCTTTCGGGACCGTCGGCGGCTAGGTAATCTTGATAGTTTTCCTTGTGGAAATCGTCGGGGGCAGTGTAAAGGGCCGTCATCGCTGCGGAAATCTGCTCGTACGGTGTTTCGCAGGAACACTTACCTACTGACGCCCCATCTTTCGCCGAGCATCCCGCCAGGAAAAGCAATACCGCCAGCAGGCAAAACAGCCGTTTATGCATACGGAAAACCTCCTGATAAGAGAAAATCCCGGCAAAGCGGGAAAAAATTGCAAAAAACACCTTGACAAGCCCCTCTAAATGATATACAATAATACAATGTATCAATATCGATAAGAGCGCCTTGTCTCATAGCACAGATAAAGTATAGCACATCGTGCAAAAAGAATCAAGTGGTTTGAGAAATTTTGCAAACTGTGCCGGGTGCTCCCAGGTGGAAAAGAGAACAGACTATTAAAGAATGGAGAGTGGCTGCGCCAATGGTGAATGTGAAACCGGTCCAATTAGGCAAAAACACCCGCATGAGCTTTTCCAAGATCGACGAGGTTTTGAAGATGCCCAACCTCATCGAGATCCAGAAGAACTCGTATGAGTGGTTTCTCACGCAGGGCCTCAAGGAGGTCTTTGACGATGTTTCGGGCATCACGGACTTCAACAACAATCTGGTGCTGGACTTTGTGGACTACAAGCTGGACGACAAGCCCAACTACAGCGTTACCGAATGTAAGGAGCGGGACGCCACCTACGCCGCGGCCCTGCGGGTAACGGCGCGGCTTTTAAATAAGGAGACGGGCGAAATCAAGGAGTCCGAGGTGTTCATGGGGGACTTCCCCCTGATGACCCAGAGCGGCACCTTCGTCATCAACGGCGCCGAGCGCGTCATTGTGTCCCAGCTGGTACGTTCGCCGGGCGTGTACTTTAAGATGGACTACGACCGTTCCGGCAAGGAGCTGTTTTCCTCCACCATCATCCCCAACCGGGGCGCCTGGCTGGAGTATGAGAACGATGTCAACGACGTGTTCTACGTGCGCATTGACAAGAATAGGAAAATCCCCATCACCGTGTTTATCCGCTGCTTGGGGCTGGGCACGGATACGGAAATCTATAACGTCTTCGGCGACGACGACCGCATCCGGGCCACCATCGAAAAGGACACCTGCAAGACCATGGAGGAGGCCCTCTTCGAGATTTATAGGAAGCTGCGCCCCAGCGAGCCTCCCACCATCGAGAGCGCCCAGGCCCACATCAACGGCCTGTTCTTCGACCCCCGGCGCTATGACCTCTCCCGCGTGGGCCGCTACAAATATAATAAGAAGCTGCGCCTGGAGGGCCGCCTTGTGGGCCAGACCCTGGCACAGCCCATCGCCGACCCCGGCACCGGGGAGCTGCTGGCCGAGGCGGGCATCACCGTCAGCCGGGAGCTGTGCGAGCAGCTAGACGATGCCGGTGTCACCGAGGCCGTTGTCCTCTTGGAGGGCAAGGAGGTCAAAATCCTGTCCAACGGCATGGTGGACATCCAGAAGTACGTGGACTTTGACGCCAAGGCCGAGTGCGGCATCAACGAGCGCGTCTGCTACCGCGTCCTGGCGGAAATCCTGGAGCAGGCCGGGGACGACGAGCGGCAGCTGAAAGCCGCCCTGCGCAGCCGCCACGGCGAGCTCATCCCCAACTATATCACCATCGACGATATCTTCGCTTCCATCAACTATATGAACTGCCTGGCCGTGGGCCTGGGCGTCACCGACGACATCGACCACTTGGGCAACCGCCGCATCCGCTGCGTGGGCGAGCTGCTGCAGAACCAGTTCCGCATCGGCTTCTCCCGTTTGGAGCGCGTTATCCGCGAGCGCATGACCCTGCAGGCCCAGGACCTGGAATCCCTGACCCCCCACAGCCTGATTAACATCCGGCCCGTGGTGGCGGCTATTAAGGAGTTCTTCGGCTCCTCGCCTTTGAGCCAGTTCATGGACCAGACCAACCCCCTGTCCGAGCTGACTCACAAGCGCCGTCTGTCGGCCCTGGGCCCCGGCGGCTTGTCCCGTGACCGCGCCAGTTTCGAGGTGCGCGACGTGCACTACACCCACTATGGCCGCATGTGCCCCATTGAGACCCCAGAAGGCCCCAACATCGGCTTGATTTCTTACCTGGCCACGTTTGCCAAGATCAATGAGTACGGCTTTATCGAGGCCCCCTTCCGCAAGGTGGATAAGGACAATGGGCGCGTCACCGACGAAGTCATTTATATGACCGCCGACGTGGAGGACGATTTCATCGTCGCTCAGGCCAACGAGCCTTTGGACAGCGACGGCCATTTCATCAACAACCGTGTGGTAGGCCGTCACCGCAGCGAGTTCGTGGAGGTAGACGCCAACAAGGCCGACTACATGGACATTTCGCCCCGCATGGTGGTGTCCGTGGCCACGGCCATGATTCCCTTCCTGGAGAACGACGACGCCAACCGCGCGCTGATGGGCTCTAACATGCAGAAGCAGGCCGTGCCGCTGATTCGGACGGAGACGCCCATTGTAGGCACGGGCATGGAATATAAGGCCGGCGTGGACTCCGGCGTGTGCGTACTGGCACGGCGGGGCGGCGTAGTTAAGTCGGTCAGCGCCAATTTGGTTCGCGTGACGGCTGACAACGGCGACATTGACGACTACGAGATTATCAAGTTCATGCGCTCCAACCAGAGCACGTGCATCAACCAGGTGCCCGTGGTGTCCGTGGGTGAGCGCGTGGAGGCGGACGATGTGATTGCCGACGGCCCCGCCATTAAGAACGGCGAGATTGCCTTGGGCAAGAACGCCCTCATCGGCTTTATGACCTGGGAGGGCTACAACTACGAGGACGCTGTCCTTTTGAATGAAAAAATCGTGCGCAACGACGTGTACACCTCCATCCACATCGAGGAATACGAAATGGAAGCCCGCGACACCAAGCTGGGCCCGGAGGAAATCACCCGCGATATTCCCAACGTCAACGAGGAGCTTCTGCGGGATTTGGACGACCGGGGCATCATCCGCGTGGGTGCGGACGTGCGCGCCGGGGATATTCTGGTGGGCAAGGTCACGCCTAAGGGCGAGACGGAGCTGACTGCAGAAGAGCGCCTGCTGCGCGCCATCTTCGGCGAGAAGGCCCGGGAAGTCCGCGACACCTCCCTGCGCGTGCCCCACGGCGAGTACGGCGTGGTGGTAGACGTGAAAGTCTTTACCCGCGAGAACAGCCACGACGAGCTGTCCCCCGGCGTCAATAAGGTGGTACGGTGCTATATTGCCCAGAAGCGCAAGATCAGCGTGGGCGACAAGATGGCTGGCCGCCACGGCAACAAGGGCGTTGTGTCCCGCATCCTGCCGGAGGAGGAGATGCCCTTCCTGCCCGACGGCACACCGCTGGATATCGTGCTGAACCCTCTGGGCGTGCCCAGCCGTATGAACATCGGCCAGGTACTGGAGGTCCACTTGGGCATGGCGGCCAAGACCCTGGGGTGGAAGATCATGACCCCTGTGTTCGACGGCGCCCACGAAGAAGACATCCGCGAGGCCTTCCGCATGGGCGGCCTGCATGAGGACGGCAAGTTCCTCCTGCGGGACGGGCGCACGGGCGAGTATTTCGACAACCCCGTCACCGTGGGCTATATGTATTATTTGAAGCTGCACCATCTGGTGGATGATAAGATCCACGCCCGTTCCACCGGCCCCTACTCGCTGGTTACCCAGCAGCCCTTGGGCGGCAAGGCCCAGTTTGGCGGCCAGCGCTTCGGCGAGATGGAAGTGTGGGCCCTGGAAGCTTACGGCGCGGCCTACACCCTGCAGGAGATTCTGACCGTGAAGTCCGACGACGTGGTGGGCCGCGTGAAGACCTACGAGGCTATCGTCAAGGGCCAGAACATTCCCACGCCGGGCATCCCGGAGAGCTTTAAGGTTCTGATTAAGGAGCTGCAGTCTTTGGGCCTGGACGTGAAGGTGCTGGATAAGGACAACCAGGAGATCGACCTGAAGCAGAACTTCGACGACGATGACGATATGGGCCTCAGCCGTGACGAGCCCATGTTCGACGAGGAGAACGTGGCCGATGACCTGGACGGCTACTCCATGGAGGACGAGAACGGCGACCCCCTCTTTGACGACGAGGACGAGGAGGAAGACATGGGGTTCACGGAGGACGACTTCAACCTGGACGACGATGATTTAATGTAAAGGGAGAAAGGATGATAGCTTATGGAGTTTAACACTTTTGAATCGATAAAAATCGGCCTTGCGTCTCCCGATCAGATAAGAGAATGGTCCCACGGCGAGGTAAAGAAGCCGGAGACCATCAACTACCGCACCTTAAAGCCCGAGCGCGACGGCCTGTTCTGCGAGCGCATCTTCGGGCCTACCAAGGACTGGGAGTGCCATTGCGGCAAGTATAAGCGCATCCGCTACAAGGGCAAGATCTGCGACCGCTGCGGCGTAGAGGTCACCCGCAGCAAGGTAAGGCGCGAGCGCATGGGCCATATCGAGCTGGCTGCCCCTGTGTCCCACATCTGGTACTTTAAGGGCATCCCGTCCCGCATGGGGCTGATTCTGGACATCTCCCCGCGCATCCTGGAGAAGGTGCTGTACTTTGCCATGTACATTGTCACCAATCCCGGCAATGTGCGCGAGCTTTCCAAAATGCAGACCCTCACCGAAAAGGAGTACCGGGACCTGCGCGAAAAGTACGAGGACGACTTCGAGGCGTCCATGGGTGCCGAAGCCGTACAGCGGCTCCTGTCGGAAATCGACGTGGAGGAAGTCTCCAAGGAGCTCAAGGAGGAGCTGGAGACAGCCAACGGCCAGAAGCGCGTGCGGCTCTTAAAGCGGCTGGAGGTGGTGGAATCCTTCCGGCTGTCCGGCAACAAGCCCGAGTGGATGGTGCTGGACGCCGTGCCGGTCATCCCCCCGGACATCCGCCCCATGGTGCAGCTGGACGGCGGCCGCTTTGCCACCAGCGACTTAAACGACCTGTACCGCCGTGTTATCAACCGAAATAACCGCCTGAAAAGGCTTTTGGAATTGGGTGCGCCCGACATCATCGTGCGCAACGAAAAGCGTATGCTACAGGAAGCTGTGGACGCCCTCATCGACAACGGCCGCCGTGGACGCCCGGTCACGGGCCCCAACAACCGGCCTTTGAAGTCCCTGTCCGATATGCTGAAAGGCAAGCAGGGACGTTTCCGCCAGAACCTGCTGGGCAAGCGCGTGGACTACTCCGGGCGTTCCGTTATCGTGGTTGGCCCGGAGCTGAAAATGTACCAGTGCGGCCTGCCTAAGGAAATGGCTTTGGAGCTGTTTAAGCCCTTTGTCATGAAGCGCTTGGTGGAGACTGGCGCTGTGGGCAACATCAAGGCCGCCCGCAAGTCTGTGGAGCGCGCCAAGAGCGAGGTTTGGGACGCGCTGGAAGTGGTCATCAAGAACCACCCGGTGCTCCTCAACCGCGCGCCTACCCTGCACCGTTTGGGCATCCAGGCCTTCGAGCCCGTGCTGGTCGAGGGCCGCGCCCTGAAGCTCCACCCCCTGGTATGTACCGCCTACAACGCCGACTTTGACGGCGACCAGATGGCCGTGCACGTGCCCCTGTCCGCCGAGGCCCAGGCCGAAGCCCGGTTCCTGATGCTGGCGGCCAACAACCTGCTGAAGCCCTCCGACGGCCGTCCTGTGGCCGTTCCCACCCAGGACATGGTGCTGGGGTCCTACTATCTGACCCTGGACAAGGATGGTGAGTTGGGCGAGGGCAAGGTGTTCCGCAACATGGACGAGGCCATGATGGCTTACGACGCCAAGGTCATTACGCTGCACGCCAAGATCAAGGTGCGGCGTACGGCAGAATATAACGGCCAGACCGTTACCGGCCTGGTGGAGACCACCATGGGCCGCATGATTTTCAACCGCCCCATCCCCCAGGATTTGGGCTATGTGGACCGCTCCCTGCCGGAGAACGCCCTCAAGTTTGAAGTAGACTTCCTGGTAGGCAAAAAGCAGCTGGGGCAGATCATCGAGCGCTGCATTAAGGTGCACGGCACCGAGCGCACTGCCGAAGTGCTGGACGAGGTCAAGGCCCAGGGCTATAAGTATTCGACCATCAGCGGCATTACGGTGGCCGTTAACGACGCGACGATCCCCGCCGACAAGAAGCGCCTGCTGGCCGAGGCCGAAGCCGAAGTGGACGAAATCCGCGACGAGTACAACGAGGGCTTGCTGTCCGAAAGCGAGCGCTATCAGAGCGTGCTGCGGGTCTGGGACAAGTGCACAAAGGATGTGGCCACCGCCCTGCAAAAGGGCCTGGACCGCTACAATCCTATCTATATGATGGCTGACTCCGGCGCCCGCGGCAGCATCTCCAACCTGAACCAGCTGGCGGGTATGCGCGGCAACATTTCCAACACATCTGGTAAAACCATCGAAATCCCCATCAAGGCCAACTACCGCGAAGGCCTGACGATTTTGGAATACTTTATTTCCTCCCGCGGCGCCCGTAAGGGTCTGGCCGACACTGCTCTGCGTACCGCCGACTCGGGCTACCTGACCCGCCGCCTGGTGGACGTCTCCCAGGAGGTCATCATCCGCGAGGACGACTGCGGCACCACGGACGGCATTGAGGTCTTTGAGATCACCGCCGGGCCCGAGTCCATCGAGCCCTTGCACGAGCGCCTGATTGGCCGCTATTTGGTGGAGGACTTCTGCGACGAGGACGGCACTGTGCTGGTCTCCAAGGATAAGCTCATGGACGACAACGACGCGGATATCATCACCGGCCACGGGGTGGAGCGCATTAAGATTCGCTCTGTCTTGAACTGCCGCGCCCGCAACGGCGTCTGCAAGAAGTGCTACGGCGCGTCCCTGGCAAACGGCAAGCCCGTACAGGTGGGCGAGGCCGTGGGCATCATCGCGGCCCAGTCCATCGGCGAGCCTGGCACCCAGCTGACCATGCGTACCTTCCACACCGGCGGCGTGGCCAGCGCCGAAGACATCACCCAGGGTCTTCCCCGTATCGACGAATTGTTTGAAGGCCGCAAGCCCAAGCACGTGGCCATCATCAACGAGATCGACGGCAAGGTTACCTTTGAGGAGATTAAAAAGAACCGCCACGTGGTGGTCACCGACGACGAGACCGGCGACAGCCGCTCTTACCTCATCCCCTTTGGCAGCCGCCTGACGGTCAAAGAGGGCGAATATATCAAGCGCGGCAAGCGCATCACCGAGGGTTCCGTGAACCCCCACGACGTGCTGGCCATCAGCGGCACCCAGGAGGTGCAGGATTACCTGATCCAGGAAGTGCAGCGCGTGTACCGTATGCAGGGCGTGGATATCAACGACAAGCATATTGAGATCATTGTCCGCCAGATGCTCCGCAAGGTGCGCGTGGACGACGCCGGCGACACGGGCCTCCTGGTCAGCAACCTGGCCGACAAGAACGAGGTGCTCTTCGCCAACGAGGAAATCCGCCGCCGCATTGCCAATGGCGAGACGAACCTGCGCGAGGCCGTGTATACCCCGTTGCTGCTGGGCATCACCAAGGCTTCTTTGGCTACGGACTCCTTCCTGTCCGCCGCCTCCTTCCAGGAGACCACCCGCGTGCTCACCGACGCCGCCATCAAGGGCAAGGTGGACAGCCTCATCGGCCTGAAGGAGAACGTCATCATCGGCAAGCTGGTCCCGGCCGGCACTGGCATGAAGTGCTACGGCGAGGTCGAGATCCAGCCCGACTTCATCCCCGAGCCGGAGCCGGAGCCCGAGCTCCCCGCACCCGTGTCCGAGCCCCTGTTTGACCTGGGGGACGACGAGGACGAGGATGACGATCTGGACCTGGAATTGGAGGAGATGGACCTGGAGCTGGAGGGGGACGAAACGGAACCCGCCCCCAGCGTCAGCGGACTCTTGTAAAAAAAGCGGGAAAAAGCTTGACACAGGCCAGACGATGATGTTATAATGCAAAGCTGAGGGCTTTTTTGGGAGAAAACCGCCCAGGAAAGCCCTTTTGCATAAAATTTTTAATCTAAGGAGGTGCAATATGCCAACCTTTAACCAGCTCATCCACAACGGACGCTCCATCGCAGAGAAAAAGAGCAAGGCTCCGGCCCTGCTGAAGGGATGGAACTCCAAGAAGCGTGCTGCCATCGACCAGGATTCCCCCCAGAAGCGCGGTGTGTGTACGACGGTGAAGACCCAGACCCCTAAGAAGCCTAACTCGGCCCTTCGCAAGATCGCCCGTGTCCGGCTCTCCAACGGCATCGAGGTTACCGCTTACATCCCCGGCGTCGGCCATAACCTGCAGGAGCACAGCGTGGTCATGATCCGCGGCGGACGTGTGCGCGACCTGCCTGGCGTGCGTTACCACATCATCCGCGGCACCCTGGACGCCCAGGGCGTTGCCAAGCGCATGCAGGCCCGTTCCAAGTACGGCGCCAAGCGGCCCAAGGCCGGCAAGAAGTAAGCGACCACCCAAAAGACAAAGATACCTAACGGCCGCCGCATGATTTTTGCGGCATGGCATTGATTATAGATGCCTCACGGCCGAGCGGGAGTATTTTTGCTTTCGAGTACCGATGAATTCATTTTATGAAGGAGGGAAGATCATGCCAAGAAGAGGCAATGTGGCAAAGCGCGACGTTTTGCCCGATCCTATGTATAATTCCAAGCTCGTAACCCGCCTTATTAACAGCGTGATGCTGGACGGCAAGAAGGGCGTTGCCCAGAAGATCGTGTACGGCGCTTTTGAGATCGTACAGGAAAAGACCGGCAAGGAACCCCTGGAAGTCTTCGAGCAGGCAATGGAGAACGTAATGCCCAACCTGGAGTGCAAGTCCCGCCGTGTGGGCGGCTCCACTTACCAGGTACCCATGGAGGTCCGCCCGGAGCGCCGCCAGACACTGGGGCTGCGGTGGCTGACCGCCTATTCCCGTTCCCGCAGCGAGCGTACCATGCGGGAGAGGCTGGCCGGAGAGATCCTCGATGCTCTGAACGGTGCCGGCGGCGCCGCCAAGAAGCGCGACGATACCCACAGGATGGCAGAGGCCAACCGTGCCTTCGCCCACTACAGATGGTAAAAGCAAGGAGGAAATTATGGCCAGACAGGTACCCCTGGAATTGACCCGTAACATTGGCATCATGGCCCATATCGATGCCGGTAAGACTACTACGACAGAACGTATCCTGTTTTATACAGGCGTCAACTACAAGATCGGCGAGACCCACGAAGGTGCCGCCACCATGGACTGGATGGCCCAGGAGCAGGAGCGCGGCATTACCATCACATCTGCCGCTACCACCTGTTTTTGGCCGGACCGCAACGGCAAGCAGAACCGTATCAACATCATTGACACCCCCGGCCACGTGGACTTCACCGTAGAGGTGCAGCGTTCCCTGCGCGTGCTGGACGGCTCTGTGACCGTGTTCTGCGCCAAGGGCGGCGTAGAGCCCCAGTCCGAGACCGTATGGCGGCAGGCGGACGAGTATCAGGTCCCCCGCATGGCCTACGTCAACAAGATGGACATCATGGGCGCGGACTTCTACCGCGTGGTGCAGATGATGAAGGACCGCTTAAAGTGCAACGCGGTGCCCATCCAGCTGCCCATCGGCGCCGAGGAGACCTTTAAGGGCATCATCGACCTGGTAGAGATGAAGGCCTATGTCTATTATGATGACCTGGGCAAGGACATCCGCTGCGAGGACATCCCCGAGGATATGCTGGAGAAAGCCCAGCAGTACCACGCCGAGATGGTCGAGCACGTGGCTGAGCTGGACGACGCCCTGATGGAGAAGTATCTCGAGGGCGAGGAGCTCACCATTGAGGAGATCAAGACCTGCATCCGCAAGGCCACCATCGCCAACCACATGGTGCCCGTGACCTGCGGCACTTCTTATAAGAACAAGGGCGTGCAGAAGCTGCTCGACGCCATTGTCGACTATATGCCCGCCCCCACCGACGTGCCCCCCATCAAGGGCACCAACCCTGACACCGAAGAGGAAGAAGTCCGACATTCTTCTGACGAAGAGCCCTTCTCCGCTTTGGCGTTTAAGATCGCTACCGACCCCTATGTGGGCAAGCTGTGCTTCTTCCGCGTGTACTCCGGCTCTATTGAGGCTGGCTCTACCGTGTACAACTCTGTGAAGGACAACAACGAGCGCATGGGCCGTATCGTGCAGATGCACGCCAATGACCGCAAGGATATTGACCGCGTGTACGCTGGCGACATCGCCGCCGCCGTGGGCCTGAAGAACACCACCACCGGCGACACCCTGTGCGACGAAAAGCACCCGGTTATCCTGGAGTCCATGGAGTTCCCGGACCCCGTTATCCGCGTGGCCATCGAGCCCAAGACCAAGGCTGGCCAGGAGAAGATGGGCATTGCCCTCGCAAAGCTGGCTGAGGAAGACCCCACCTTTAAGGCTTACACCGACGAGGAGACCGGCCAGACCATCATCGCCGGCATGGGCGAGCTTCACTTGGAAATCATCGTGGACCGCCTGCTGCGCGAGTTCAAGGTGGAGGCCAACGTGGGCAAGCCCCAGGTTGCTTACAAAGAAACCATCCGCAAGAATGCCGAGGCAGACACCAAGTATGCCCGTCAGTCCGGCGGTAAGGGCCAGTACGGCCATGTTAAGATCCGCATCGAGCCCAATCCCGGCCAGGGCTACGAGTTCAGCAATGACATCGTGGGCGGCTCGATTCCCAAGGAATATATCCCCGCTGTCGACCAGGGCATCCAGGGTGCTATGCTGGCTGGCGTGCTCGCTGGTTACAACGTTGTGGACGTGAAGGTAAGCCTGTACGACGGCTCCTATCACGAAGTGGACTCCTCTGAAATGGCGTTTAAGATCGCCGGTTCCATGGCCTTCAAGGAGGCTATGCGCAAGGCCGATCCCGTCCTGATGGAGCCCATCATGAAGGTTACGGTCATCACCCCCGAGGAGTATATGGGCGACGTCATCGGCGACCTGAACTCCCGCCGTGGTATGATCCTCGGCATGGACGCCCTGCCCGGCGCCCAGCAGGTTAACAGCGAAGTTCCGCTGTCCGAGATGTTCGGCTATGCCACCGATATGCGTTCCAAGACCCAGGGCCGCGGCCAGTATACCATGGAGCCCGCCCATTACGCTGAGGTGCCCAAGAACATTTCCGAGAAGATCATGACCGAACGGGGCAAAAAGTCCGAATAACGCAAAATATCTCTTGATTTTTCCGCACATTGTTGGTACAATGAAGCTTGTACAGGCAAGGAAATTATTTGAACCAGATAAAAGGAGGCAATCCCAATGGCAAAGGCAAAATTTGAAAGAAACAAACCTCATGTCAACATTGGCACCATCGGCCACGTTGACCACGGCAAGACCACTTTGACCGCCGCTATCACCAAGGTTTTGGCTATGAAGGGCGACGCAGACTTTATGGATTATGCCAACATCGATAAGGCTCCTGAGGAGCGCGAGCGCGGCATCACCATCAACACCGCCCACGTTGAGTATCAGACCGACTCCCGTCACTATGCTCACGTTGACTGCCCCGGCCACGCCGACTACGTTAAGAACATGATCACCGGTGCTGCCCAGATGGACGGCGCTATCCTGGTGGTTTCCGCCGCTGACGGCCCCATGCCCCAGACCCGTGAGCACATCCTGCTTGCCCGTCAGGTTGGCGTGCCCAGCATCGTTGTGTATATGAACAAGTGCGACCAGGTGGACGACGAAGAGTTGCTGGAGCTGGTCGAGATGGAAATCCGCGACCTGCTGAGCGAGTACGAGTTCCCCGGCGACGACACCCCCATCATCAAGGGCTCCGCTCTGAAGGCCCTGGAGTGCGACAGCAAGGACCCCTCCGACGCTACCTATGCCTCCATCCTGGAGCTCATGGACGCTGTCGACAGCTATATCCCCACTCCCGAGCGCAAGGCTGACCTGCCCTTCCTGATGCCCGTTGAGGACGTCTTCACCATCACCGGCCGCGGCACCGTGGCTACGGGCCGTGTGGAGCGTGGCCAGCTGAAGATGTCTGAGGAAGTCGAGATCGTCGGCCTGAACGAGGAGACCCGCAAGTCCGTCGTTACCGGCATCGAGATGTTCCGCAAGCTGCTGGATTACGCTGAGGCTGGCGACAACATCGGCGTTCTGCTGCGCGGCATTCAGCGCACCGACATCGAGCGCGGCCAGGTTCTGGCTAAGCCCGGCTCCATTCATCCCCACACCAAGTTCAAGGGCCAGGTTTACGTCCTGACCAAGGATGAAGGCGGCCGTCATACCCCCTTCTTCAACAACTATCGTCCTCAGTTCTACTTCCGTACCACCGACGTTACCGGCGTTATCTCCCTGCCCGAGGGCACTGAGATGTGCATGCCCGGCGACAACGTTGTGATGGACGTTGAGCTGATCACCCCCATCGCTATCGAAGAGGGCCTGCGTTTCGCTATCCGCGAGGGTGGCCGTACCGTAGGGTCTGGCGTTGTTACTGCTATCAACACCTGATTTCTTTCAAAATAAAAGGGCGCGGCCTGCGAGGGCCGCGCTTTTTGTTTTGCAATTACTCGAGGATGGGAGCGAAATAGCATTCACTGTTATCGCGCCATTCGTACCATCTGTCATCCATAATAATACCATTGTTCCACACGGTGAAGCCTTTGGATAGGTTTGGCCCGACCAAAACTACATTTTTCTCAATCTCGCATCGCGACCGATTGCCGTACTCCAAAGGTAGGGGCCAGCCTTGGGAGTAGCGAAAATTGCAGATGTAGTCGAAAAGCTCGGTGACTTCTTCTTCGTCCCTGTAGACCTTGTTGTTGATTACAATGCGGTCTACTTCTTCCCGATGTACTTTCAACGCATGGGAAAACGATATGCCGAAATACCGTATAGTAGCCCACCCGACCATGAAAAACAGCGTCATGATGAAAATTATGCCCGTAGAGCATATGCGCCGTTTCCAGTTTTCTTTTACTATGTTCTGCATAAAATCACCTCAAAGTAGTCTTCATCGCCCATATAGAGCGTGTCGCCCACCCGCACGGCCCCCGGGCCCAAGCCCAGGTCATACAGGCACTGGCCTGCGCTGTCGTAGAACTGTATGCCGCCGATCATGTCGATAGCGCCGTGAATGGATACACTGGACGTATAGCGGAATTTGCGCAGGTGTTCGACGATAGCTTCAATGTCGCCGCGCTGGGTGTAGGTGGCAGGGCCGTCGCCAGTGCTTATGGTGACGGACTCGATCTGGCTTAGGTCAAGCGGGAGCACGTCGCCAAAAGACGCGCCTGCCCTTTGGCACACCCACCACACCGTAACAAGTACCAGCGGCACGACCACCACCGCCACAATCTTGGCGTTGACTCGCTGCCGCCAGCTTTCTTTTTCTTTTGCCATAACGCACCTCCTTTCCTTATAATCTATCACACAATTTACGGAATGTAAAGGCCCCACCCCTTGCAAAAACCACAAAAAAATGCTATGATACCTTTACTAAAGTAAAGAGGTGAAATGGATGATTGCCATAATCGATTACGGCGCGGGCAACCTGCAAAGCGTTCAAAAAGCGCTGCACCATATTGGCTGTGCCAGCAAGGTGACCGCCGATCCGGAGGAGCTTCTGTCGGCCGACGGGGCCATTCTTCCCGGCGTGGGGGCCTTTGGGGACACCATGGAGAATCTGCGCGCCCGAGGGCTGGAGGGGCCCATCTGCCAATATGTGCAGGGGGGGCGGCCGTTTTTGGGCATCTGCCTGGGGCTGCAGGTGCTGTTTGAGAGCAGCGAGGAATCCCCGGGCGTCAAAGGGCTGGGGATTCTGAAGGGGAAAATCGTACGCCTGCCGGAAGGGTCAGGGCTTAAAATCCCCCACATCGGCTGGAACAGCTTAGACATAAAAAAGCCGGGAGGGCTTTTTGCGGGGCAGGGGGCCGAGCCGTTTGTGTATTTCGTGCATTCCTACTATTTGCAGGCGGAAGAGGACGTGGTGACCGCCACTGCCGAATACGGCGCGACAATCCACGCCGCCGTGCAAAAGGGGAACCTGTGGGCCTGCCAGTTCCACCCGGAAAAGAGCGGGGACGTAGGTCTGCAAATGCTGCGGAGCTTTGCCTCGCAGCTCACGAAAGGAGGGGCTTAATATGTATGCCAAGCGCATCATCCCGTGCCTGGACGTAAAGGACGGCCGCGTGGTAAAGGGCACGGGCTTTGTGAACATCCGCGACGCCGGCGACCCGGTAGAGTGCGCCATCGCCTACGACCGCCAGGGGGCCGACGAGCTGGTCCTCTTAGACATTACGGCTTCCTCTGACGCCCGGGACATCATGACCGACGTGGTGGCCCGGGTGGCGGACAGCGTGTTCATTCCCTTCACGGTGGGAGGCGGCATCCGCACGGTGGAGGATTTTACGGCCATCCTGCGCGCGGGGGCGGATAAGGTCGCGGTGAACTCGGCGGCGCTGAAAAACCCGGCGCTCATCACCCAGGCGGCGCAGAAATTTGGGAGCCAGTGCGTGGTAGTCGCCATGGACGCCAAGCGCCGGCCGGACGGTGGCTGGACGCTCTACCTGAACGGCGGCCGGGTGGACACGGGCATCGACGCCATAGAGTGGGCGCAAAAGGCCGAGAAGCTGGGCGCGGGGGAAATCCTGCTGACCAGCATGGACCAGGACGGCGTCAAGACCGGCTACGACCTGGAGCTCACCCGGGCGGTGTCCCAGACGGTGGGCATCCCGGTCATCGCCTCGGGCGGCGCGGGGGCCATGGAGCACTTTTACGACGCTTTCACCATCGCCCAGGCCGACGCGGTGCTGGCGGCATCGCTGTTCCACTATAAGGAAATGACCATCCCCCAGGTCAAGCAGTACCTCATGGGCCGGGGCGTGCCTGTGCGCCCGGCACTTGCAGAAACAGGGGAAGCGTGATATAATAAAAGTATATCGCGAAAGGAGAGACCTGAGTGGAGGACAAGCAAAAAACGCAATTATTCGAAAGCACGCCGGTGCCCCGGGCGGTCATGACCCTGGCCATTCCCACGGTGCTCAGCTCGCTGGTAATGGTGCTGTACAACCTGGCGGATACATACTTTGTGGGCATCTTGAACGACCCCGTGCAGACCGCCGCCGTGACCCTGGCAGGCCCCGTGCTGCTGGCCTTCAACGCCGTGAACAACCTCTTTGGCGTGGGCTCCTCCAGCATGATGAGCCGCGCCCTGGGTGCCAAGGATATGGACACGGTCAAGCGCAGCTCAGCCTTTGGCTTTTACATGGCGCTGTTTTCGGCGGTTTTGTTTTCGGTACTGTGCACGGTGTTCCAGGGGCCCTTGCTGCATCTGCTGGGAACCAATGAGGAGACCAACGCCGCTACCGCCGCCTATATGCTGTGGACCGTCACCTTGGGTGCGGCCCCGGCTATTGTCAACGTGGTCATGGCCTATCTGGTGCGGGCGGAAGGCGCGGCGCTGCACGCCAGCATCGGCACCATGAGCGGCTGCTTTCTCAACATTATCCTGGACCCCTTCTTCATCCTGCCCTGGGGCCTGAACATGGGCGCGGCCGGGGCGGGATTTGCCACCTTCCTGTCCAACTGCTTTGCCTGCGGGTATTTCCTGGTGCTGCTGCTGGTGCGGCGGGGCAAGTTCTACATGAGCATTTCGCCGAAGATGCTGTGCTTCCGCCGGGCCATTGTGCTGGGCGTGTGCGCGGTGGGCATCCCGGCCTCCATACAGAACCTGCTGAACGTGACGGGCATGACGATCCTCAACAATTTTGCCTCTGTTTACGGGGCGGACGCCGTTTCGGCTATCGGCATCTCTCATAAGGTACAGATGATCCCCATGCAGATGGCCATGGGCGTGTCCCAGGGCATCATGCCGCTTATCAGCTACAACTACGCCAGCGGCAACACCCCCCGCATGAAGAAGACCCTTTTCTTTACCGCACGCATCTCCCTCAGCTTTATCACCCTGGCTACTTTGGGGCTGTGCGTGTTCTCGGGGCCGGTCACGTCGCTGTTTATGCAGAAGCCGGAAATCGTGGCATACGGCGAGCAGTTCCTCCGGGCCATGTCCCTGGCGCTGCCGTTTTTGTGCATGGACTTTTTGGCGGTGGGCGTGTTCCAGGCCTGCGGCATGGGCTCCAAGTCGCTGCTGTTTGCCATCCTGCGCAAAATCGTGCTGGAAATCCCCGCTCTGCTGGTGCTGGATAAGCTCTTCCCCCTCTACGGCCTGGCCTGGGCCCAGACGGCGGCGGAGTTCATCTTGTCTATTGCGGCTGTGGTCGTGCTGGTGCGTTTGTTCCAGCGGCTGGAAAGGAGAAATAAAATATGAAGGATTACATCTACAAATACGAAATGCACAGCCATACCAACTGGTGCAGCGCCTGCGGGCACAACAGCCCCCAGGAAATGGCCGAGGCCTACTATAAAGCCGGCTATACCGGGATGGTCATCACCGACCATTTCCTCAAAGGCAACACGGCGGTGGACCGTTCGCTGCCCTGGGAGGACAAAATGCGCGCCTACTGGCGCACCTACGAAGCCGCCCGGGAGTGGGCCCAGGGAAAGGAATTCAACGTGCTATTCGGCGTGGAGCACTACTACGGTGACGGCAAGGAAGTCCTGACCTACGGCATCGACCTGGACTTTTTGCTGGCCCACCCCGATTTGCACGAGTACCCCCTGCCGAAGTACTGCGCGGCCGTCCACGAGGCAGGCGGGTTTTTGTCCCATGCCCACCCCTTCCGCCACGCGCCCTACCTGGACGGGGACATCCCGCCCCATGTGGAGGACATGGACGCCATCGAGGTCTTCAACTTCTATAACGAGGAGCCCGACAACCTCAAAGCTGCCGCCTTGGCCAAAAAGACCGGCCTGCTCACTACCTCCGGCGGCGACGAGCACATCAACACGGGCAAGGCCTTTGGCAACGCGGGGGTCGTGTTTGCCACGCCGCCCAAGGACAATAAGGAGTTCGTGTCCCTGCTGCGGGCGGGGGATTACAAGCTTAACGTCATGGGCGAGACGGTAGAAAAGGACTGGGGGCAAGGCTAAAAGGCAACCGCCAGTTGCTTGCCAGGGGCTGTAAAATGGGGTATACTCTTTTTGAGGTGATACCATGCAAACAAAAGACATATTACAGGAACTGCGCAAAAAACATAACCTGACCCAGGACGAGCTGGCCGAAAAAGTCTTCCTGACCCGCCAGGCCGTGTCCCGGTGGGAGGCGGGGGAGACCGTCCCCAACGTGGAGACCTTGAAGCTGCTCTCGAAGCTGTATGACGTGTCCATCAATACGCTCCTGGGGTCGCCCCAGAAGCTGATCTGCCAATGCTGCGGGATGCCTTTGGACGACAGCTCCATCAGCCGCGAGCCGGACGGTTCCTTTAACGAGGAATACTGCAAATGGTGCTATACAAACGGGGAATTTGTCTACAAAGATATAGACTCCCTGCTGGATTTCCTGGTAGAGCATATGCACGGCGACCGGGCCGAGTTTGAGAAGCACCTGCGTATGCTCAAGCACTGGGCCCCAGCCGAATAAGAGAAAAAGCAGAGCCATCTCTGGCCCTGCTTTCTTTATGTTCTTTACGCGTCGCGCCCGCAGCACTTCTTGTACTTTTTGCCGCTGCCGCAGGGGCACGGGTCGTTGCGGCCGACCTTCTCGCCCTTGACCACCGTCTTCGAGCGCTTCTGCTCCTTGTAGAGCTCCTGGCGGCGCTCCTCGGTCAGATGCTTGTCCCACTGGGGGAGGTTATAAAGCCAGTCGGCCTTGGCCTCGACCATGTTCTTGTACAAAAGCTCCTTATCGTAGTTGAGGTTCACTTCCGACTCGGCCTCCAGGGACTCCAGGTCGTTCTTCTCCTTGAGGCTGTCGTTGATGCCATCCAGGAAGCCCATCATGGCCATCAAATCCACGCCGTACTTTTTGGCGTAATTCTGTACGGTGCTGCGCCGGGGCTTGCTCTCTAAGATGCGCTTGTAAAATTCCGTCTCCAGCTTGAAATAATCCTGCCAGAATTTTGCCCCCTGCTCCTGCTGTTTTTCTTCGGCGTACTGCCGCCACTGTGCCAGCAAAGCCAAACTGATCACTCCTAATCTTCGTCGTTGGTTTTCCTATCTCTTAAAAATCTTAGCATCTTTTTGCTCATCTGTCAATTCTTTCTTGGCTTGAAAAAAAACGGGGGATGTGCTATGATAGTGCAGAAATCCAAGATGAAAGGAACGGACATATGATAAGAAAGATTGCTTTATGCCTGTTATGTTTGTGTTTTGTGCTCTCGGCCTGCGGGGAGGCAGGCAGCCCTGCATCCTCGGACGGGGAGGACGGAATCCGGGTGGTGTCCCTGTACGGCTCTTACGCCGAGGCCTGGCTGCTGGCCGGGGGCGAGCTGGTGGGCGTGACCAAAGACGCCGTAGAAGACCGCGACCTGGGCCTGCCCGAGGACATTGCCATCGTGGGCTCGGTAAAGGAGCCCAACGCCGAGGCGGTCATTGCCCTGGAGCCGGATTTGGTGATCTTAAACGCCGACAGCAGCGGCCAGGTGGAAATCGTGGACGTGCTAGAAAACGCGGGGATCACCTGCGAGGCTTTCCAGGTGGACACCTTTGAGGACTACGATGCGATGATGCAGCGCTTCACCCAGCTTACCGGCCGGGACGACCTCTACGACGAAAACGTGGCCAAGGTGGCCGAACAGATCGAGGACGCAAAAACGAACGCCGCCCTCAGCAGCAATCTGCCGGACGTGCTGCTCATGCGGGCGTTCTCCACGGGTATCAAGGCCAAGACTGACGACGAGCTGGCCGGGGTCATCCTCAAGGACCTGAACGCCCATAACATCGCCGACGACCACCCCTCCATGCTGGAGGATTTGAGCCTGGAGGAGATTATCCAGGCCGACCCGGACTATATCTTCGTCACCACCATGGGCGATGAGCAGAAGGCCCTGGACTATCTGGATT
Organism: uncultured Clostridia bacterium; assembly: GCA_947652665.1. Lineage (GTDB taxonomy): Bacteria > Bacillota > Clostridia > Oscillospirales > Acutalibacteraceae > Acutalibacter. Next base: position 25,545 of record CANTDZ010000007.1, read on the forward strand.
CCCTCATCCAGGGCAACCCGGCCTGGCAGGAGCTGAGCGCTGTAAAAGAGGGCCGCTACGTGGTCCTGCCTAAGGACCTGTTCCACTACAAGCCCAACAACCGCTGGGGGGAAAGCTATGAATACCTGGGGAAAATCCTCTACCCGACGCTTTTTGAGGACTGATAGCGCCAAGCTCCTGCTCCTCCTGCTGCTGACCGTGACAAGCGCCCTGCTGGGGGCCGGAGCCGGGGCGTCCTTCATCGACGTGCCCGGGGCCCTGGGCGAGCTGTTGTCCGGCCAGGCGGCCTCGGCGGACGCGCGCATTCTTCTGTACGTGCGGCTGCCCCGTGTATGCGCCAGCCTGCTTTCGGGTTCGGCGCTGGCGGTGGCGGGGCTTTTGATCCAGGCGGTGCTCTCGAACCCCCTGGCCGCGCCCAACGTGATCGGGGTCAACGCGGGGGCGGGGTTCTTTGCGTTCCTGTTCATGGCCATTTTTCCGGCCAATTTGGGCGCCACGGCCCTGGGGGCTTTCCTGGGGGCCCTGACAGCGACCCTCCTTGTCTACGGCGTAGCCGCGGCGGCGGGGGCCGGAAAGCTTACCATTATCCTGGCCGGAGTGGCGGTCAGCAGCATCTTTACAGCGGGGCTCAACGCCATCAAGACTTTCTTCCCCGAGACCCTCTACAACGGCAGCACGTTCCTCATTGGGGGCTTTGCGGGGGTTTCCATGAAGGACATCACCCCGGCCTGGATGGGCATCTTGCTGGGGCTTTTGGGAGCGTTTTTGCTGCCCCGCCAGCTGGACGTGCTCTGCCTGGGCGAGGAGACCGCCCGGAGCCTGGGCCAGCCCGTGGGTCTGGTGCGGTTTGCGGCCATTATTTTGGCCTGCGTGCTGGCCGGGTGCGCGGTGAGCTTTTCGGGGCTCATCGGGTTTGTGGGGCTCATCGTGCCGCACATTACCCGGAAGCTTTTTGGCAGCGCCCACAAATGGCTGCTGCCGGCGGCGTGCCTGATGGGGGCCTGCCTGGTCACCCTCAGCGACGTGCTCAGCCGCACGCTTTTTGCCCCCTACGAGGTGCCGGTGGGCATTTTGCTGTCGCTTTTGGGGGGGCCGTTTTTCCTGTTCCTTATTTTGCGCAAGCGCCGGACGAAGTAGGGGGAGAGCTATGGTCAATTTTGCACAGGTCAGCGTGGGCTATAACGGACGGGCGGCTCTGGAAGGGGTCACCTTTTGCGCGCCGCGAGGGAAGGTCACGTCGCTGATTGGCCCCAACGGCTGCGGCAAAACGACGCTGCTGAAAACCGCCTGCGGCCTGCTGGAGCCCCTGGGCGGGGCTGTCACGGTGGACGGTCGGGAGAAAAAGTCCCTGGGCCGCAAAGAATGGGCCCGGCTGTGCGCGTTGCTTCCCCAGGTGCGGGAGGTCCCGGCCCTGACGGTAGAGGCGCTGGTGGCCCATGGGCGATACCCGCACTTGTCTTTTGGGCGGGATCTGGCGTCGAAAGACAAGGAAGCCATCCAGCGCGCCATGGAGGAGGCCGGTGTGCTGGGACTGCTCGGCCGCAGCCTTGGGCAGCTTTCCGGCGGGGAGCGGCAGCGGGCTTATCTGGCTATGGCCCTGGCCCAGGAGCCGGAGGTCTTCTTTTTGGACGAGCCGACCACGTATCTGGACATCGGCCAAAAGTACGAAGTGCTGGGGCTCATCGCCCGGCTGCGGGAAAGGGGCAAGACGGTGGTCATGGTGCTGCACGATCTGCCCCTGGCCTTCGCCTACAGCGACTTCGTGGCCGTGCTGGGCGAAGGGAAGCTTCTGGCCTTCGGGGAGAGCCGGGAAGTCTTTGACAGCGGCATACCGGGCCGGGTGTTCGGCGTGCGGGGGGAGCGGGTTGTGGTAAACGGCCAGGAGGAATTCCTGTTTACCCGCCCGGCAGTTGACCACGGGCCGGAAATTGGCTATAATAAAGGGTAAGAAATCAAGAGAGAAGGTTTGCTATGCGCATCGTGCACATGATAGGCGGAGGGGACACCGGCGGGGCCAAGACCCACGTGCTGGGGCTTTTAAAGGAGCTGCAGAAGCACGTGGATGCCGAGCTGGTATGCTTCCGGCGCGGGGAATTTTCGGAGGACGCGGAGAAGCTGGGCATTAAGGTGCACATCATCGACACGGGGAACCCGTTCACCGACCTGCCCCATTTGAAGAAGCTGCTGCGTCCCGGCGAGGTGGACGCCCTGCACTGCCACGGCGCTCGGGGCAACTTGATGGGCGTGCTGATGAAGCGGTACTTAAAGGTGCCGGTCATTACCACGGTGCACAGTGACTATAGGCTGGATTACCTGGGCCGCCCCGCCGCCCGGCTGGTGTATGGCACCACCAACACGGTCTGCCTGCGCCAGGTGGATTATTACATCTGCGTGGCGGGGCCGGTCACCGAGGCTATGATCGAGCGCAACTTCCCCGCCGAGCGCATCTATACCATCTACAACGGCATCGACTTCAACGCCCCCAAAAACTGCGTGCCCAAGGTGGAGTTCCTGCGGGGCCTGGGGCTGGACTATGAAGAAGGCGACGTGGTGGTGGGCATCGTAGCGCGCATGACGGCCATTAAGGACCACTCGACCCTGCTGCGGGCCCTGAAGGAAGCCAGCGACGTCTGCCCGAATTTGAAGCTGGTCTGTGCCGGCGACGGCGAGGACGAGAAAAAGCTGCGGGATTTGGCCCGTTCCCTGGGCATTGAAAAGCGGGTGTGCTTTGCTGGATGGGTGAAGGACATGGACTCCTTTTACAACGCCGTGGACGTGAACCTGCTGTCCTCCCTCTCCGAGGGCTTCCCCTATGCCTTGGCCGAGGGCACGCGGTTTGCCCTGCCCACCCTGTCCACCCGGGTGGGGGGCGTGCCGGTGCTCATCGACCACGAGGAGAACGGCTACCTGTTCCAGCCCGGCGACTATCAAACGCTGGCCGAATACCTGGTGCGCCTGGCGAAGGACCCGTCCCTGCGCAAGGAGCTGGGGGACAAGCTCTTCGAGAAATCCAAGCGGGAGTTCTCCCTGGACCACATGGTGGAGTATCAGCTGGAAATCTACGAGGACGTGCTGCGCCGCCATGCCCGGCGGAAGTCCCGGGGCCGGCGGGACGGAGCCATCATCTGCGGGGCCTACGGCCATGGCAACGCCGGGGACGACGCTATCTTAAAGTCGGTCATCAAGGCCGTGCAGGGGCTGGACAAGGATATGCCCATTACGGTTCTGGCGAAAAACACGGACAGCATCAAGCGCCGGTACCGGGTCAACGCCATTTACACCTTGCATATTTTTAAGATGTTGCGGGCCATGGGGCGGTCGAAGCTGTACATCAACGGCGGCGGCACCCTCATCCAGAACGTCACCAGCCAGCGGAGCCTGTTCTATTACCTGTTCACCCTGTGGGCGGCCAAGCGGCTGGGCAACAAAGTGGATATGTACGGCTGCGGCATCGGCCCTGTGACGGGCCGGGGGAGCGTATGGCTGGTGCGCCATGTGCTCAACAGTTCGGTGGACACCATCACCCTGCGGGAAGGGGATTCCGTGAAGGAGCTGCAAAATTTCGGCGTGACCAAGCCGGAAATCCTCCTTTGCTCCGACCCCGCGCTGGTGCTGCCCCCGGCTGAGGAGTCCCGAGCCCTGCGCTACCTGAACAGCCACGGCCTTGCGCCGGACGGGCAATATATCTGTTTCATGCTGCGCAAATGGCCGGGCTTTTCGGACAAGGCCGGGGCCATCGCCCAGTGCGCCCAGTACGCCTACGAAAAATATGGGCTGACGCCGGTGTTTTTGTCCCTGAACCAGGTGCAGGATACCTACGCCGCCAAAGAAGCCTGCGGAAGCCTGAAATGCCCCTACCACATTCTGGACGATCTGGACTGGCCTGAGCTCATCATTTCGGTGCTGCGATATATGCGGCTGGTGGTGGCCATGCGCCTGCACGGGCTGATCTTCTCCTCCCTGAGCGGCATCCCCCTGGTAGGCGTGTCCTATGACCCCAAGATTGGGTCGTTCCTGCGCTACCTGGGTTATGGCGATTGCATGGAGCTGGGCGAGGTGACCGCCGAGGGCTTAAAGCAGGCTGTCGACGCCCAATATAAGCTTACGCCCGGCGCGCCGGAGCTGCTGGCGTGTACCCAGCGGCTCATTGACGTGCAGCGGGAAAACGTGGAGGCCCTGCGCCGCCTGTTACAATTATAATTATAATAAACGCAAAAAGACGGCCCCAGCGCATTGCCAGGGCCGTCTTTTTTGATGGGGGCTTACACAGCCTTGCAGTCCACGGGCTCGTAGCCGGCGTCCTTGACAGCGGCGGTGAGGGCCTCGTCGGCGACCTCCCCGTCCATCTCGACAGTAGCCAGTTTCTTGTCCAGGTCCACGTCCACAGCGGTGACGCCTGCCACGCCCTCCAGGGCCTTCTTCACATGGGCCTGGCAGTGGGCGCACATCATGCCCTCGACGGTCAGGATTTTCTTCATGGTGCTTCCTCCTTTCGGTGATTCTTCTATGGTAAAGGTTTCGGGTTGGCTTTCGGTTTGGCGCTCTTTATCTTTGAAGAAGCGCAGGCGCAGGGCGTTGGTCACCACGCATACCGAGCTCAGGCTCATAGCCGCCGAGCCAATCATGGGACTGAGCTTGATGGCAAACAGGGGCCACAGCACGCCGGCCGCCACGGGTATGCCCAGAACGTTGTAGAAGAACGCCCAGAACAGATTCATGCGGATGTTGCGGATGACAGACTTGCTCAGCTCGATGGCCGTGCACACGTCCTCCAGGGAGTTCTTCATGAGCACCACGTCGGCGGAGTCGATGGCGATATCCGTACCCGCCCCAATGGCGATGCCGATGTCGGCGCGGGTCAGGGCCGGAGCGTCGTTGATGCCGTCGCCCACCATGGCAACCCGGCGGTTTTCCCCTTGCAGGCGGCGGATGACGGCTTCTTTTTCGGCAGGCATCACGTCTGAGACGGCCTCTTCAATCCCCGCCTGCTGGCGGATGGCCTCGGCGGTCGCTTGGTTGTCGCCGGTGAGCATCACAACTTTCAGGCCCAGCTTATGGAAGCGCTCTACTGCGTGCAGGCTGGATTCCCGCAGGGAGTCGGCTACTGCAATAATCCCCGTAAGGGTATTCCCCTTTACAAAGAACAGTGGCGTCTTGCCCTGCTTGGCAAGGGCTTCCCCTTGACGCTGGGCATCTGTGTCCTCAATGCCGTTTTCCCGCAAAAAGGCTAGGTTGCCGGCTAAACAAGGCTCCCCGTTGATTTGTGCCTGTACGCCCCGGCCTGCCGAAGCTGTAAAGCTATCCGACTTGTCAGGCGTAATGCCTTGGGCCTTGGCGTGCTCCATAACGGCCTGGGCTAAGGGATGCTCGCTCCCGGCCTCCAGGGCGGCGGCAAAGGCAATGAATTCTTTTTCAGACAGGCTCTTGTCCAGCACCAGCACGTCGGTGACGGCAGGCTTGCCGCTGGTAAGGGTGCCCGTTTTGTCTAACACAATGGTGTCTACGTGGTGCAGGTTCTCCAGGCTCTCGGCGGACTTGATGAGGATGCCGTATTCCGCCGCCTTGCCCGTGCCCACCATAATTGCCACCGGCGTGGCCAGCCCCAAAGCACAGGGGCAGGAGATCACCAGCACGGCAATGGCGCAGGAGAGGGAGAACTCAAAGGTCTGGCCGCAAAGGAGCCACACGATGGCCGTCACCACCGCAATGGCCATGACCGTGGGCACGAAGATCCCCGCGACCTTATCCGCCAGCCGGGCAATGGGCGCTTTGGTGCTGCCGGCCTCGTCTACCAGGCGGATGATCTGGGCCAGGGTAGTGTCGTCGCCCACCTTGGAGGCCTTGAACTGGAAGGAACCGTTCTTGTTGATGGTGGCCGAAAGCACCGGGTCGCCGGGGCCGCGCTCTACGGGGATGCTCTCGCCGGTAATGGCCGACTGGTCCACATACCCCCGGCCCTGGGTGACCACGCCGTCTACCGGCAGGCTTTCGCCGGGGCGTATGACCACGATGTCCCCGGCCTGTACCTGCTGGGCGGGTATGGTGGTTTCGACGCCGTTTCGCAGGACGGTGGCGGTCTTGGGGGCCAGGTCGACTAATTTGTCCAGGGCCCCGGAGGTTTTCGCTTTCGAGCGGCTTTCCAGGTACTTGCCCACGGTCACCAGGGTGACGATCATGGCGCTGGACTCAAAGTAGAGGTCGTGGGCATATTGATGGACCAGGGCCATGTCGCCGTGGCCGAACCCCCAGGCCATGCGGTACAGCGCAAACACTCCGTACAGCAGCGACGCCCCCGACCCTACCGCCACCAGCGAATCCATGTTGGGACTGCGCTTCCACAGAGCGCGCAGGCCGGTGGTGTAGAATTTGCGGTTTAAAATCAGGATGGGTATGGTGATGAGCAGCTGGGTCAGAGCGGAAATCAGGGCGTTTTCCATGCCGGTCAAAAAACCGGGCACAGGCAGGCCCATCATGGCGCCCATGGCCACGTACATCAGCGGCACCAGCAGGATAATGGACCAGACAAGCCGCTTTTTCATGGCCGACTGCTCTTCCTCTGCGTCCTTCTGCCGCTTCTTCCACTGGGAGCCAAAATCCCTCCCTTCGCCGGCCGCCCCTTTAGCCGGAGCGTCCATGGGCTCGGCCCCATAGCCGATCTCCACCACCGCCGCGCAAATGCCTTCCTGGCTGGCGCTTTCGTCGTAAGTGACGGTCATTTGGTTGGCAAGCAAACTCACGTCCACCTGCTGTACGCCGGGCACCTTCTGTACCCGCCGGGTGACGTTGGCCTGGCAGGCGGCGCAGGTCATGCCGGTGACGTGGAATTTTTCCGTCGTCATAAAAATCCCCCTTTATTTCAGTTTCTTGATAAGCCCCAGGGCTTCGTCCAAAATTTCCGTATCCCCGGCGCGCACGCCCTCCACCACGCAGGTCTCCATGTGCTCCTGCAGGACCGTGTACCCGAAGCTTTGCAGGGCGCTTTCCACGGCGGCCACCTGGGTGAGGATGTCGCCGCAGTAGCGGTTCTCGTCCAGCATTTTCGAGATGCCCCCCAGCTGCCCGATGATGCGGTTCAGACGGTTTTGCAGCTGGCGCAGGGTTTCGGGGCTGCGGGGCGTGGATTTGTAATGGCAGCAATTTGGCATAGCGCGCACCTCTTTTGGAAGGTAGTATACCCGGGTGGGGTATATCGTATACTTGCATTATATACCCTGTGGGGGTATTTTGCAAGCCCTTTTTTCAAATTTTTATGACACCCTCCCGGAACGACCGCCCGCAAGGCTGCACCACAGGCGCGGAGAGGGCATATAGGTCGTCGGCCCGGGCCACGGATTCTTCCGGCCGCGTGTGTACGGGCAGGGTGCACTCTTTCAGCAGAGCGGCCCCCCGGGCGGTCATGCCCAAAACCGGGAGGGACGGGGGCGTGTCCGGCATTCCGCTGGTGAAGCCCAAAAACGCCGCCATCACCAGACGCCGCACCCGGGCGTGGGTGTAGCGCTTGGCTTTGGCGAGGGCATAGAGCTCCTCCAAGCCCCCCGCCTGTCGGGAGGCCTTATAGAGCCGGTTCTCCAGCCCCTCGCTGATGTCGGGTAGGGAGGCAAAGTCCTCGGGGGACATGGCGCGCAGCCGGGCCAGGATGGGGCGTTCCAGCCGGGCGAGGGACGCCGGGCAGCGGCCAGCGGACATTTCTTCTTGTATAGTCTTACGCGTAAACTCCGGCACCAGCCCCGCGATGTTTTCGTCCGCTAAGATTTTTTCCCGCAGCTGGCTGGCCGACAGCGCTTGGCCGGGGGAAGCGGCCTGGTCGTGCCCCGCGCCCGTGCGGGGGAAGGCAACCGGCGCGAGGGGCGCGCCCAGCTCTAAAATGGCCTTGCAGTATTCCACGGCCAGGGCGGCGTTGGGGTGACGCAGAAGGTCAGCTTTCTCCGGGCCGATGAGCGCCCCCAGAACCTGCTGCCTGCGCCGTGCAAAGGTAGAGCCGTCGTCGGGCAGGCGGGACAGGGCGGCGGAAAAGTCAGGGGAGAGTAGGGCTTTGGCGGCTTCGTTCAGGGCTTCGGCATCGGGCACTTCGCTGCCGAAAACGAGGGAGCCTACCCCCGGCAGGCTGGCCGCCAAAGCGACGCCGCCCCGGGCGAAGCGTTCGGCACCGGCGCAGGCCCAGGAGGGGGGCAGCTCGGCCACTAAGTCGGCCCCGGCCTGCAGGGCCAGGCGGGTACGGGCCCACTTGTCTAAAATGGCGGGTTCGCCCCGCTGGACGAAATTGCCGCTTAAGATGCATACCACGCCTGCCGATTGGCGGCGCGCAGCGTCCAAAAGCCAAAAATGGCCTTGGTGGAGGGGGTTGAACTCGCAGATGACAGCGGAAAAAGGCATTTTCTCAGGCATTTTTATGGAAACTCCTTGCAATCAAATGGAAAGTGTATTAAAATATTCATGTACGGCTTTTTATGGCCGCATCCCAACTTAATTGTACAGCACCGGCCTTAGGATTGACAAGGCCAAAGCTTAAAAAACTCAGTCGGAAAGGAAAAAGAGTATGAAAATTCTTGTAATCAACGCAGGCAGCTCCTCCCTCAAGTACCAGCTCATCGACATGGACAACGAGGAGATGCTCTGCAAAGGCAACTGCGAGCGCATCGGCATCCCCGGAGGCATCTTCACCCACAAGACTGCCGACGGCCGCGAGCTCAACAAAAAGGTGAATATGCTCGACCACACCGCCGCCTTTACCCAGGTAAAGGACGCTCTGCTGGATGCGGAGTACGGCGTTATTAAGAGCCTAGACGAGATTGCTGCCATTGGCCACCGGGTGGTGCAGGGCGGCGCGATCTTCCATAAGTCCGAGCTGGTAAACGATAAGGTCATCGAGGACATCAAGAGCCTGATCCCCCTGGCCCCCCTGCACAATGGGGCCCATGTCCAGGGCATCAATGCCTGCCGGGACCTGTTCGGCAAGGAGCTCCCCGAGGCTGTGGTCTTCGACACTTCCTTCCATGCTACCATGCCCCCCAAGGCTTACATATACCCCATCCCCTACGAGTATTATGAGAAGTATTCCGTGCGCCGTTATGGTGCCCACGGCACATCCCACCGCTACGTAAGCGCCCGCTGCGCCGAGCTGATGGGCCAGGATATCAAAGACCTGAAAATCATCACCTGCCACCTGGGCAACGGCTCCTCCATTACCGCTGTGGACGGCGGCAAGTGCATTGACACCAGCATGGGCCTGACCCCCCTGGACGGCTTCATGATGGGCACCCGCTCCGGTTCCCTCGACCCCTCCGTGGTCACCTTCGTGATGGAGAAGGAACACCTGACCCCCAGCGAGATGGACCAGGTGCTCAACAAGAAGTCCGGCCTGCTGGGCGTTTCCGGCGTTTCCAGCGACGACCGCGACGTGACGACCGCCCGTAACGAGGGCAACGAGCGTGCCAAGCTGGCCCAGGATATCCTGGAGTACCAGGTCAGCAAGTTCATTGGCAGCTATATGGTCTCCCTGGGCGGCTGCGACGCCATTGTCTTCACCGCCGGCGTGGGCGAGAACCAGACTTCCCACCGTGCCGAGATCTGCAAGGCTTTGGAGTTCGCCGGCGTCAAGCTGGACCTGGCGAAGAACGAAGAAATGACCCGCGGCAAAGAGGGCGAGATTTCCGCCCCGGATTCCAAGATCAAGGTGTTCGTCATCCCCACCAACGAGGAGCTGGTCATTGCCCGTGACACCAAGGCGCTGGTCGAGGCCATGCAGTGAAAAAAGTAAGCGGCCTTGTACTTGCCGTGCTTACCGGCATTGCAGCGGCGGTCTGGATAGCTCGGGCCGTGGTGGATGTAGTGTACGGGGTACCGGAGATTTCCCGCGGGATCTTCCTGCTGGATTTGCTGTGCGCCATTGTGTGGATCGTGGCGTTTTTGGTGTATCTTTTCCGGTATCGGGCCGGTAAAAAGGGATAAACGGGGCAAAAGCGGGAATGAAGGATAACGAAGGAGGTTTTGTTATGCCGATGCCGCAAGAAAGACGTTACTCCTACGCGGATATGCTGGAGGGGTGCGAGATCAATTTGTCCACCGTGTTCCCATCGGGGAAATAAAGGAAAGAAAAGCGGGAGCCTGCGGGTTCCCGTTTCTTATCTATTCATCCTCTTGGCGAAAAGTGAAAAATATTTCACATTTCATGTTGACAAAGCCTACTGCAAGTGATATATTTATAACGTGCTCTGAGTTAAAAATAGTTCACACGGAGGAATGGAACATGAAGACAAAAGTCACCTTGAAGGAAAAAGTGGGAACAAAAATTATTTATGCGGTGCTCCTGGCCTGCTATTATTGGATGTGGGCCCGGCGGGACTGGCATAGCTTCTATGAGACGATTCAGAATGTAGTTGTCGTATTCACCATTGTGTTTTTTGCGCTTCAAGCCGTCCGCATCCATAAGTACAGCAAGGAAGAAAAGGACGAGCTGGCCATCCAGAACCTGCGCAGGGCCGACGCCATCGGATTGAAGATCATGACGGCGGCTGTCACGGTGATTGCCTTTGCGTGCGCTGTGGCCGCTATAGACGGCCGGATGGCAGGATATGCGCTGGTGGGTACGATAGTAGCGTTAACAATTATACGATTTATAATATTCTGTATAATGGACAGTAAAGGAATTTAATGTGGCTCTTAAAACAAAGGTAAAAGAATACCGGGAAAAAGCAGGACTGAAACAAAGTGAATTGGCAGAACTCGTGTGCGTAAGGCGCGAAACTATTGTGCACTTGGAAAACGGGAAGTACAACCCTTCGCTCAAGCTGGCGATGGATATTGCAAAAGTTTTTCATGTGACGGTGGAGGAGTTGTTTGAATTTATAGAGGACTGATTATTTTTCCGCCCCCCATGCCGATATACAGGTAAGGAAAAAATATCTAGCGAGGATCGCGACCAAAGGGGATTTTTTATGCTAAGCACGACACCGTACCTCTCGCAGACCATGTGGGGCGTGTTTTCCACCTGCCTGGACATGACCAAAAGCCTGAACGCCCCCGGCGCAAAGGCGGGCGCCAGCAGCCTTGTCTCGGCCCAGTTCGAGCGCCTGGCCACCATTTCCTTCCAGGATTTGCTGAACAGCTCCAACACGGAGCGCTTCTACCCCGACGACCTGGGGAAGCAAGTGATGGCCGACTACTACGCCTGGAAGGCCCAGCGCCCCCACCGCAACCTGCCTGACAGCTACGGCGACACGGAAGAGAACCGTGCCTTCCTCCAGCGCAATTTCTACGGCGAGCTCTCCCTCTACGAACGCATCTATGCCCTGGACACCATGCGTGAAATGGGCATGATAACCGCAGAGGAAATGGAGGAAGCCGTGGGCGTGGGGGAGCACACCCTGCGCTGTATGCGGAGCGAGGGCAATGGGGCTGCCTACCACGGCATCGGTATGCCCACCCGCGACCCGGATATGCAGAAGTGGGTGGACTTCTTCTTCATGTCCAACATCGCCTGGCGCACCAACCTCAGCGCCCTGTATGACGTTGTGGACGATGTGCGGGATTTCTACAACAACGCCCAGCCAGCCCGGCCCACCGGGGGCCAGGAGCTGGCAGAGGACATCCAGTCCACCCTAAACACCCTCACCAGCCGCAAGGCTTCCTAGGGCTTTGAAAAGACGAAAGGAGTGTTTCTGTATGATTGACCTGACCTTCCTCTCCCAAAGCATGTGGAACATTTATTCCTCCTGCGCCGGCACCGCCAAGAGCGATATAAACGCCGTCGCTGAAAGCCTGATGGGTATGTCCTTCCAAGAGCTGCTGAATAGCGCCGGCGGCACCCTGCGTGCCCCCACCGACCCTAAAAAGCAGCTGATGGACGACTATTATGCCTGGAAAGCCACCCAGCCGCCCCAGTACCTGCCTGAAAGCAAAGGCGACACGGAAGAGAACCGCGCCTATCTGCGGCGGAATTTCTCTGGGCAGCTCTCCGTCATGGAGCGCATCTACACTCTGGACACCATGCGCGAAATGGGCATGATAACCGAGGAGGAGATGCGGGAAGCCATCGGCGTGAACGAGTTCAACATCAGCATCGTGAATATAAAGGAAATGGACATGCCGTTGGTGTTCGCCCAGCCCATGGACCTGGACCCCGCCATCGTCAAATGGAACGAGTTCTTCCTGGACGCCAACATTTCCCGGTGCCCCACGCTGGACAAGCTGTTTTCTATGACCCAAAGTGTCCGGGAGACCTTCGCCATGCGTGACGCCGCCAAGGGCCGGAATGAGCAGCAGACAGCCGCCCAAGAGGTGGAATCCGCCCTGAACGTGCTGACCAGCCGCAAGGCTTCGTAAAAAAGAACGGCAAAAGGCCGCGCCCCAGTGTAAAGGGACGCGGCCTTTCTATGTATATAAAAATCATTTCCCGTCAGACGAAGAGGACGCCGGCAGCAGGTATTCCAGCGAATACGATTCAAAAGCCTGGGTAAAGGCAGGGTCGCCGGTGTTCTTGACCTCGTTGAGATACCCGTGGGTGTCCAGCGACGAATCCTTGATCTGGATAACGGTGACCGCGATGTTGGAGCAGTGGTCGGACACGCGCTCGTAGTTGGTGAGCAGGTCGGTGAGCACAAAGCCCAGCTCGATGGTGCAGCGGCCTTCCTGGAGGCGGCGGATGTGGCGGTTTTTCAGCTCCAGCTTCAGGTCGTCAATGACCTGCTCCAGGGGCTCCACCCGCGCGGCCACAGCCGGATCGTTGGTCTCAAAGGCCTCTACGGTCAGGCCCATGATGTTGATAATGGCCCGGGTCATGACCGCCAGCTCCTCCTGGGCCTTTTCGGAGAACTGGATCTCCTTATCGTGTATCTCCCCGGCCACCCGCAGGATATTGACCGCATGGTCGCCGATGCGCTCGAAGTCGCCGATGGCGTGCAGCAGCTGGGAGACGTTATTGCTGTCCTGCCGGGAGAGGTCCTTGCTGCTGAGCTTCACCAGGAACGTGCCCAGCTTATCCTCGTACAGGTCGATCTCCTCTTCCTCCTGGGCGATGCGGTCGGCGGTTTTCTGGTCGTAGTCACCCAAAAGCCCGATGGCAGACACCATGGATTCCTGGGCAGCCTTGGCCATGCGCACGGCCAGCTTGCGGCACTCGGCGATGGCAAAGGTGGGGGAGAGGAGCAAGCGCTCGTCCAATAGCTCTTCTTTGGTGTTTTTCTCCCGTATGGTGATTTTGGCAAGCTGCTCCAGCTGCTTGGCAAAGGGCAGCAGCACAAAGGTGTTGATGATATTAAACAGGGTGTGCACCACCGCAATGCCAAGGGCGCTGATGGGCGCATCCACCACGTCGAAGTGGAAAAGGGCGTTGAGCCCATAGAACACGGAGAGGCAGATCACTGTGCCGATGACCTTGAAATACACGCTGACCGCCACCACGCGCTTGGCGTTCTTGTTGGCGCCGATGGCCGAAATCAAGCCCGTGACGCAGGTGCCGATGTTGGCGCCCGTAATGATGGGGAACGCCATGCTCAGGCTGATGCTCCCGGTCATGGCCAAGGACTGCAAAATGCCCACGGACGCCGCCGAGCTCTGGATAATGCCCGTAAACACCGTGCCGATGAGCACGCCCATCAGGGGGTTCTGGAACATGACCAAAAGCTCATGGAAAGCCGGGGTTTCCGCCAGGGGGCTGACGGACTGGCTCATAAAGCTCATGCCGGTCATGAGGATGGAAAAGCCCACCAAAATCGTGCCCACGTCTTTTTTCTTGTCGCTTTTTGCGCCCATGATGAACAGCACGCCGATGAGCGCTACGATGGGCGAGAAGGATTCGGGCTTGAGCATCTGCAAAAAGAAACTGCTGGACTCGATGCCGGCCGCGCTCAAAATCCAGGCCGTCAGGGTGGTGCCCATGCTGGAGCCCATGATGACCGTCACGGTCTGGCTCAGCTGCATGATGCCCGAGTTCACCAGGCCCACCAGCATGACCGTCATGGCCGAGGAAGACTGGATGGCAATGGTAATCACGGCCCCCAAAAGCAGGCCCTTCCACTTGCTGGATGTCATGGATTTCAAGACCCGTTCCAGCTTGCCGCCAACCATTTTCTCCAGCCCGGACGACATCACGTGCATTCCATACAGGAAAAACGCCAGGCCGCCTAGCAGCGTAAAGAGTGAAAAAACGTCCATACCCCATCCTCCGGATTCCAAAATTACAGACTTCACTTCTTATAGAATAGCACAGAATCCGTCAAGGCGCAACAGGTTTTTGCAAAATACGGAACGCATCCTCGTAAGCCACCGTCCGGCCAGCTTGCAGGGAATCCTCCAAACCGTCCAGAAGCTGGGCCGCTTCCGGGGAGAAGCGGGTCCCCGCGCCCCGGCGCACCTGCTCCACGGCCTGTTCCACCGTGAGGGGATGGCGGTTCTGGGGATTGGCCTCGTCGGTGGCCTGGGCCAGGTACGCTGCCACCTGAACCATGTCGGTGATGACCTGCCCGGCATCTTCTTCCGGGACGTAATCCGCCGGGTACCCGCCCGAGCCGTCGTAATACCGGTGATGCTCCAGCGCCGCCCGGGCATAGGGCCGGGTGGAGGGGCTGCGGCCCAGCAGGTATTCCCCGGCGTACACGTGGTACTGGTACATTTCGCGTTCTTCCTCCAGCCAGCTGCGGCCCAACTTTACCAGCATGTCGTTGAAAGCCAGTACACCCACGTCGTGCAGGAGTCCGCTGTCGTAGGCAAACTGCAAAATTTCCTCCCCGCGCCGGTGCACCTCCTGAACGTCCCGGCAGCCCAGAACGCCCACCAGCAGCTCCGGGCGGGATTCCAGGGCATGCACTGCCATCAGCTGGGTAATCTGCGCGGCCAGGCGGAAGCGCACGTAAGCGTCCGGCTGGCGGCAGACCACCAGCTGCAGGAGGAAGTCCTTTTCCAAGATGCCGTCCGGGTATTCCACATAGCTTTCTAAAAACAGCAATAGGTATTTAGTCAGGATGCCCCGGGCCTGGTCCTCCGGCGCGCTGCGCACATACTGCGCCACCTGGCGGTACATGTGCAGCAGCACCTCTTTTTTCTTCAGACGGTACTTCCCGTCTTGGTCGATGTACTGGGCATACAGCGCCGGCAGGGAGATGTTGGCGTAGATGCCGTCCTCGGAGTAGTCGGATTCGTCCCGCTGCATATAGGCTTCCTCCAGCCAGCGCAGGAGGTCCCCCAGGGGCTGCACGCCGCAGTGGTACTGGGCGGCCTCGTACCCCATTCGCCACCGCACCATGGGCTTTGCGCCCCGCCGGCGGCAGTCTTCCTCTTGGTACTCCCGTACAAACTGTGCCGAAGCCATGACCTCCCCCAGCACAATGGGGTCGCTGATGCCCGCCCGCAGTACGTTCAGGGCCGACGAGCGTTCCTGGTGGCTCACATAGATGTACTTGTCCCATGGAAGCTCCGGGGTCTTGGCCTGGAAGGCCGGGTCGTTGAGGATGTGCAGCGACCGCCGCACGGCGTTGAGCTTCTTCTCCGCGTCCTCCCGGTTGGCCCCGCCGTAGGCCAGCGACAGGTTCCCCATGGACCGGTGGATGTACCCCCGGGTTTCCGGGTCCTCAATCTCGTCATAGTGCTTAATATAGGAAGCGGCCTCGCCGAACAGCAGGCCCATCTTCCAGCGGTACCGCACCTTGGCGCACCGGTCGATGATTTCCTGCATATAAAACAGCGCCAGCCCCGCCCAGTACAGCTGCTGGATGAGCATATCGCGCTTGCCCCACTTCCGGGCGTAGCTGACCAGCGCGCACCGCACACTGTAATGCAGCACCAGGTCCGGCTGGTTGGCGCCCCCGGCCCCCAGATGGGCGGCAAAGTCCTCCAGCGCCCGTATCTCCTCCTCGTCTGCCGAAGCGATGTCGTCCAGCATGGGGAACAGCTGCCTGCGCAGCATGGCGTTGTTTTCCTCCACAATTTCCCGGATCAGGCCAGTGTGCTCCCGCCTCTGCCGGAGGAAGGCGGCGCCGTCTGCGGGCATATCGGCCAGGTCGTTGAGGGCCACGATGCGCTGCAAATTTTCTAAGTATAGCCGCTGGTATTCCTTCATTTTTGGTCCCTCCCCAAAAAGCGCTCCATAGTCGCAAACACCTTTTCCATATCCAAGGGCTTCGAGATATGGGCGTCCATCCCGGCCTCCAGGGAGTTCTGCACGTCCTCCACAAAAGCGTTGGCGGTCATGGCGATGATGGGTACGCTTTTGGCGTCCTCCCGTTCCAGGGCCCGGATCGCCCGGGTGGCCTGCAGGCCGTTGAGGACGGGCATCTGGATGTCCATCAGGATCATATCGTAATAGAAAGGCTCCGAGTCCCGGAAGCGCTCGATAGCCTGCCGGCCGTTTTCGGCGGTCTCCATCTGTACGCCCGAGCCGCCCAGCAGCTCCAGCGCAATCTCCCGGTTGAGCTCGTTGTCCTCTACCAGCAGCAGGCGCTTTTGGGACAGGTCCAGCGGCGGGGCGGGCTCTTTCTCCCAGCCCGGCTTGGGGCGGCCCGGACCCAGGCACGCGCACAGCTCAGCGGCCAGGCGGCTGCGGAAAAGCGGCAGAGGGATGAACCCGTCCACCCCGGCCTGGGTGAACATATACTCGGTCTGGCTCCAGTCGCTGCCGCTGAGCAGCAGGATGGGGAAGCCCTCGCCCATGCGCTTGCGGATCTCCGAAAGGAACGCCATCATTTCCACGCCGGGCAGCTTCTCCGCCGTCAGGAGCGCGGAATAAGGGGCCCCGGCCAGGTCGGCGTCGTTGAGCATGAGCACCGCGTTGTCCGCGTCCTGAGCCCAGCCGGCTTTCATGTGCAGCGAGCCCAGCATCTGCCGGACCAGTTCGCCCTGCTTGGGGTCGCCGTCCAGCAGCAGGACCCGCCTCCCCTCCAGGGCCGCAAAAGCCCCGCTGTCGTCCTCGGGCACGGCTTCAAAGGGGATTTCTATTGTAAAACACGAACCCTTGTCGGTCTCGCTTTCCACGCGGATGGTGCCGCCCATCTGCTCCACCAGGTTCTTGGTGATGGTCATGCCCAGCCCTGTCCCCTGTATCTTGTTGACAGTGGGCTTCTCTTCCCGCTCGAAGGGGGTAAAGAGCTTGCGCAGGAATTCGGGGCTCATGCCGATGCCGTTGTCCTTGACCCGCACGGCCATGCGCACCCACCCGGGCTGCGCGTCCGGCAGGATGGCGAAGAAAAGCTCCACGTCCCCGCCGGACGGGGTGTATTTCACGGCGTTGGAGAGCAGATTCAGGCA
This sequence comes from uncultured Clostridia bacterium, assembly GCA_947652665.1. GTDB lineage: Bacteria > Bacillota > Clostridia > Oscillospirales > Acutalibacteraceae > Acutalibacter. The sequence continues at coordinate 42,780 of CANTDZ010000007.1, forward strand.
GACCTGCTTTAGGCGCACGCTGTCGGCCAGGATACGCTCCTCCTCCACCCGGCCCATTTCCAAATGGAAGGAAAGGCTGGCACTGTCGGCCTGGGGGCCTGCGACGATCAGGATCTCATGGAGCAGGTCGGCCACGCTGACGGGGGCGGGCTGCAGGATGATCCGGCCGCTCTCAATGCGCGACATATCCAGCACTTCGTTGAGCAGCGACATCATGTGGCCGGAAGCCACCTTGATTTTTGTCAGGCACTCGTGCACCCGGGGCTGTACGTTCTTTTGGGAAAGGGCGATTTCCGTCAGCCCGATAATAGCGCCCATGGGCGTGCGGATGTCGTGGGACATTTCGGAGAGGAAGCTGGTCTTGGCCTGGCTGGCCATGACCGCTTCGTTGAGCGCGGCCTGGTTGGCATTATAGTAAGCCGTAGCGTCCTGCAAAAGGCAGAGGTGCCAGCCGCCCCAATCCATCAGCTGCGCCGCGTACACGCGGTTCCCGATATGGCAGAAGAAGGGGCCCCCGCCGCCCCCGGCGCGCAAGGCATCGGCCAAGGCCCGGGTTTCCTCTTCGGGCAGGACGTCCAGGGGGCTTTCGCAGCCGGAGCAGAGGGCGAGGGCTGCTGCGTTCTGGTACAGCACGCGGCAGGAATCCCCCTGGGGCTCCAGGGCCAGCACGGGCTGGCTGGCCTGGCTCCATACGGGCTCTAAGGTGTGGTTTTGCATATTCAGCCCAGCTTTCCTGTTTTATAATATCTTTATAATGAAATTATACCACTTGGAAAATGGTTTTTCAACCGTGCTTTGAAAGAACAAAAAACGACTCGTCCCGGCTCAATTTTTTACCTGTTTTCTCTTGTAAAATGTCACACCATATGGTATAATGGGTTTTAACAAAATGGGGTGTTATATGCCTGCAGTCCTCTGTGTAAAAGTCCGGCTGGATTATACAGGGTGTATAATGCAGGCCGGCTTTCCCGCTTGCGCCCAGCCCCATGACAGAGAGGAGCGAGGATGTGGCAAAAATAAAGAGGGATCGCAAGAGGAAGATGTGGCTGTACGCCATCGGGCAGTTTCTGCTGGCGCTGTTTTATTACCCGGTGTTCCGTATGCGCGTGCAGGGGCGGGAGAACATCCCGCGCACAGGGCCTGTGCTGCTGTGCTCAAACCACTCGGCCAAACGCGACCCGGTGATGCTGGGGGTATCCCAGCGGCGGCAGGTGTTCTACATGGCCAAGGAGGAGCTTTTCCAAAACCGCTTCTTAGGCGGCCTGCTGCGCAAATTAGGGGCATTCCCGGTGCTCCGGGGCTCCGGCGGGTCGGACGCCCTGCAGGAAGCCTATGACCTATTGGATGACAACGCCATTGTAGGCGTGTTCATTGAGGGCACGCGCTCGAAGACCGGCGAGCTGGGCCGGCCCAAAACCGGCGCGGCGCTGCTGGCCTACCGCACCAAAGCCCCGGTGGTGCCGGTGTGCATCACCGCAGAGGACGGCAGGCCCCCGAAAAAATTCAAACGCACCACGGTGAAATTCGGCAAGCCTATCCCTTTTGAAGAGCTGCAGATGGAAGACGATTCCAGTATGCAGCTGCGCCGGGCCAGCCGGAAGATCATGGCGCGGATTGCCGCGCTGCGGGCGGATTCCCTCCGGGAGTTCGGGGTGCCCGTAAGCGATGGCACGGGAGAGGGGGAAGGCTGATTTGCAGGTAGAGGTGGCAAAATCCGCAGGCTTCTGCTTTGGGGTGGACCGGGCCGTGGGCGCGGTCTACCGGCTCCTGGAGGAGGGGAAAAGGGCCGCGACCCTGGGGCCCATCGCCCACAACCCCGTGCTGACCGAGGATTTGCAGGGCCGGGGCGTGGTCGTGGTGGATGCGCCGGAGGAGGCCCCGCCGGGGCACGTGCTGGTGATCCGCTCCCACGGGGTGTCCCGGGCCGTGGAGGAAAGGATCGGGCGCCTTTCCCTTCCCTGTGTGGACGCCACCTGCCCGTCCGTAAAAAAACTCCATCAGATTGCCGCCGATGCCGGGCGGCAAGGGCGCCTGTTTCTGCTCTTTGGTGACCGGGACCACCCAGAGGTACGGGGGACCACCGGGCACTGTACAGGGGAGTTTTTGGTATGCAGGGGGGCGCGGGAGCTCCAGGAACTGCTAAAAGAGCGGCCGGATTTGGCGAAATTGCCTATAGCAGTGGCCGCCCAGACCACCTTTCATACTGGAGAGTGGCAAATTTGTTTGGGAATCCTCAAAAAAGTATGTACAAACGCCGCGTTTTTTGCTACAATATGTAATGCAACTGCGAAGCGGCAAAAAGAGGCAAAGGCCCTGGCCCAAAAATGCCACCGGATGGTGGTCATCGGGGGCCGGGACAGCTCGAATACGGCGAAACTCCGCGATATTTGCGCTGAATATTGTGAGACGTACCTCATAGAAAGGGCGGACGAGCTGCCCGCTTTTCCGGCCGGACTGCGCATTGGCATCACTGCGGGGGCATCGACCCCGGCAAGCATTATAAAGGAGGTACTGGTTACCATGTCAGAAGTAAACAACAACGAGCAGAATTTTGAGGAAATGCTGGAGGAATCCCTCAAAAGCTTAAATACAGATGAGAAGGTGCACGGCGTTGTTGTGGGCATCTCCCCCACGGAAGTGTATGTGGATGTGGGTCGTAAGCAGGCTGGGTTCATCCCCGCAAACGAGCTTTCCAACGATCCCAGCGTGAAGCCCGAAGATGTAGTGAAGATGGGCGACGAAATGGACCTGCTCATCATGAAGACCAACGACCAGGAGGGCACCATCATGCTCTCCAAGCGGCGCGTGGACGCCATGAAGGGCTGGGACGAGATTCAGGAGGCCCAGGAGAATGGCGACATTCTGGAAGGCAAGGTTATCGAGGTCGTAAAGGGCGGCGTGATCGTCCTCAAGGGCGCTATGCGCGTATTCGTGCCCGCTTCCCAGGCGACCGCCAGCCGCGGCGAGGACCTGAACGCCCTTATGGGCACCGAGGTGCGCTTCCGCATCATCGAAGTCAACCGCCAGCGCCGCCGCGCGGTGGGCTCTATCCGCAGCGTGCTCCGGGAGGAGCGCAAGGCCGCCCAGGAGAAGTTCTGGGAGACCATTGAGGAAGGACAGGCCTTCACCGGCACCGTCAAGTCCCTGACCAATTTCGGCGCTTTCGTCGATTTGGGCGGCGTAGACGGCATGATCCATATTTCCGAGCTCTCCTGGAACCGCGTCAAGCATCCCAGCGAGGTCGTGAATGTAGGCGACACCGTGGACGTGTACGTAAAGAGCCTGGACCGCGAGGCCGGCAAGATTTCCCTGGGCTACAAGCGTCCGGAGGACAACCCTTGGGTGAAGCTGGAGAACGAGTATCCCGTGGGCACCGTCTGCGACGCCAAGGTCGTGGGCATGACCGCTTTCGGCGCCTTTGCCAACGTGATCCCCGGCATTGACGGCCTGATCCATATTTCCCAGATCGCCGACCACCGCATTGAGAAGCCCCAGGACGTGCTGAAGGTGGGCGATGAAGTGCGCGTGAAGATCACCGAGATCGACTTTGACAAGCACCGGGTGTCCCTTTCCATCCGGGC
>CANTDZ010000008.1 GCA_947652665.1 uncultured Clostridia bacterium
CGATGGGGTCGCAGGTCAGGCCCAGGTGGTGCTCCATGGCCACCTCGGCGGCGTACTCGATCTGGTCTAAGTCCATGTGGTAGACTTCCGCCAGGGCGGCCGCCGCCATCGAGCACGCGCTGCCGATCTCGGCCTGGCACCCGCACTCCGCGCCGCTGATGGAGGCGTTTGTCTTGATCACGTTGCCGATGACCCCCGCCGCCGCCAGCCCCTTGAGCATGGCCCGGTCGGAGAAGCCCATCTCCTCCTGCTTGTAGACCAGCACCGCCGGCAGCACGCCGCAGGCTCCGCAGGTAGGCGCGGTGACGATAGTGCCGCCCCCGGCGTTCTCCTCGCTGACGGCAAAGGCGTAGGCGCAGACCTTGCGGTTTTCTCGGGTCTGCTTGCTCTCGTCCATGTGGCGCTGGCGGTTGAGGTACATGGCCTTGCGCTGGACGCCCAGGCCGCCTTTGAGCTCGCCGTCCTTGCGGATGCCCCGGTACACGGCCTCCTTCATAACCTCCCACACTTCCGAGAGGTAGTCCCAGATTTTAGGCCCTTCGCACTCCTCTACGTACTGCCACAAGAACATGTCCCGCTCCCGGCAATAGTCCTTGATGTCCGCAAAATGCTGGAGGGGGTACACCTGGGGCGGGTCGGCGGAGGGCTGGCCCTCCAGGGTGATCTTCCCCCCGCCCACGCTGAACACCCGCCACGTCCCCAGGGGTTCGCCGCCTTTGAGGGCGGTCAGCTCCATGGTGTTGGGGTGGGGCAGGTCTTCCGTTTCCATGTCAAACACCACCTGGGTGGGCAGCGGGGCCATGGCTTCCACCACGGCCGTGTCCGTAAGGTGCCCCTTGCCCGTCTTGGCCAGCGACCCGTACAGGGTCACCCGAAAGCCGTCGGCCTGGGGGAACGCCTCCCTAAAACGCTGGGCCGCAAAGCTGGGCCCCATAGTGTGCGAGCTCGACGGCCCGCGGCCTATCCTATATAGTTCCCGCAAAGATTCCATATTGACCTCTCAATTCTTCAGGCTCTGCAGCGGGGCCGGTATCCTCCCGCCGCGATGGATGAATACGCTGGGGGACGCCGGGTTCACGTCCATAATGGGCCCCATGCCCAAAAGCCCGCCGAAGTCCAGCTCTTCCCCGGCCTGCTTGCCTACGGCGGGAATCACGCGCACGGCGGTGGTCTTGGAATTGACCATGCCGATGGCGGCTTCGTCGGCGATGATGCCGGAAATGATCTCGGGGGTGGTGTCGCCGGGGATGCAAATCATGTCCAGGCCCACCGAGCACACTGCTGTCATGGCTTCCAGCTTTGTCAGGGTGAGGCACCCGCTGCGGGCAGCTTCAATCATGCCCGCGTCCTCGGTCACCGGGATGAACGCGCCGGACAATCCCCCCACGCTGGAGGACGCCATGACGCCGCCTTTTTTCACCGCGTCGTTCAAGAGGGCCAGCGCCGCCGTGGTGCCGTGGGCACCGCACTGCTCCAGGCCCATGCCTTCCAATATATAGGCCACGCTGTCGCCGATAGCCGGCGTGGGGGCCAGCGACAGGTCGACGATACCAAAGGGCACGCACAGCCTGCGGGAGGCCTCCTGGGCCACCAGCTGGCCCATGCGGGTAATCTTGAACGCCGTGCGCTTTACAAGCTCGGCAATCTCCGTCAGGTTCTTGCCCTGGCCGTCCTTCTTGATGGCCGCCCTCACCACGCCGGGGCCGGACACGCCTACGTTGATGACGCAGTCGGGCTCGCCGGGGCCGTGGAACGCCCCTGCCATGAAGGGGTTGTCCTCGGGCGCGTTGCAGAAGACCACCAGCTTCGCCGCGCCGATGCACTCCCGGTCGGCGGTGCGCTCGGCGGTTTCTTTGACCACCCGGCCCATCTTTTCCACGGCGTCCATGTTGATGCCGGCTTTTGTCGTGCCCACGTTCACCGAGGAGCACACCAGCTCCGTTTCCGACAGGGCCTCGGGAATGCTCTCAATGAGGGCGTAGTCGCCGGGTCCAAAGCCCTTGTGCACCAGCGCCGAGTATCCGCCGATAAAGTTGACCCCCACGGTACGGGCGGCCTTATCCAGGGCCTTGGCAAACCGCACCGGGGACATAGTGGGGCAGGCTCCCGCCACCATGGCAATGGGCGTGACGGAAATGCGCTTGTTGATGATGGGGATGCCGTACTGGCGGCTGATGTCCTCGCCGGTCTGCACCAGCTTTTCGGCGTAGCGGCAGATTTTGTCGTAGATGGCCACCGCCGCCTTTTCGCCGTCCGGGTGGATGCAGTCCAGCAGCGAGATGCCCATGGTGATGGTGCGCACGTCCAGGTCTTCGTTGTCGATCATGTTTATGGTTTCTAGGATTTCACTTGTGTTCAAAATCATTCCCCCTTGGTTGGTTTGTCCCAAATCTTTTCCATCACGTCCCAGCAAAGGACGTCGCCGTTTTCCATGCGTTCGGTCTTATATTCTGTCACTTTATATCCGCGTTTAAGGTACACAGCCTTGCCGGGGAGGGAGGAATCCAAAACGATTTTCCCATACTGGCGGCCTATGGCCTCTTCCCCAAAATCCAGCAGGGCCCGGCCATACCCTTTCCCCTGGTGCCCGGGCAGCACAAACAGGCGGTGCAGTCCATCCTGGTGGAGGGTCACCGTGCCCACGTCCTCCAGCAGATATACATTTCCTGCCTGTATATCCTCCAAAATCCTGCTTTCCCTTTGCAGGCCCAGAAAAAACTCCACGATGCTTTTGGGGTAATAATGCGGGTACACCGCCGTGATCGTATCCCGGACAATCCTGCTTACCGTCTGCAGGTCGGCAGGCACTGCTTTTCTGATTTCCATAAGCGGCTCCCTTAAATCTTATGCATGGAATTGAAGATATCCTCGTGCATAATGTGAATCTTGAGATCCATTTTCTCCCCCAGCTCGTCGAAGATGTCGGCCAAATCGGCCACCCGCACCGTAGCCTTGGTGATGTCCACCAGCATGACCATCACGAACAAGTCCTGCAAAATGGACTGGGTGACCTCCAGCACGTTCACGTCCTTCTCGGCGCACAGGGCGCTGACCTTTGCCAAAATGCCCACCATGTCCTTGCCAATGACGGTTATGACCGCCTTCTCTGTTTTCTGCATTTTATTTGCCCCCATCCAGTATTGTTTTAATATATTGATAGCTTTGCTCCAGGCAGTCGAAGGGGCTGCCCTGGCAGATGTCCTGTTCCACCAGCAGGTGCTGGGTGGTGCCCTGCTCTTTTAAGATGCCCAAAATCTTTTCCCAAGGCAGGTTACCCCCGCCCACCGGGGCCATGATGGGCTGCATGCCCTGCACGGCCATGTCCTTCAGGTGCACGCAGGGGATGCGGTCCTTGAGGATTTTCAGCCAATCGCAGACGTCTGCGCCGCCCATCTGCACCCAATAGGTGTCCAGGGTAAAGCCCATTTCTTCGGGGGTGAACGCTTCCATCAGGGTCTCCATAATGAGCTTGCCGCCGAACCGCTGGAATTCCAAATTGTGGTTGTGGTACATGAGCCGCTTTCCCGCCGCCGCGATTTTTTTCGCCGGTTCCTTATAGTCCTGGGCGAAATGCGCCAGCCATTCGGGCGAGCGGTACTTTTCGGGCATCATGCCGATGCCGATGTACTCGCAGCCCATGATGTCGTGTTCTTTTATGACGGCCTCAGTGTCCCGCAGGATGCGGACGGGGTCGGTGTGGGTGAGCACGATTTTCAGCCCGTGCTTGTCGCAAAGCTCCCGGACCTTCTCCGCCGGGATGGGCCCAATGGCGGAAATCTGGACGGTCTCATAGCCCATTTTGGCCACCTGGGCCAGGCTGCAGTCCAAATCCTCGGGGGTTTGGGTATACATACGCAGCGTGTAAAGTTGAGCGCCTAGTGTCATATTCATAGGGAAATCCCTCCTTTTCCTGCCATTATATCATGGGGAGGGCGGACAGTCAAACAGAATAAAGCGGCTTGCCCAATGGCGCGGTTTGGGGTATAATCAAAGAAAAAGACTGGGAGGCTACCCTTATGCAGCGCATTTTTGTCATTGTACTCGATTCCCTGGGCATCGGCGCCATGCCCGACGCGCCCTCTTACGGCGACGCGGGGGCCAACACGCTCCTGCACATACACGAAGCGGCCGGGCCCCTGCGCATCCCGAACCTGATGGGGCTGGGCATGGGCGAGGTCTGCCCTCTGCCGGACGCGCCTGAGAAATTCAGCGGCCGCGTCGCCCGGATGCGGGAGGCCAGCGCCGGCAAGGACACCATGACCGGCCACTGGGAAATGATGGGCATCCACACCACCGCGCCCTTTCAGACGTTCACGGAAACGGGCTTCCCCCAGGAGCTTTTGGACGAGCTCTCCCGGCGCACCGGGCGGGGGATCATCGGCAACAAGGCGGCAAGCGGCACAAAAATATTAGATGAGCTCGCGCCCCGGCAGCTGGAGACAGGCGAGCTCATCGTGTATACATCGGCGGATTCGGTTTTGCAGATATGCGGCAGCGAGGAGGCCATGGGCCTGGACGAACTATACCGCTGCTGCGAGATCGCCCGGGAACTGACCTTGCACGGGCCCTGGAAGGTCGGGCGGGTCATTGCGCGGCCCTACGTGGGAGGGCCAGGGCAGTTCAAGCGCACCCACAACCGCCGGGACTACGCCGTACCGCCCCCCGGCCCCACCGCCCTGGACGCCCTCAAGGACGCAGGCCTCGACGTCATTGGCGTGGGCAAAATCAGCGATATTTTTGCTGGGCAGGGCCTCACGGATTCGCACCATTCGGAAAGCAGTGTTCACGGCATGGAACAGACCATAGACATAGCGAAAAAAGATTTCCACGGCCTGTGCTTCACAAACCTGGTGGACTTCGACGCCCTCTGGGGCCACCGCCGCGACCCCCAGGGCTATGCCCGGGAGCTGGAACGCTTCGACGAAAAGCTGGGCGCCCTGCTGCCGCTGCTGGGCTCCAGCGACAAGCTCTTTATCACCGCCGACCACGGCAACGACCCCACCCACCCCGGCACCGACCACACCCGCGAAATGGTGCCGCTGCTGTCCTACACTCCCGGCCAGTCCCCGGCCCGGCTGGAGGACCGCCCCGCCTTCGCCGACCTGGGCGCAACCATCTGCAAGACCTTCTCCGTGCCCCTGCCGGAAAACTGCATCGGCACCCCCATTGCTGAAATGGCAGAAGGCTAATCTTTCTGAAATTCCGTCATGTTTGGCCAATAGCGCATCGGCATATGCCCCCGCCGCAGTTTTGGGTTCACCCGGCCCTCGACTGCGGCGGTTTCGTAATAGGCGCGCCACAGAGCCCGGAACCCCTTCTCCTCCTGAAGCAGCTCCGGGAACTGGATGCTGTCCGCCTGGAAAAATTCCCGGCGGCCGCCCCGCTGGTGGAGGAAGCCCATCTGGTGGGTCTTCTCGTAAATCATGAAGTTTTCGGTGTTGAACCTCTCGCAAAAGTGCGGGGCGATCAGCGGCAGGACTGTGTTATTGGGCGTGATGACCGCCCCTAGAAATTCGCCGTAATCGGTGAAACGCAGGAACTCCACGTGGTAATGGGCCTCGTTTTTCAAATAAAGAAGCGCCTTGTCCATGGCGTGCACGTCCCGGTTGGTGGACAGCCGCACCACCTGCGGCCCCACCTTGTACCCCAGCAGGATGAACCGCAGAAGCCGCATCTCCTTTTCCTCCATGCAGGTCAAAAACCCTTGCTGCACCATGCCCCACGCCTGCCGGGAGATGCGCCCGGTAATGGAGCGCTCCAGCCGCGCAGCCAGGGCGGGGTCGGTTTCCACCTCGCGCAGGGGGAACAGGGTGGCCTGGGGCTCGTCCAGGGGCTCGATTCCCGCTGGCAGGGACTTGTCAAAAAAGCACTGGGCCACGCAGCACAAAAAGCCTGGGAAGCTGCCGTCGTATCTGTATATTATCTGCATAATCATTCATATTTGCCCGGTCAGGCACTGAACCTTGTCCCGGGGCGTCGGGTCGAAAAGCGAAAGCTGCTCCGGCGCGCCGATGGGCGTCTGGGAAAAGCCACGCTCGCGGATGGCCCCCGCGATGACCGCCGGGTTGTCCATGGGCAGCGGCGAGATGCTTTTGCCCTTGCAGGTGATGAAATACCGGGCGCGCTTGAGCACCACCCCCAGCTTTTTCAGGCCGTCGAAATCCAGCTGGGCGCACCGCCGGGCCGACCGTATGCGCATGGCGCTCTTGACCCCGATGCCCGGCACCCGCAGCAGCATCTCGTAAGGCGCGCGGTTGACCTCGATGGGAAAGCACTCCATGTGGTGCACCGCCCAGTTGCATTTGGGGTCTAAAGCCGGGTCGAAATCGGGGTGATCGTCGTCTAAAATCTCCCGGGCTTCAAAGCCGTAAAAGCGCAGCAGCCAGTCGGCCTGGTAGAGGCGGTGTTCCCGCAAAAGGGGCGGCGGCGTGGTTTTGGCGGGCAGATTGCGGTGCTCCACCACGGGCATATAGGCGGAAAAAAACACGCGCTTCAAACTGTACTTTTTATATAATCCTTCCGTCAGGTTTAGGATTTGCCAATCGCTCTCCGGCGTGGCCCCGATAATCATCTGCGTCGACTGCCCCGCCGGCACGAACCGGGGCGCAGCCTTGTACCGCACGATGTCCGTGGCGTTCTCCTTGATGCCGTCGCGGATCTGCCCCATGGGGGCCAGGATCTTCTCCTTGCTCTTCTGGGGGGCTAAAAGCTTCAGGCTCTTTTGGGAGGGCAGTTCGATGTTGACGCTCATGCGGTCTGCATAAAAACCCAGTTTTTCTGTAAGAACCGGGTCGGCGCCGGGGATGGCTTTCACGTGAACATAGCCCCAGAAATTTTCTTTTTCCCGCAGCATACGCAGGGTTTGCAGCATCAGCTCGCAGGTGTAGTCGGGGTTTTTCACCACGGCCGAGCTCAAAAACAGCCCCTCGATATAGTTGCGGCGATAAAACTCTATGGTCAGCCTGCACAATTCTTCCGGGGTAAAACTGGCCCTTTTGACGTCTTGGCTGACCCGGTTCACGCAGTAGGAGCAGTCGAAGGCGCAGTCGTTGCTCATGAGCACCTTCAACAGGGAGATGCACCGACCATCCGCCGCAAAGCTGTGGCAGATGCCGGCCTTCACCGCGTTGCCCAGCTTGCCGGGCATGCCGGGGCGGTTCACGCCGCTGGAGGTGCAGGCCACATCGTATTTGGCGGCATCTGTGAGGATTTCCAGTTTTTCCATCAAGTTCACGGCTTCTCCCCCCTTTCCAAGCCCAGGGCCCGGCCCACGCTGTCCTTGCCAAACCGCGACCGCAGCTGGTCGACCGCACTCTCCAGCTTTTCCCGGCGCTCGGCCCCGTCCTCCTGGGCAAACAGGCTCATCTGGGTCTCCCCGGCATCCACTAGGTGCCCCGCGCGGATGCCCAGCAGGCGGATGGCCCACCGCTTGTTTTCCGCCCGGTAAAGCTCCATCGCCGCCCGGTAAAGGGACTGGGAATCGCACACAGGCACGGGCAGCCTGCGCTGGCGCTGGTACTCCTCAAAATCAGCGCTGCGCACGGTGATCTGCACTTCCCCGGCCTTCATCCCGTGCTTGCGCAGCCGGGCCGCCACGGTCTCCGCCAAGTCCAAAAAGGCGCAGCGCACCTCGCTTTCGGTGGTGATGTCGTGAGGGAGCGTGGTGCTGTTGCCAATGGTCTTGACCTCCTGCTCCTCCCCCAGGGCCGTCACCGGCGCGTCGTCCAGGCCGTTGGCGTAGCGCCAGAGGGTGTCGCCCAGCTTGCCCAGCATCTGGTTCATAGCTTTGGGCTGCATCCGGGCGATGTCGCCAATGGTGTGCAGGCCAAATTTCTGCAGGGTTTTGGCGGTGCGGGGGCCCACGAAAAGCAGGGCGTCGCAGGGCATTTTCCAGATGACCGGCTCCATGGAATCCCGCCCGAACACGGTGACGGCGTCCGGTTTTTTGTAGTCACTGCCCAATTTTGCAAAGACCTTGTTGTACGAAACGCCGATGGAAACCGTCAGCCCCAGTTCTTCTTTCACCTGACGGCGTATCTTGTGGGCGATCTCCTCCCCATCCCCGAACAGGCTCCCGCTGCCGTAGACGTCCAGCCAGCACTCGTCCAGGCTGAAGCTCTCCACCCGGTCGGTGTAGCGGCAGTAGATTTCCTTGGCCAGCTTCGAATAGTGGGCATAACGCTCGTGGTGGGGCGGCAGAATCTGCAGGCCGGGGCACTTGCGCTTGGCCTGCCAGATGGGCTCGGCGGTCTTGACGCCCTTTTCCTTGGCCAGCATATTTTTCGCCAGAATGATGCCGTGGCGGCTTTTCTCGTCCCCGGCCACCGCCATGGGAACGTCCCGGTACTGGGGGGCGAAAAGGCACTCGACTGACGCATAAAAATTATTCATGTCTACGTGAAGTATGCCGTTTTCCATATGCGCGCCCCTCCTTTGCCCCTATTATAAAACAAACGTTCTGAAAAATCAAGGGGTTTTCCGAAATTTTGTTCCTACAAGAAAGGGGCTATGTGGCACACCGCGAAAATGAAAAGCGGGGTCAGCGCTATGAAATTCGCTCGTTCGACCGCGTAAAGGGCAAATGCCGCACAGGGAACGGCGCTCAAAAGCAAGAGTACCGGACGCCCGGCAAACCCAGCGTAATAAAAAATCCATCCCAAAAAGTAAACCAGTACGCATAAAACGGCCGCAAGGCATAATCCCTTCCGGCGTCTCCCCCGCTCCCGCCGCACGACGAAGCAAAGCGCCGCCACAAACGCCGCCTGGCTTACAGACGAAACTGTATCCAGCACAGGGTTCGTGGCGGCTGTCCGCATCACGTCGTTTGGCGCGGGGATCGCAAACCAAATCAAATTCGGTATCATGATGGCCGCAAACAGCAGCAACCCTCCCACATCAAAGCCAAACTTATATTTTTTCATATCTCAAAACACAAACTCCCGGTGCGTGTAGCAATGCACCAGCTCAATGCCGGCCTCCACGTCTTCCTTCGCGATCACCGAACACTTGGAGTGCGGGTAGCGGTCGACCAGCGCAATGCCAGCCACCCGCACCCCCTCGCCGGAGAGGTTGATGCTGCTGGCGTCCGTACCGCCCCGGTCCATGACGCCGCGCTGGTATTGAATGTGGTTCTCCTCACAGCAGGCCAGCATCTCGTCTACCAGGTACTCGTCCAGCATGGCGCTGGGGTCGCCCAGGGTGACGCTGATGCCGTCGCCCACCGCATTGCAGCCTTCCAGGTCGCAAGGGTAAAAGTGGTCGGGGGTCACGTCCACCGAGATGCCCATGTCCGGCTTTATCTGCGCCGCCGCTGTCTTCGAGCCCCGGCAGCCCACCTCCTCCTGCACGGAGAAGACGTAGTAGACGTCGTTGGGGCCGTCGCCCTTGTTGCGCTTCAGGGCCTCCAAAAGCATAAAGCACCCGGCCCGGTCGTCAAAGCTTTTGGCGCTGATGCGCCCGTTTGCCAGCTCATACCAGGGCCCCACAAAGCCGCAGTAGTCGCCCACCTTTACGTACTTCTCGGCGTCCTCCTTGGTGGTGCAGCCGATGTCCACATACAGCTTGCCGCAGTCATTTTTGGCCCCCTCGATGTCGGCGCAGCCCACCACGCCCACGGTGCCGTTCTGGAACACCACCTGGTCGTGGTAAAGAGCGCTTGTCCACACCCAGCCGACCTTGCACATCTGCAGCCTCCCGTCCGGGTGGATCTTCTTGACCTGCATCCCCACCTCGTCCATGTGGGCGCTGAGCATGATCTTCTTCGACCCTTCTCCCCCGCGCCCCTTCTTCAGGGCGATGATGTTCCCGATGTTGTCCACCCGGGCCTCGTCGCAGAAACCTTCCAGCTCCCGCAAAATAATAGCCCGCACGTTTTTCTCCCGGCCGGCTACGCCCCAGGCCTGGGTCAGCTCCTTCAAAAGCTCATAGTTTGCCAACGGTATCACTCCTTATTGTTTTTCAGCAAGCTTGCCTTTTCTACCCACCGGGTCTGGTTCATCAGCGGGTGGTGCAGGCGGATGGCCCCTGTGGGGCACTCCATGACGCAGCAGCCGCAGTACCAGCACTCGTCGGGGTAAGCGGCCACGGGGTGCTTGTCCCCGGGCAGCATCACGTCGATCATGCACGCTTCCATGCAGCGGCCGCAGTTTACGCATTTCTCTTCGTCAAAGCGGATCGGTGCCGCAGGCGGCGTCTGCCGAAACCGGAACCCGTTCATACTGCCGCCCCCTTTTCTTCGATGTAGTCGCGGTTATGTTTTTCATAATTGGCCTTTACGTCCCCGGCGTAGTCCAGCGGGACTTCCCTCCGGAAGACCTTCCCGCCCTCCTGCCGTATGCAGATAAAGGGCGCGGGCTCCGCCCCGTCGCCGTCCGAGCGGACAAACTCCAGCTTCCCGCAGGACTGCCGCCTAGCTAAACACGCCTGCAATATGACCTGCGCCACCGTCAGGATGTCGAACACCTCCAAAAGGCGGGTCAGCTCGTGGGGGTTGGCGGCGTAGGCTTTGGGCACGATTTCCCGCTCGTAGCGCTCCAGAAGCTCCACGCCGGACAGCAGGAGCTCGTCGCGCTTCTGTTCGCCGCAGTAGTTCTGCATGGCCTTGGCAATGGCCTCGTTCAGCTCCTTCCAGCTGGCCCCCTGGGCGGGGTCGGCCGTGAGCGGCGCATACACCCGCCGCTTTTCCTGCTCGATTTGGTCGCCGCACGGCTCTATAAACGCCGCCTGCTTCCCCGCGTAAGCCGCCGCCTTGCGCCCTGCATACGAGCCCGTGGCCGCCGCGTGGCCGTAGCAGTCCGAGGCAAAGAGGGCGTCCCCGGCCACGAACAGCCCAGGCAGGTTGGTCATCAAGTCCCAGTCGTTCATGAAGCCCCCGGGCAGGCCGAAGAGCTGGCGCTCCTGGGGCAGGAACTCGGCGCTTGTCCACCCGACCCCATAGCATTGCAGCACGTGGCGTTCGGGGTCGAACCCGGCTTCTGTGAAATGGCGGTAGACGGGCACCTGGGTCTTGCCCTCCTGGCCCACCATCATGCCCCAGATGACCTTGCGTTCCAGCTCGGGCAAATTGGACAGGTCGGCATAGAAGGGCAGCTTGTAGCCCTGCTTTTGCAGCTCCTCGTAGGGCAGGGTCTCCGGGCCCTCGATTTCATACTTGGCCTGGGTAATCGCCCCGCCCTTGAGGAAAAAGTCCTGCCCCTCTACGGGCTGGTAGCGTGACGCCACGTCTTTTAATATCCGGCCGTCCCGGTCGGCATAGGGGATTTCCCGGCCCGTGGCATCGATGAGCGATGCCGCGTACCAGGTGTTGTGGTTGTTCCCCGTGCTGTAGGGCGGGAACGACCGCCCTGCCGCCGAGAACTCCGCCCGGACGGACTTCTCCATCATGTTGAACTCGGCCCCCGCACGCCAGCCCATGGCATGGCCGTCCCCGGCGCACTGCAGGGGGCGGAACTCGCACAGCCCCGGATGCCCGGACGAAAACAGCCACACCCGCGCCGGGCGCGACATGGCCATAATGACCGCCTTGGCCCGGAAGACGTAAAACTCCCCGGTGCGGGTGTGCACGCCCGTGGCCCCGATGCATCTGGCCCCCGCACGTCCATCCTCGGTGAGCAGGGACGTAGCCATCACCCGGTCGACTACCTGGACGCCGGCTTTGCGGCAGGCGGCTTCCATGGCCGGTTTGAACGTGGTGCCCCAAATGCGCAGGGTGATGCGGCTTTTATAATCGTAGGCAAACATCAGCTTCGTCTCGTCATCCCGGAACGCCGCGCCTTTGAACTCATCCTCCGTGTCCCGGATCTTGCCGCCCATCCGCTCAATGTCCAACAGGGCGTCCCAGCCCTCCCGGCACTCAATATAGTGGGAAATGGCGTTGTTGTAGCCGTCGTTGTCGTCCATCATGGCCTTAAGGAGCTCCTCCGGGCTCACGGTGGAACAGGGGTTCGTAGCTGCCGACTCCCAATGGTCACAGCCAGACCCTCCGGCCCCGCTGCGCTTGGCGGCACCCTTCTCCACCAAAAGGACCTTCTTCCCCTGCCTGGCCGCCGAATACGCCGCCATGCACCCGGCCACGCCGCCGCCTAAAACCAGCACGTCGGCCTCCATGGACTGTACCTGGCCGCTGCGGTTTTCGTAGGGCCATTGGCTTCCCTCCATCTTGCATCCCCTCCATTTTTGGATTTTAACTCTTTAAAGTATAGCAGATGCCGCCGGATTTGTCGACCCGCGCTGTTGATTTTCCCATAAAAACCTGCTATAATGGGTGGGAATGCAAGAAAATTTTAGGAAAGGCGGCATAGGATTTGAAAGGCTACAACGACAAACGGCGCAGGCTGTTCGTGCGCACCGTCGCGGCCGTGCTGGCGCTGCTGATGGCCGGTTCGGTGTTGTCGGCGCTTATCTTCCGCTGAAAAAGGAGGTACACATGCCTGCGTATACGAATTTAATGAGGGCGCATCTTCGAATGTGCAGGGCGCTGGGCATGTCCTGGCGCCGGGGCCAAAGGCCCAGGATTTTTTAAGATATATACACCCGAAATGGAAGACTGAAAGGCTGGTATAGTAAAAATATGGAAAACAAAGGGAAATATTATTTGACAACGGCTATCGCATACACCTCCGGCAAGCCGCACATCGGCAACGTGTACGAGATTGTGCTGGCCGATGCCATCGCGCGCTTCAAGCGGATGGAGGGCTACGACGTCTGGTTCCAGACCGGCACCGACGAGCACGGCCAGAAAAACGAGCTGAAGGCCCAGGCGGAGGGCATCACGCCGAAGGAATTCGTGGATAAAGTCGCCGCTGTTATCAAGGGCCAGTTTGACCTGATGAACGCTTCGTATGATTATTTCATCCGCACGACCGATGATTATCATGAAAAGGAAGTGCAGAAAATCTTCAAAAAGCTCTATGACCAGGGCGACATCTACAAGGGCTCCTACGAGGGCCTGTACTGCACGGACTGCGAGTCCTTCTTCACCGAGAGCCAGCTCATAGACGGCAAGTGCCCCGACTGCGGCCGGGCGGTGCATCCCGCCCAGGAGGAGGCCTACTTCTTCAAAATGAGCAAGTATGCCCAGCGGCTCATCGACCACATCAATTCCCACCCGGAATTCATCCAGCCGGTGTCCCGCAAAAACGAGATGATGAACAACTTCCTGCTGCCCGGCCTGCAGGATTTGTGCGTGTCCCGCACCTCCTTCACCTGGGGCATCCCGGTGGAGTTCGACCCCAAGCACGTGGTCTACGTATGGCTGGATGCCCTGACCAACTACATCACGGGCATCGGGTACCATTGCGGCGGCCCCTCCGAGGAGAAGATGGAGAAGCTTTGGCCGGCTGACCTGCATCTGATTGGCAAGGACATCGTGCGCTTCCACACCATTTACTGGCCCATCTTCCTGATGGCGCTGGATTTGCCCCTGCCCAAGCAGGTGTTCGGCCACCCGTGGCTGCTGATGAACGGCGGCAAGATGAGCAAGTCCAAGGGCAACACCATTTATGCCGACGACCTGGTAGACGTGTTCGGCGTGGATTCCGTCCGCTATTTCGTGCTGCACGAAATGCCCTACGAAAACGACGGCAACCTGACCTGGGAGCTGGTCACCGAGCGCAACAACTCCGACCTGGCGAACATCCTGGGCAACTTGGTCAACCGTACCATCTCCATGAGCAATAAGTACTTTGACGGCGCGGTCACCAATACCGGCGTCACCGAGCCCGTGGACGACGACCTGAAAGCCTTCGTTTCCGCCTGCCGGGACAAGGCCGCCGCCAAGATGGAAGAACTCCGCGCCGCCGACGCCATCACCGAGATTTTCGCGCTGTTCAAGCGCTGCAACAAATATATTGACGAGACCATGCCCTGGGCTTTGGCCAAGGACGAGGAGAAAAAGCCCCGGCTCGCCACGGTGCTCTATAACCTGGTGGACTCCATCTGCGTGGGCGCCTCCCTCCTGCAGCCGTTCATGCCCGGCACCTGCGAGAAAATTTTCGCCCAGCTGAACGCCCAGCCCCGTGCTTGGGAGGACCTGGACAAAACCGGCCTCTACCCCAGCGGCGGCAAGGTCACGGATAAGCCGGAGATTTTGTTTGCCCGCCTGGACGAGGAGGAGGTCATCCAAAAGGCCGAGGAAAAGCGCCTGGCCAATATGCCGGTCCCGGAAATCGAAGTGGAGCCCCAGCTGGAGGAGAAGGTGGACTTCGAGACCTTCTGCAAATCCGACTTCCGCGCCGTGAAGGTCAAGGCCTGCGAGGCCGTGAAAAAGAGCGACAAGCTTCTGCGCTTTACCCTGGACGACGGCACCGGCACCGACCGGCAGATCCTTTCCGGCATCCACAAGTGGTACGAGCCGGAAGCGCTCATTGGCAAGACCCTGGTGGCCATTGTGAACCTGCCGCCCCGCAAGATGATGGGCCTGGAGAGCTGCGGCATGCTCATCTCCGCCGTGCACAAGGAGAAGGGCGAGGAAGCGCTGCATCTGCTGATGGTGGATGACAGCATCCCGGCCGGCGCGAAGCTTTGTTAACAAAGGCACGAAAAATTTATAAGGAGGGCTTTTTGTGAACAATAATTGGTTTGGAATCGCTGTCATGGTAACGTCTTGCTGGATTTGCGGTCTTGGCTTTTTGGCTTACGGCTTGTTTGCCCGGCACTACAAAAAGCCCATCTGGTTCTGGTCAGGCAGCACCGTCGACCCGGCAAGCATTTCGGACATCCCCGCCTACAACCGGGCCAACAGCCGGATGTGGATAGTTTTCTCGCTGCCCTTCTGGGTTTGCGGACTGCTGAGCTTCTGGTGGACGAACGCGGCCGCTGTGATTCTGACGGTGGCGTGCCTGGGCGGATTGCCTGTTATTATTGTTGTGTACAATAAAATCTTAAAGAAATACAAGATAAGTGACTATGAATAATGATATTTTACCGATTTTCGATTCCCACGCCCACTACGACAGCGAGCAGTTTGACGAAGACCGCGAGGCCCTTTTAAGCGGCATTTTGCCCCAAAAGGGCGTGGTGGGCATCCTCAACATGGGCAGCGATATGCCGGGATGCCGGACTACTTTGGAGCTTTGCAAGCGTTACGATTATGTCTATGGGGCCGTGGGCATCCATCCCGAGTGCGCAAAGGATCTGCCTGCCGATTGGCTGGCACAGGTTGAAAGCTGGCTGCACGAGGACAAAATCGTGGCGGTGGGCGAAATCGGCCTGGACTACCACTGGCTGGATGCCTGCCCAAAGGAACAGCAGCAGCGGGTGCTTGCCGCGCAGCTGGAATTGGCCAACCGTTTAGGGCTCCCCGTGGTCTTCCACGACCGCGAAGCCCATGCGGACACGCTGGATTTCCTCCGGCGGTACCGGCCAAAGGGGGTCGTGCACTGCTTTTCCGGCAGCGCGGAAACGGCCCGGGAAACCGTCGGTTTGGGGCTTTACATCGGGCTGGGGGGCGTTGTCACCTTCAAGAATGCCCGGCACGCCGTGGACGTGGCCCGTACTGTCCCCCTGGAACGCCTGCTGGTGGAAACCGACGCGCCCTACATGGCCCCCGTCCCCTGCCGGGGCAAGCGCAACGACTCGTCGCTGATTTGCTACGTGATCCAAAGGATTGCGGAGATACGGGGCCTTGAACCCCAAGTGGTGGCCAACGCTGCCATTGCGAACACGAAGGAATTATTTTCAATATCATAAAATGGAAACGGAGCGGATATCATGCTGTACGGCAGTAAACCCGAAGAAGTAGACCCAAAGTTTGGGGCCAGCGTCACCTATGAATATGAGAACAATCTCTACGTCAATATGACGAACCAGTGCCCTAACCGTTGTGAATTCTGCCTAAGGAACAACAGCGACGGCAGCCTTTACGCCAACAATTTGTGGTACAAAAAAGGCGAGCCCACCAAGGAAGAGATTTGGGAAAGCCTGTCGGGCCGCGAACTCAACCAGTACCATGAGATCGTTTTCTGCGGCTACGGCGAACCGGCCTGCCGCTGGGACGACATGATGTGGCTCTGCGACCGGCTGCGGGAGCACGGTTCCCACTTCATCCGCATCAACACCAACGGGCTGGCAAACCTGATCACCGGGCGCAAGGCGTCCCTGGAACTGGACGGCCGGGTGGACGCCGTGTCCGTCAGCCTGAACGCCAGCACCGCCCAGGGCTATGACGCCCTCTGCCACAGCCGGTTCGGCCTGGACGCCTTCCCGGCCATCCTGCGCTTCACCGCCGATGCCGTGCTCAACGTCCCCCACGTGCGCATGACCGTGGTGAGCACCATGGACCCGGCCGAGATTGAGGAGTGCCGGCGCATCTGCGAAAATGTTGGCGCGGATTTCCATATCCGCGAATATATTGCCGAATAGCGCAAAAAATACCCGTAGCATCTGCTGCGGGTAATTTTTTTTGCGAAAGAAGGTTCCTTATGAAAAAGACGCTCTGCCTCCTCCTGGCCTGCTTCACTTGTCTCTATTTGACCGGCTGCACCACCGTGGCCACTAACACCACGGCCGACCCCGGCCTGCGGCGCATTTCTATTTCTCGTCCGCTTTCCGGATTTCTGCCCGTTTGATCTTCCCTCCCAGGGTCTTAGGCAGCTCGTCGACATATTCGATCACACGCGGATATTTATACGGCGCAGTCGCCTTTTTTACATAATTTTGCAGTTCCTTGGTGAGCTCCGGCGTGCCCTCATAGCCTTTGGCCAGCACTACCGTGGCCTTCACCACCTGGCCGCGGATGGGGTCCGGCGCGCCGGTAATGGCGCACTCCACCACGGCGGGATGCTCCACCAAAGCCGACTCCACCTCGAAGGGCCCAATGCGGTACCCCGAGCACTTGATAACGTCGTCGTTGCGGCCCACAAACCAGAAGTAGCCGTCGCTGTCCCGCCAGGCTACGTCGCCGGTATCGTAGTAGGCACCGCCCAGCTTTTCCTCCGTCATCTGTTCGTTTTTGTAATAGCCGGTGAACAGGCCCACGGGCGGCTTGTTCTTCACGTCCATGATGGCAATGGTGCCTTCCTCGCCGTCCTCGCAAAGGTTCCCGGCCGCATCCACCAGCTGCATATCAAACAGCGGGTTTGGCTTCCCCGTTGAGCCCGGGATGGGCGTGACCCACTTGAAATTGGCTAAAAGCACCGGGCCCTCGCTCTGCCCGAAGCCCTCATAAATCTGCAGGCCTGTCAGCTCTTTCCACTTTTTTACCACTTCAGGGTTCAGGGGTTCCCCGGCCGTGGCACAGTGGTGGATGGCGCTTAAGTCATATTTGGACACGTCCTCCTGGAGCATGAAGCGGAACATGGTCGGCGGCGCACAGAAGGTGGTCACCTTGTATTTTTCCAAGCGCTCCAGCAGGTGGGTCGGCTCGAATTTGCCCAGCATATCGTAACAGAAAATCGTGGCGCCGCAGAGCCATTGGCCGTAGATTTTCCCCCAGCCGAACTTGGCCCAGCCGGAATCGGAAACGCTCATGTGCAGCTTGTTTTCCTCCACGCACTGCCAGTACCGGGCGGTGGTCACGTGGCCCAGGGGGTGTGCATAATTATGCTGTACCATTTTGGGCATTCCCGTGGTGCCGGAGGTAAAATATACCAGCATGATGTCGTCCCAGCGGGTGAGCACGCGCTCCAGCTCTGCCGGGTATTTTTGTATCTCTTCGTCAAAATCCAGCCATCCCGGACGGCCCGCCGGTACCAGCGCCTTGAACTGCAGGCTGCCAATTTCCCCCTGGGCCGCCTCCACCTGGGAGATAACAAAGGGGTCGTCCACGCAGACGATGCCGTGGATGTTCGCGGCGTTGCCCCGGTAGACGATGTCTTTTTTCGTCAGCTGCAGGCTCCCCGGAATCAGCACCGCGCCCAGCTTGTGGAGGGCCGTGGCGCACACCCAATACTCCCAGCGGCGGCGCAGGATGAGCATGACCACCGAGCCCCGCGTGACCCCCTGGGCCCGGAAAAAGTTGGCCGCCTGGTTGGAAAGCCGGCGGATGTCCGTAAACGTGAACGTCTTCTCATCGTCCGATTCGTCCACCCAAACCAGGGCGCGCTTCTCCGGCTCGGCCTGGGCCCAGGCGTCCACCACATCGTAGCCGAAGTTGAAGTCCTCCGGCACGTTTATTTTATAGTTATCCCGAAAATCCTCGTAGCTGTCAAACTCGATGCGAGGCATATAGCGCTTCAAAAGTAAATCCATTTTTCTTCTTCCCTTCATCCAGCAAGTGCTTTATTCCGCTATCACCGTTACAAACCGGGCCTTTTCCTCCCCCCCGCAGCGCTGGCCGTGGGGCAGGGTGGGATTAAAGTAGATGGAGTCCCCCGCGTGCAGCTCGAACTCCTTCTCGCCGATACACAAAACCACCGTGCCCTCCAGCACCAGGTTGAACTCCTGGCCCGGGTGGGTGATGAGCTTGGCAGGAGCGTCGGTGGGCTCCAGGGTCACCAGCAGCGGCTGCATGATTTTGTCCGCATACCGGAACGCCAAATCTTCAAAATGGTACTCCGGGTTGCGGTTGACCACCCGCCCCTGTCCCCGGCGCACAATATGGTACGTGTCCAGCCTGGCCGGCACGCCGGTGACGATCTCGGTGAAATCCACCCCGAACTTGTTGGCCACCTCGTAAATGACGCTGATGGGGATATCCTTGCTGTTTTCCTCATAGCCCCGGTAGACGTCCACGTCCAGGCCCAGCTCGCCGGCCAACTGCTCCAGGGTGTAGTCGCTGACCTCCCGCAGCTCCCGCAGCCGCGCGCCGATCTCATTGATTTCGTTCAAATCTGCCACGCTCCCTTACTTTATGAATTTAAACTATTATAGCACTACACCGACTCCTCCGTCAATAGCAGCTCCACGGGACAGTGGTCGCTGCCCGGCACCTCGCTTAAGATCCGGGCGCCGGCCAGCTGCGGCACCAGGCGCTGGTCGGCCAAAAAGTAGTCGATGCGCCACCCCACGTTGTTCTGGCGGGAATTGTACATATAGCTCCACCAGGAATAGGCCCCCTCCTGGTCGGGGTAAAAGTGCCGGTACGTATCCACAAACCCGCAGGCCAGCAGCTCGGCGAACTTGCCGCGCTCTTCATAAGAGAACCCGGCATTGCCGATGTTGGCCTTGGCGTTTTTCAAATCGATGGGCCGGTGGGCCACGTTCATGTCCCCGCACACGACCACCGGCTTTTTCTCCTGCAGCCCCTGCAGATACTGCCGGAACGCGTCCTCAAACCGCATCCGGAAGTCAATACGCTCCAGCCCCCGCTGGGCGTTGGGGGTATACACGGTCACCAAATAATATCCTTCGAATTCCGCGCAGATGACCCGCCCCTCCTGGTCAAACTCCTCGATCCCTATGCCGTATGTTACCGCCAGCGGCTGGCGCCTTAAAAAGATGGCCGTGCCCGAATACCCCTTCTTCACCCGGCACGAGTTCCAATACCCCTCGTACCCTTCAAAGGAAAAATCCGCCTGCTCGGGCAGCATCTTCGTCTCCTGCAGGCAGATGGCGTTCGGGGCTTCGCGCTCTAAAAATTCGCCGAACCCCTTCCCCACGCAGGCCCGCAGGCCGTTGACATTCCAGGACACTAATTTCACTTGTGGCACAAAAACGCCTCCTTTTTCTACATTGTACCACGGCGCGGGGCCGGACGCAAGCCATTTCCCCCGCAGGAAAAGCAAAAACCCCGGGCACAATCCCGGGGTCTTTTGCGTGCCAGCGCTGCATCCTCATAAAAAGCGCGGGGAGGCCGTATCCGTCTTACGGCCCCCGGGTTGAAGGAAGTGTTACCACTTGTACGCAAACTTGCGGGAAAGCGAACCCGGAACAAAAGCAGCTGAGTGGGCTTTCAAACCGCGGTCTGGGGCGCTTTCTACATTTCAGTATACAGAAAAATAGGGCTTGACGCTTTCACGATTGCGGCGTATACTATAACAAAAGCGAACAGTTAGGAGGCTTTCCATGATACTGCGCAACCCCCATCTGGGCGCGGGCATGAAGATCGATGCCCAAGGCCAGGAGCTCACCGAAGACATCCCCCATTTTTTTTGACCTGATCGTAAACGACATCACTGAGCAAAACCAATGGGTTTCCGCTTCCTTCATCCCCTCCCACTGGCACCGGGAGCTGGAGGCCTTCTGGATGCTGGCTGGCAACGCCAGCATGACCGTCGACGGCATCCAATACGAGGTCAAGGCCGGGGACGGCTTCTTCATCAACTCCGAGGCCCTGCACGCTTTCGATTTTTCCCAGGAGGGCATCCAGTACCGCTCCTTCCTTTTCGACCCCGGCATCGTGGCCGGGGCCCCTGGCAGCGTCTTCGACACGGTCTACGTGCGCCCCCTGCTGGAGGAGGGCCCGGCCCTTATAAAATTCACCCAGGCCCCCGGGGACGCCCTGTTCTTCCAGGCCTTCCACCGGGTGGTGGAGCTGTGCCGGGACGAGCCCCCCGCCTACGAGTTCGCCGTGCGGGAAGCCCTCTCCCAGCTGATGATGGAGGCCCGGCACAAGGGGCAGGTGTCGCCGTCACGGCAGGCCACGGCTGAGCAGGAGGAACGGGTGAAATCCGTGCTGCAATGGATGGAGTCGCACCTGCGCGAGCCCATCACCCTGGGGGACATCTCCCGGGAAATCAGCCTGTGCCCCCGGGCGTGCCAGAAGGCGTTCCAGAAATACCTGCACTGTTCGCCCATGGAGTACCTGCAGCGCCGGCGCATTTTCACGGCGGCCCAGCGGCTGTGCCTGACCGACGACCCCATCACCGACATTGCCCTGGACTGCGGCTTTTCCAGCTCCAGCTATTTTTCCAAGCAGTTCAAATCCCAGACCGGCTCCACGCCCAAGGACTACCGCACAGCGGTGCAGTCCGCCATACAACCTGTCAAGGAGGAATCCCTATGAAAATCGTTTTGCTGGAGGGCCTCGGCGTACCCGATGCGGCCCTTCAAAAGCACGTCCAAAAGCTTGAAGCCATGGGCCACACCTTTACAGCCTTCGCGAAAGACGCCGATCCCGCCGTCCAGGTGTCCCGCAGTAAGGACGCCGATGCCGTGATGCTGGCCAATATGTCTCTGAGCCCCCTGGTGGTGGAGCAGTCGCCCAACCTGAAATTCATCGACGTGGCCTTTACCGGCGTCGACCACATCCCCGTGGAGGCCGCCAAACAGCGGGGCATCGTCATCAGCAACGCGTCCGGCTACGCCACCCAGGCTGTGGCCGAGCTGTGCCTGAGCTTCATGATCCAGCTTCTGCGCAACACCTCCCAGACCGAACAGCGCCTGCGTTCCGGCGGCACAAAGGACGGCCTGGTGGGCCATCTGCTTACGGGCAAAACCGTGGGAATCGTAGGGGCCGGGGCCATTGGAAAGCGGGTCGCGGCGCTGTGCAAGGCTTTTGGGTGCACGGTGCTGGCGTACAACCGCAGCACGGTTTCCGACCCGGCCATTGACAAGCAAGTCCCCCTTACGGAGCTTCTGGCCCAGTCCGACATCGTGTCCCTGCACTGCCCCCTGACCCCGGACACCCAGGGCCTCATCGGGGCGGAACAGCTCAAGCAGATGAAGAAGTCGGCCTATCTCATCAACACGGCCCGGGGCGGCGTGGTGGATTCCCAAGCCCTGGCCCAGGCTCTTGCCAGCGGCGATATCGCCGGGGCCGCCTGCGACGTCTTCGAGAACGAGCCTCCCCTGTCCTCCGACCACCCCCTGCTGCACAGCCCCAACACCATCGTGACCCCGCACATCGCCTTTGCTTCCGCGGAGTCTATGGAGCAGCGCGCCGGAATCGTCTTTGACAACCTGTTCGCCTGGCTGGCCGGGAATCCTACAAACACCATATAATCTGCCGCCCCTTCCAATTTTTTTGCGGAAGGGGCTTTATTTTCCCCCTGACTTGCAATATAATAGTAAGCAGAAAACAAACCAAGGAGAACATCATGAACCAGTATAAGGATCTTTTACAGCGCGTAAAGCGTTTTCATTTTGTAGGCATAGGCGGGTCGGGGATGTGCCCCATGGCCGAGCTGCTGCACCATGCGGGTTATACGCTGACGGGTTCGGACCGCAACGAGTCGGACACCCTGGACCGCGTGCGCGCTATGGGCATCCCGGTGTTCACGGAGCACAAGGCGGAGAACCTGGGCGACGCGGAGGCCGTCGTGTATACCGCCGCCTGCCGGGACGATAATCCCGAGCTGGCCGCCGCCCGGGAGAAAGGCCTCCCCACCCTGGAGCGCGCCGTGATGCTGGGCCTTCTGACCCAGCGCTTCCCCCAGACCATCGGCGTTTCCGGCACCCACGGCAAGACCACCACCACGGCCATGCTCACCCAAATTTTGATAGAGTGCGGCATGGACCCCAGCGCCATCATCGGCGGCAAGCTGCCCCTCATCGGCGGCAACAGCCGGGCCGGGGACAGCGGCACCATGGTCTGCGAGGCCTGCGAGTACATGGACCATTTCCACCACCTGGCCCCGGCCGTCTCGGTTATCCTCAACATCGACGCCGACCATTTGGACTACTTCGGCACCCTGGACAACATCGTGAAATCCTTCCATAAATACGCCCAGCTCACCAGCCGCCTGCTGGTGGTAAACGGGGACGATCCCAAAGCCATGGAAGCCATCGCCGGGGTAGACCGGGACGTGGTGACCTTTGGCCTCTCCCCCCAAAACGACTACTACCCCGCCGACCAGAACGAGGAGCCCTCCACCTGCGAGGACTTCACGCTCATGCACAAGGGCCAGCCTTTGGGCCGGGTGGAGCTCTCCGTGCCCGGGCAGCACAATATGTTAAACGCCATCGCGGCAGCGGCCTGCGCCCACAGTCTGGGTGCCGACCCCGAAGCCCTCTGCCGGGCCTTGCACAACTTCACCGGCGTGCACCGCCGTTTTGAGGTGCTGGGGAACTTCGGCGGCGTCACCGTGGCCGACGACTTCGCCCACCACCCCACCGAGCTCACCGCTACCCTCACCTCGGCCATGAAGATGGGCTATAACAAGGTCTGGGCTATCTTCCAGCCCCACACCTACTCCCGTACCTACACGCTGCTTAATGATTTCGCCAAGGCCCTTTCCATCCCCGACCGCCTGATTATGACCGAAATCCTGGCCGTGCGGGAAGAAAATATATACGGCATCAAAACCGCTGACTTAGCGGAAAAAGTGCCGGGCAGCGTTTGGTTTGAGGGCTTCGAGGAGGTGGCGGATTACGCCATCGCCCACGCAGCCCCCGGCGACTTGCTGCTGACCCTGGGCGGCGGCGACGTGTACAAATGCGCCAACCTCATCGTAAAAAAATACAAGGAGCGGCAAGGGGAATAACCATGAATAGGGAAATCAAGGCTTGCTTTTTTGATATCGACGGCACGCTCATCGACCACGAGGGCGGCAGCGTCATGCCCGCGTCTACCAAGGAAAGCCTGTATGCACTAAGGGAAAAAGGGATTAAATTGTTTGTTGCCACGGGCCGCATCCCCTCCATGCTGGGGTTCCTGGAGCCCTTGTTCCCGTTTGACGGCTTTGTGAGCCTCAACGGCCAGCTGGTGGTGGAGCGCGGCGGGAACGTCCTGCACCGCATGGCCCACGACCCGGAGGACATCCGGCAGCTGGTGCGGATTGTGTCGGAAAAAGAATTCCCCTGCCTCATCATTGAGGAGGAGGAAAGCTTCTGCGCCGTGGACAGCCCCATGGTTGTGCGGCACTTTACCCGCGAAAACTTAGCGCCCCCGGGCATCTATGACCCGGCCCGGCTGGACAAGCATCCCGTGCTGCAATTCCTAGTCTACGGCGCGGAGAATCTGCGGCATATCCAGTGCCTGAAGCACATCGAGCCCACCAGCGCCGGGGGGCACATCCAGGACATCATCCCCCAGGGCGGCGGAAAAGAGGTGGGCATCGGCGCGGCGGCGGCCCACTACGGCATAAAGCGGGAGGAAATCATGGTCTTCGGCGACGGCGACAACGACCAGCGGATGCTGCGCTGGGCCGGCATCGGGGTGGCTATGGGCAATGGCTCGGAGAAGGCCAAGGCCGCCGCGGACTACATAACCGCCCACACCGGGCAGGACGGCATCTTCCTGGCCCTGAAACACTACGGCGTGCTGTAAAACAGAATAAAAAACCAAACAGCCGGCAGGACCCAAAAGCTTGCCGGCTGTTTTATGTTTGGGGATCTTTATTGTTTTGCCTCGTCCTTAATGACCTGCTCAAGCTTCTGGAGGAGCTCGTCCTTTTTGCCCTCCTTGGACTTCGCGGCCAGAGTGACCGCCGCCTTGGCAAAGGCACAGACATCCACGCCAGCCCCCACGACGTATTGGAGGTAGAATTCTTCCTTGGGGATGGAGGGCTTGAACTTCCGGGCGTACTGGGTACGGGTAGCCTCCAGGCCGCAAAGCTCAATGGCGCCCTTCTTTTCCAGGGCCCTAAGCATCACGCGGATATAGTTATCGCTCCAGCTGTGGTCCTTGCAGTTCAGGATCATATCGTTGGCCGTCAGCGGCTCGCCATAGTCCCACAGGAAGTTCATCAACTCCTCTTCCCGCGTGGTGAAAACAATGCGTGACATAAATGATCGTACCTCCTTAAAATTTACGAAAGAGTAAACCATTTCACCGGTGCACCGGCAAAATTACAGTTTTTTTATCCGCATTTATTTTATAACAAAATAAGGCATTTTGTCAATCTATTTTTTCTCTTTCCCGTAAATTTATCGAGGCCTTCGGTCCCGGTACACGCCGGTGGAACGGTCCCCCGCCTTAATCTGCACGGCCGGGCGGGTCTCCTGCAGCCGGGTCACGGTTGTGCGCGAAGGGGTGATTACAGGGTTGTGCCTATGTACGGCCCTCTTGCGGCTGCTGGCCCCGCTTATAAAAAACACAGCCACGCATACCAGCACGATGGCGCCCAAAACCAGCAGCACCCACAAGAGCGGCCCCATGCCCGACTCGTCCTTTTTTGCCAAGCTGACCGCCGCCTGGGTCCCCTCGCCCTCCGGCTGGCTTTCCACCGGGGACGCCGCCAAAAACGCGTCGGCCTTTTGCACGGCGGCTTCCACGAACTTCTGGGCCCCCGCGTCATAGGACCCTGCCTGGAAGTCCGGTTCCAGATGCTCGTCCAGCAGGGCTTTCAGGGCCTCCGAGGTAAACTCTTCCGACAGGCCGCTTCCGGCCACGGCCTCGTAATCGCCGTCAAAGACCGACAGCCCCAGGATAAGCCCCCGGTCCTCCCCGCCGCCGATGTCCCACGCTTCCATCACCGACCGCAGGTACGCCACCCGACCGTCAAAGCTTTCCCCGGGCAGGCTGTGGGCGGTGTACACCACCACCTGCGCGCCGTATTTCTGCTGCAGCTCGCCACTTTTCTGGATCACCCCGGCCTTCGTGCCCTCGCTCAAGACCTGGGCCTCGTCATAGACGTAGAGCTCCGGGGGCTTTTGCGGGACAGCTTCCGCTGCCCGCGCCCCGGAGCTGCTCATCAAAAATATTGTCAAAAAAACGGCCAAAAACGGGAGAACCCTTCCCTTAACTCCTTGCACGCATACAGCCTCCTTTAACTCCTATCCTTTCTATTGTAACTGTATGCGGCCGTTCTGTCAAGCACAATCAGATGCCCATTTCTTCCTTGACTTCCTTAAAGCACTGCACGGCAAAGTCCAGGTCCTCTTTGCTGTGTCCCGCCGACACCTGGGTGCGTATCCGCGCCTTGCCCTGGGGCACTACAGGGTAGCTGAACCCTACCACATAGACGCCCTTCTCCAGCATCCGCGCGGCAAACTCTCCGGCGACCTTGGCATCGTACAGCATCACCGGCACAATGGGATGGGTGCCGGGCAACACGTCAAAGCCCAGGGCCCCCAGCTTCTCCCGGAAGTAGGCGGTGTTCTCATGCACCTTGTCCCGCAGGGCCGTGGAGGCCATCAGCAGCTCCAAGGTCTTGATGCTGGCCGCGCAGACCGCCGGAGCCAGCGTATTGGAGAACAGGTAGGGACGGCTGCGCTGGCGCAGCAGGTCGACGATGGGCTGCCTAGCCGCCGTAAACCCGCCGGACGCCCCGCCCAGGGCCTTGCCGAAGGTTCCGGTGATGATGTCCACCCGCTCCCGCACGCCGCAGTACTCGGGGGTGCCCCGGCCGGTGTCGCCCATGAACCCGGCGGCGTGGCTGTCGTCTACCATGACCAGCGCCCCGAACTCCTCGGCCAAATCGCAGATGCCCTGCAGGTTGGCGATGTAGCCGTCCATGGAGAAGACGCCGTCGGTGGCAATGAGCATCACCTGGGCTCCGGCTTCTTTGGCGGCTTCCAGCTGGGCGCGGAGGTCGTCCATGTTGTTGTTCTTGTAGCGGTAGCGCTTGGCCTTGCACAGGCGCACGCCGTCAATGATGGAGGCGTGGTTGAGCTCGTCGGAAATCACCGCGTCCTCCGGGCCCAGCAGGGTCTCGAAAAGGCCGCCGTTGGCGTCAAAGCAGGAGGAATAGAGGATGACGTCGTCCATGCCCAAAAACTCGGCCATTTTCTGCTCCAGCTCCTTGTGGACGCCCTGGGTGCCGCAGATGAACCGCACGGAGGAAAGCCCAAAGCCCCACTTGTCGTAGCTGTCTTTGGCGGCCTGGATGAGCTCCGGGTTATTGGAAAGCCCCAGGTAGTTGTTGGCGCACATATTCACCACGGCCTTGGTCTCGGTGGTGTCGATACGGGACTTCTGGGGCGTGGTAATGACCCGCTCACCTTTCCAGGTGCCGGCCTCCCGGATGGACTCCAGCTCTTTGGTATATTTGTTCAATGCCTGCTTCATGGTTAAGCCTCCCAATCCAAAATGACCTTGCCGGACTTCCCGCTGTTCATGGCGGCAAAGCCCTCCTCAAACTGCGTGTAGTGGAAACGGTGGGTGATCACCGGGGTCAAATCCAAGCCGCCCTGCACCATATAGGACATCTGGTGCCAGTTGTCCATCTTGCGGCCGTAAATGCCCTGGAGGGTCAGGCCCTTGCCGATAATGCCGTTCATGTCCAGGGACACGGGCTCGTTGGAGATGCCCAACAGGCTTATCTTGCCGCCGTTGCGCATGGCGGAAATCATCTGGGTCAGCGCGGCGCCGCTGCCGCTCATTTCCAGGCCGATGTCAAAGCCCTCTACCAGGCCCTGCTTATGCATGACGCTGGACAAGTCCTCCGCCTTTACGTTGACTGCCGCGTCCGCGCCCATCTTCCGGGCCAGGTCCAGGCGGTAGTCGTTCACGTCGGTAATCACCACACGCCGGGCCCCCGCGTACTTGCAGATGCCCACGGCGATGATGCCGATAGGCCCCGCGCCGGTAATGAGCACGTCCTCGCCCACCAAGTCCCACATCAGGGCGGTGTGGGTAGCGTTGCCGAAGGCGTCAAAGAAGGCGACCACTTCCTCGGGCAGGCTCTCGTCGATGATGATGACGTTGCTTTGGGGGATGCACACGTACTCGGCAAAAGCGCCGTCCCGGTCCACGCCGACGCCCTTGGTATCCCAGCACCACTGGATGTTGCCGGTGTGGCAGTTGCGGCAGCGGCCGCAGGTAATGTGCCCTTCGCCGCTGACTCTCTGCCCCACGTGCAGGCCGGTGACGCCATCGCCCAAAGCGGCCACCTCGCCCACATATTCATGGCCGATGGTCATGGGGGGCTTAATGTGTTCCCGGGCCCAGGGGTCCCAGTTGTAGATATGTACGTCCGTGCCGCAGATAGCGGTCTTATGAATTTTGATGAGCACCTCGCCGGCCCCGGGGGTGGGCACCGGCACTTTGCGGAGCTCTAAGCCCGGCCCTGCGGTGGGCTTGACGAGCGCGTCCATGAGCTGTGGCATAACTGTCCTCCTATGAAATACAAATCAGAGTTTTTCTGCACTTTTTGTGCATCTGCTGTAGACAGTATAATGCATACCCACCAGAAAGTCAAGGCCGGACGCAAATTTATTTTACAGCCCCATGGCCCGGTAAACGGCCGCCATGTCCAGGCTCCCCCGCACCGCCTGGGCCAGGATGTCGAACTGCCCCTCCTGGTGCTCCCGGTGGCTTTGGGGACGGGCGTCCTGGGGGGCAAGGCCTTTGCGCTCGAGAAGCCACGCCGCCAGCTTTTCGGTAAGCTCCCCGGTGTCGAAGAGCCCGTGCAGGTACGTGCCAAAGACCAGCCCCTGCACCGCGCCCTCCGGCTGGCCGTTCTCCAGCGTGCAGAAGGGCGCGGCCCCGGCTGTGTCCGTGCGGCCCATGTGGATTTCGTACCCCTCCAGCCGCGCGCCCTCCCAGGGACCCGGCGCTGTCCGGGCCTGCACCCGCGTGCGCGCCTTTTCCCGGGAAAACACCGTGGAGCCCGGCAGCAAGCCCAGCCCTCGAAGCTCCCCGCCGCCCTCGGCGCCCTCCGGATCGCTAATCTTCTCCCCCAGCATCTGGAAGCCCCCACACACGCCCAGTATAGGCGTCCCGCCTGCGGCCAGCTTTTGGATTTGCGCCTCCAAGCCGCACTGCCGCAGCCAGAGCAGGTCGCTGAGGGTGCTTTTCGTGCCGGGCAGGATGAGGAGGTCCGGCTGGCCCAGGTGGGCGGGGGAATCCACATACCGCACGCCTAGGGCCGGGTGGTTCTCCAGGGGGGCGAAGTCGGTGAAGTTGGAGATGCGCGGCAGACGCACCACGGCAACGTCCAGGGGCCGGTGGGCGTCGTGGCGGCCCAGGCGGGGGGCCAGGCTGTCCTCGTCGTCAATCTCTACGGGAACGAAGGGCACAACCCCCAAAACGGAAATGCCGGTCTTCTCCTCCAGCATTTGGGGGCCGGGGGCCAGCAGGGACGGGTCGCCCCGGAACTTATTGATAACAAGCCCCGCAATGCGCGCCCTCTCTGCCTCCTCCAGCAGGGCCACCGTGCCGTACAGCTGGGCGAACACCCCGCCCCGGTCGATGTCCCCCACCAAAAGCACGGGGGAATCCGTCATCTGGGCCAGCCCCATGTTCACGATGTCATCTTTCTTCAGGTTTATCTCTGCCGGGCTCCCCGCGCCCTCTATCACGATAATGTCGTTTTCCGCTGCCAGGCTGTCAAACGCCGCCAGGATCTCCGGCACCAGCGCCTTTTTCATCTTAAAGTACTCCCGCGCCGGGTACTGCCCCCGAACCCGGCCATTGACAATAACCTGGCTCCCCGTATCGCTGCTGGGCTTTAAAAGGATGGGGTTCATGCGCACATCGGGTTCCTGCCCGGCCGCCCAGGCCTGGGCCACCTGAGCCCGGCCCATCTCCAGGCCGTCCCGGGTGATGTAGCTGTTCAGCGCCATATTCTGGCTCTTAAAGGGGGCCACCCGGTAGCCGTCCTGCTTGAAAATACGGCAGAGCGCCGTGGCCAGCAGGCTCTTCCCCGCCCCCGACATGGTGCCCTGTACCATAATGCGTTTTACCATTTACAGCACCTCCCCCATGGACCGGAGCAAAGCCTGGTTCTCCTCCCCCGTGCGCACCGCCGACCGGTACCACCCGGCCCCCAATCCGGGGTAATTGGAGCAGTCCCGCAGCAGGATGCCTTTGGGGCGCAGCTTTTGGGCCAGCTGGAAATCTTTATGATAGAACAGCAGGTAGCTGGCTTCCCCGGGGAAGACCTGGCATCCCAGCCCCCGCAGGCCCTCCGCCAAAAGCGGCCGCTGCTCCCGGATAAGCCTGCGCAGCCTTTCGCTGTAGGCGTCCTCCCGAAGGGCCTGCATCCCCGCCGCTTGCGCCAGCGACGACACCCCCCAGGGCTGGCCGCACCGGGCCATTTCCGCCAGCAGGGACGGGCTGCCCAGGCAGTACCCCAGCCGGATGCCGGCCATGGCGTACCACTTGGTAAAGGCTTTCAGAATCAGCAGATGGGGCCCCAGTTCGCTTAGGAGGGTGTGGGCCTCGGGCTCGTCCAGGAATTCATTGAAGCACTCGTCTACTACCAGCAGCGCTCCGCAGGACCCGCAGCGCCCGGCTATTTTTTGCAGCAATGCCCGGTCCGTGGTGCGGCCGGTGGGGTTGTTGGGCTCGCAGAGGAACACCACGTCCATCTCCGGCGTGATGCGGTCCAGGAAGGCCTCGGTCACCGCGAACCCCTCCTCCCGGCGCAGGAAGTGCCGCTGGGCTTCGCACCCGGCCGCCAGGAGGGCCTGCTCGTACTCGGCGAAGGTGGGGGCCGTCACCAGGGCCCGGCGGGGCCTGAGGGCCAGCGCCAGCCGGAACAGCAAGTCCGCCGCCCCGTTGCCGCACAGCACCTGCTCCGGGTGGACCCCATGACGTTCGGCCAGCGCCCGGCACAGGTCACGGCACAGGGGGTCGGGGTAACGGCTGGCCTGGGCCAGCGCCCCTATGACCGCCTCCCGCACGCCCTCCGGCAGCCCCAGGGGGCTTACGTTGGCCGAAAAGTCCAGGGGCAGGCCCCCGTATTCCTGCTGGTATCCGGCCCAGTCGCCGCCGTGGGTCAGCTTCATAAAAACCTCCTGCTTACTCGTTGAGCCAGATGTACGCCCGGCCCTGTATTTTTTCCGCGCACTGTTCGGGGGTGGTGAGCTTGTTGTCGTAAAATTCATCCAGGTACTCGCTCATGTCGATGACATGGGTTTTCATGTCCACCAGCGGCATAGAGAGGTACTCCTCCAGCTTTTGGGCGCCCTTCTCGGGGTCGATGGCCGTTTTGTCAAAGCCGGAAGAATTGGAAAACTGATAGGCGATGCTGGACGTGCGCAAAAACTCCTGCAGATGGACAAAATTTTTCTTGTTGATGGGGATGGCCAGCGTATAGTAATCCATGCCGGCCCCTGCGCCCACCGTCATCTCCTCCCGCTCGCTTATGCAGTAAGAGATGAAACGCCAGGCCAAGTCCGGGTTTTTCATGCTGGAAGGGATGGCGAAATCCCCCGAACTGCTGATGCCGAGCAGGCCGCTTGAGCTTACAGCCGGGTAGGGCCCCGCTAAGTACTCCAAGGGGCTGCTGTAAAAGCCCAGCGTTTCGCCGGTCACGCCTACCGGCACGGCCACGCCCTCATGGGCATAGTCAAACAGCTCCTGCTCATAGGGGGTGCCAAACTGACGGTCGGGCTCCTCCCCCGTCTCCCACATCCGCATAACCCACTCCACCATTTCCGGGTGGCTGGCGATACTGCGGCCGCTGCGGGGCATCTCCTTGTCGGATTCCTCCAGGGCCCCCGTGCGGGTCAAAAATTCGACAAACTCCGGCGAATCATAAGAGGCCGTATTATTTTCCAGGTCGATGTAGTCCGGAGCCTCGTAGCCATAAAGGGAATCCTGCGTCCAGGCGCCAAAGGTGGCCTGCACGTCCGGGTCGAGGGCTTTGGCCTGGTCATACCAGTCCAGCAGCATTTTATAGTTTATGGCCTCTAAGCTCTCCAAGTCCACGTCCAGCTTTTCCATAAGGGGGCGGTTGAGCATTATGCCGTTAAATTCAAAGGCAAAAGGCATCAGCGTCAGCTTGCCGTCCACAGACAAAGCGTCCAGCGCCTGGGTATAGTAATCGTCCGGGTCGATGCTGGGGTCGCTGTCAAAATACGGGCGCAAATCCATAAAAATTCCGCTTTGGGAGAGCCCGTACACATCCAGCTGCGAGGGCGGGGAATACAGCAAATAGTCGGCCTCGCCGCTGCCCAGCTCGGCCAGCACGCGGGTCATGTATTGCTCCAAGCGTTCCTCGCGGCTCTGGTTGTCGAAGATGCTGCCCGTGTAATCCATGTGGATGGTCACGCCGGGATGCAGGGCCATAAATTCATCCGCCAAGGCCTCCACCGTGGACTTCTGTGTCGCCGTGCCCGTGTCTGCCGCGCACTTGATGGTAAACTCCCCTGTGAGGCCCTCCGGGTCTACATAAGGCGTAGGCTCGGGGGTGGGCTCGGCCTCGCTGCTTTCCGGATCGCTCTCCGGACTGCTTTCCGGGCTGCTCTCCGGGCTGCTCTCCGGCTCGGGGACAGAAAGCTCCTCTGCCGAACTGCTTTTCTTTGTAAGCTCGTCAAACTTCTTGTCCTGCTCGCTCTGCCCACAGGCCGACAGCACCAACAGCAAAGCTAAGGCCCATGCAAAAATTCTCCGTGTTTTCATGATAATATCCTCCTTTGTTTACTCGTTGAGCCAGATATACGCCCGGCCCTGTATTTTTTCCGCACACTGTTCGGGGGTGGTGAGCTTGTTGTCGTAAAATTCGGTTAGGTATTCGCTCATGTCGATAACATACACCTTGCTGTTAATGAGCGGCAGTGCCATAAACTCCTCCAGCTTCTGGGCCGATACCTCGCCGTCGATTTTGTCCGACTTATAGCCGACATAGCGTTCCATAACGTAAGTCCGCGGGCTGTTTTTCATCGCGTCCACTATTTTGACGAAATTCTTTTTGTTGATAGGAACACACCAAGTCAAGAAGTCGCTGCCCAGCTTCACGTCTTCCCGCTCCCCAATACAATAGGAGATGAATTTCCAAGCCAAATCCGGGTTCTTCATGCTGCTCGGTATGGCAAAGTCCTCGTCCGTATATACCCCCATCTGGCCCTTTGTGCTGACGGCAGGATAAGGGCCAGCTAAATACCGCAGCGGGTCGCTGAGATGCCCCAGGCGCTCCGGTGTGATGGAGGACACCACTGCTATGCCGGGGTGGGCATCCGCAAGGATTTCTTCCGTATATACATCCGTCGCCTCCGGCTCTCTCCTTTCGCCGGTATCCCAGTACAGCATGGCCCCCTCTACCATACCGGGTATGCCCAGGTTGACGCGGGCTACATAGCCCATGTCCTTATCCACTTCTTCGATTGCGCTTGTGCGGGTCAGGAACTCGATAAATTCCGGGGACTGGAAGCTGGCTTCCCCATTCACCACGTCAAAGTATGCCGGGGCTTCATAGGTATAGAAACTGTTGGCAAGCCATGCCCCAAAAACAGGCTGGATTTCCGGGTCAGCCTCCTTGGCCTGGTCGTACCAGCCCAGCACGTCCTGGTAGTCAACAGATAGGATGCTGTCCACATCTACATCCAGGCTTTCCATTACCTCCCGGTTTAGGTACATCCCTTCAAAGCTGAAGCTAACGGGCATGGTCGTCATCTTGCCGTCTACAGAGAGGGCGTCCAGTACCGGGGTGTAATAGTCGTCCGGGTTTATGGTTGGGTCGTTCTCGAAATAGGGCCGCAGGTCGATAAACAAGCCGCTTTTGGAAAGGCCGTAGAGGTTCAGCTCTTCAATGGGGCGGTACAGCAAATAATCCGCTTCGCCGCTGCCCAGCTCAGCGAGCACCTGGGCCGAATAAGCCGCCCGCAATTCCCTCCCGGAGCGGTTATCGTTGAGGTCTGTGAAAAACTCCACGTTGATGGTCACGCCGGGGTGCAGCTCCATAAATTCATTTGCCAGGGCTGTCATCTGGTCCGGCGTACCGGGACCGCTTCTGTCCAGGAAGCAGAACAGGGTAAACTCCCCCGT
The DNA here is from genome assembly GCA_947652665.1 of uncultured Clostridia bacterium. Classification (GTDB taxonomy): domain Bacteria; phylum Bacillota; class Clostridia; order Oscillospirales; family Acutalibacteraceae; genus Acutalibacter. Next base: position 33,413 of record CANTDZ010000008.1, read on the forward strand.
AAGCCCCTCCGGGTCTACATACGGCGTGGGCTCCGGGGTGGGCTCGGCCTCGCTGCTTTCCGGGCTGCTCTCCGGCACGGGGACGGAAATTTCCTCTGCCGAACTGCTTTTCTTTACCAGCTCGTCATAGTACTTGTCCTGCTCGCTCTGCCCGCAGGCCGACAGCACCAACAGCAGGGCTAGGGCCCATGCAAAAATCCGCCGTGTCTTCATGATAATGTCCTCCTTTGCTTACTCGTTGAGCCAGATATACGCCCGGCCCTGTATTTTTTCCGCACACTGCTCGGGGGTGGTGAGCTTGTTGTCGTAGAATTCGGTTAGGTATTCGTCCATGGGTATCACGTGGGTCTTGGAGTTGACTAAGAGCATGGAGAGGAATTCGTCCAGCTTTTGGGCGCAGACGGCGCTGTCAATATCCGCCTGCTTAAAGGCAGGCACGTAATGGCTCCCCTGGTAGGCCATGCCATTGGACTTGAGGAAGTCCATTTGATGCTCCACATTCTTCTTGTTGATAGGGATGCGGCCCGTGAAATAGTCCCCGGTAAAATATTCCATACCGTCAATGGTCAGGGTTTCGCCGCCTACGGTCATGCTGCCGCGCTCCCGTATGCAGTAGGAGATAAATTTCCAGGCCAGGTCGGGGTTTTTCATGCTGGCGGGTATGGCAAAGTCTTCCGATGTGTAAACTTCCAGCTGGCCCTTGCTGCTCACCACCGGGTAGGGCCCGGCAAGGTGCTCCAGCTGGCTGCCCAAATACCCCAGCTCCTCCGCGCTGATGCCCCCGCTGGAAATCATGGCCACCCCCTGGTGGAAGCCGTCATACATAACCTGCAGGTGGCTGGGAGTAAATTCCCGATCCGGCTCCTCGCCGCTTTCCCATTGGGCCATCAGCCATTCCACGCCCAGGGGGGCCGTAGCCGAAAGGCGGTCCCATTCCCGGAAAGCTTCCTTGTCCGCTTCCTGCAAAGCGCCGGTGCGGGTCAAAAAATCCAGGAACTCCGGGGAATCGAAGCTGGCGGCGCCGTTTTCCAAATCCACATAGGCCGGGGCTTCATAGCTGTACAGATATTTCTGCGTCAGCGCCCCAAAGGTGGCCTGCACCTGGGGGTCGATGGCCTTTGCCTGCTCGTACCAGTCCAGCAGCGTCTTGTAGTCCACCGATTGTACCGCGTCCAAATCCACCTTCATTTCTTCCATCAGCGGGCGGTTGAGGAACATCCCTTCAAAGCTGAAGCTGACGGGCATGGTGGTCAGCTTCCCCTCTACCGAAAGGGCGTCCAGCACCTGGGTGTAATAGTCGTCCGGGTCAATGTCCGGGTCGCTGTCGAAGTAAGGCCGCATGTCCACAAGCACGCCGCTCTTGGAAAGCCGGTAGATGTTCAGCTCCTCAATGGGCGAGTATAGGATGTAGTCGGCTTCGCCGCTGCCCAGCTCTGCCAGCACCCGCGCCTGGTATTTGTCCCGGCGCTCCTGCCGGGTCTCCTGGCTGTTTCTGTCGGTAACAAACTCCACGTTGATTTTGACCCCCGGGTGCAGGGCCATGAACTCGTCTGCCAAAGCTTCCGCCTTGTCCTTTTGCACCCCCGTGCCGCCGTTCATGTAGGCCAGTATGGTAAATTCACCCGTAAGCCCCTCCGGGTCTACATAAGGCGTAGGCTCCGGAGTGGGCTCGGCCTCGCTGCTTTCCTCACTGCTCTCCTGCACAGGGACGGAAATTTCCCCTGCCGAACTGCTTTTCTTTGTAAGCTCGTCAAACTTCTTGTCCTGTTCGCTCTGCCCGCAGGCGGCAAGGGCCAGCAGAAGGGCCAGTGCGAGGGCGAAGATTTTTCGGATTTTCATAGTGGTACCTCCCTAAAAAATGATATACCCATAAGACGGGCCGGGGAGGAATTTGGTTAGGCGCTATTCTCACAAAGATAAAAAATATTTTGCTGTTTCTATTATACAACCTGCACAACGTCCTGTCAAGGAAGGGGGGTTGCAACTTTCGGGCGATTGGTTTAAAATAGAGCTATAACTACACATGACAGGAAAGGAAGTCTTTACGCATGGCTTTGAAAGAATTTCAAGCGGAATCCAAACGGCTGATGGACCTGATGATCAACTCCATCTACACCCACAAGGAAATCTTCCTGCGGGAGCTCATCTCCAACGCCAGCGATGCCATCGACAAATTATACTACCGCACCCTGGAGGACGGGGCCACGGGCCTTAGCCGCAGCGATTTCTTCATCCGCCTGGAAGCGGACAAGGAAGCCCGCACCCTGACCATCACCGACAACGGCGTGGGCATGACCCAGGAGGAGCTGGACTCGAACCTGGGCGTCATCGCCAAAAGCGGCTCCTTGCAGTTCAAGTCCGAGAAGGAGCAGAAGGAGGACGTGGACATCATCGGCCAGTTCGGCGTGGGATTCTATTCGGCGTTTATGGTCAGCAAAAAGGTGCGGGTGGAGAGCCGGGCCTTCGGGGCCGACAGCGCCTTCGCCTGGGAATCCTCCGGCCTGGACGGCTACGAAATCGCCCCCTGCGAAAAGGCCGGGCGCGGCACCACCGTGACCCTCTGGCTTAAGGACGACGCCGACGACGAGAAATACTCGGAGTTTCTGGACCCCTACCGCATCCGGGGGCTTATAAAGCGCTACTCGGACTACATCCGCTACCCCATCCGCATGGAGATGCAGAAAAGCCGCCTGAAAGAGGGCACCGGCGTAGACGGCAAGGAGCCCGAGTACGACACCTACTTTGAAGAAGAAACCCTCAACTCCATGGTGCCCATCTGGAAGAAGGCCAAGAGCGAGGTCACGGACGACGAGATGAACGCCTTCTATAAAGAGAAGTTCTACGACTGGCAGGACCCCCTGCGGACCATCCGCACCTCTGCCGAGGGCGCGGCCACCTACAGCGCCCTGCTCTTTATCCCCAAGGCCCCGCCCATGGACTACTATACCCGGGAGTTCGAAAAGGGCCTGCAGCTCTACGCCAGCGGCGTGCTCATTATGGACAAGTGCCCGGACCTCCTCCCCGACTGCTTCAGCTTCGTCCGGGGCCTGGTGGACTCCCAGGATTTGTCCCTGAACATCTCCCGGGAAATGCTCCAGCACGACCGCCAGTTAAAGCTCATTGCCGGGCGGCTGGAGAAGAAGATCGCCGGGGAGCTCAAGTCCATGCTGCAAAACGACCGGGAAAAGTATGAGGAATTCTGGAAGGGCTTCGGCCTGCAGCTGAAGTTCGGGATGTACAACGACTACGGCGCCAAAAAGGACGAGCTGAAGGATTTGGTGCTGTTCACCTCCAGCAAGGAGAAGAAGCTGTGCACCCTGGCCGAGTACGTCTCCCGGATGCCCCAGGAACAGCCCGCCATCTACTACGGCTGCGGCGAAACCCCCGAGCGCATCCTGGGCCTGCCCCAGGCCGAGGGCCTTCTGGAGAAGGGCTACGAGATTTTGTGCCTGACCGACAACGTGGACGAGTTCGCCCTGCGCATCCTGGAGAAGTACGAGGACAAGGAGTTCAAGAACCTCTCCTCGGAAAACCTGGACGCCCAGACCGACGAGGAGAAAGCGGAAGCCCAGAAGCTCCAGGACGGCCACAAGCCCCTTCTGGACGCCCTGCGGGAGGCCCTGGAGGGCAAGGTCAAGGACGTGAAGCTCTCCCCCGCCCTCAAGAGCCACCCCGTGTGCATCTCTACCGACGGCATGATTTCCACGGAAATGGAGAAGGTCCTAAACGCCATGCCCGCCCAGGAGAAGGTAAAGGCCCAGCGGGTGCTGGAAATCAACCCCGGCCATGCCATCTTCCAGAAGCTCTGCTCCCTGGAGGGCGACAAGGACAAGCTGGCCCTGTATGCCGGCATCCTCTACGACCAGGCCCTGCTCATTGAGGGCATCCCCCTGGAGGACCCGGCCGGGTTCGTGCAGAAAGTGTGTGGTTTGCTATGACGGGACAGCAGCCTGTACAAGTGGTCTACGTGCCCTACTATCCCCCTGCGCCGCCGCCCCCGCCTCCGGCCCCGGCCTTTACCCCGGAAGCGCCCCCCTCCCCTACCAAGCGCGCCGCCCGGGACATCAACCGCATGACCGTTTTGTGCTTCGCCCAGATGGCCCTTTCGGCGGGATGGGGGTACGTGTTCGGCCTGTTGTTTGTGGTGGGGGGCATCGATATGTTTGCCGCCGACGGCTTTTCCATGTCCATGCTCACGGCGGCTACGCTGGTGCTGTCTACGGGGGTGGTGCCCTTTGTGTTCTTCACCGCCGGGCACCACAAGACGGCGGATTATTTGAAGTTCCAGAAGGTCGGGTTCTTCCCGGGGCTTTTGTGCGTGCTGGCCGGGTCGGCGCTGATGCTGCTGGCAAACTTCCCGGCCGCCCTGCTGCGGGAAGCCCTGGAGGGCACGGGGTACCAGTCCACCGCTGTGGAGACCAGCGCCGCCTCCGGCAGCTGGCTGGGGTTTGCCGTGGACTTCGCCGCCATTGCCGTGCTGGGCCCCATGATGGAGGAAATCATGGACCGGGGCATTATCCTCACCACCCTGCGCCGCCATGGGCTGGGGTTTGCCGCGGTGGCGTCGGGGGTGCTGTTCGGGCTCAACCACCTGGACTTGTGCTCGGTGGTCTTTGCCACCCTGGCGGGGCTCGTCCTGGGGTTTGTCTACGCCCGCACCAATAACCTCTGGCTGACCATCTGGATGCACATGATCAACAACGGCCTGGCCGTCATCGGCGACTACGGGGCCCTGTTCTGCCCCCAGCAGCCGGATTTGGTGGCGGAAGCCCTCTATGTGTCCCTGCTGGGGCTGGGGCTCATCAGCCTGATCCTGGTGCTCACCTGGAAGCGCAAAATCTTCCTGACCCGCCGCTCCCCCCAGTACGACGGCCCTGCCCAGAGCCTGGGCGTGGGGCAGTCCTTGGGGGCCATGGCACGGTCGCCCATGGTGTGGGTGTTTGCGGGGCTTGTGGGGGCTTACTTTGCGCTCCTGACGGTGCTGTAGCATGGAGCTGGCGTTCCTCCCCCAAAAGGAGTTCATGCTGGAAGCCCTGCGCCTGGCCCGGGAAGCCCTGGAGGACGGCGAGGTGCCCGTGGGGGCCGTGGTGGTGCGGGACGGCCAGATCCTCGGCCGGGGGCGCAACCGGCGGGAATCCGCCCGCACCGCCCTGGCCCACGCGGAGCTGGAGGCCATCCACCAGGCCTGCGGGGCCCTGGGCACCTGGCGCCTGACCGGCTGCCACCTGTACGTGACCCTGGAGCCCTGCCCCATGTGCGCCGGGGCCATCCTCAACGCCCGGATCAGCCAAGTGGTCTACGGCCCCGACGACGGACAAGCCGGGTGCCTGGGCACGGCCTGCGACCTGCCGTCGCTCCCCTACGCCGCCCGGCCCCAGGTTTACCGGGGGTTCTTCGAAGCCGAATGCCGGGAGCTGCTCCAAGGGTTTTTCCAAAATTTGCGGAGAAATGAAAAAAAGCCTTGACATTCTCCCCGGCCTGGGTTATAATAATAGAGCTGACGGGGAAAGCCCCGTGGGCAGTATGCGCCAGTAGCTCAGCCGGATAGAGTGTTTGGCTACGAACCAAAAGGTCGGGGGTTCGAATCCCTTCTGGCGTGCCAGGAAAATCCTTAGGAATCATACGGTTCCTGAGGGTTTTTCTTTTTGTGCGCAGCATTTTTAAGGGGCCCTTGAACCCCCAAAAATTCAACTCGAATTCAACTCATGCTTTCTTTAGGAAAATCTCGCCCAGTATGTCCGCTGATTTCTGGTCTGCCGCCTCCATCACATGGGCGTAAATATCTGCCGTAGTGCTGACCTGTGCGTGGCCCAGTCGGGCCGATATGCTGACGCTGTCCATACCGGCGAAGTACAGCATCGAGGCCATTGTGTGACGGAAAGCGTGCGGCGTGATGTGGGGCAGACCATGACGTTTGCTGAACCTGTCCAGCCAAGTGGTCACGCTGTCCGGGTGCATAGGGCCGCCGTTGTCCTGGGCGAACACAAAACCCTTATCCTCATAATAAGCCCCCAGGCGCAGGCGCTCCTGATTCTGCCACAGGCGATATTCCCGCAGCAGTTCCATTGTCTCTTTTGGCAGTGCAATCGTCCTGCGTGATTTTTCTGTCTTGGGCGTTGTCTCGTATATACCACGTTCCGGACTGTACAGGACGTTGTTGTCGATACGGATGGTACAGGCATCAAAGTCCACCTTGGCCCATTTTAACCCCACGATTTCACCCCGCCGTGCGCCCGTAATAAGCAGCAGATGGGTCAGCGTTTTCCACTTGAGTGGCTCACTCCCCAGCGCCTCCCGGATAGCCGCAACTTCCTCTGGCTGGAAGAATTGCACCTCTTTCTTCACTTGTCGGGGTAAGGTGGCACGGTGAGCAGCGTTATAAAGTACCAGACCTTCACGCACTGCCTGTTCTAGCACCGCTGACACGAACACGTTGCACTCCTTGATAGACTTGGGCGACAGCGGCCCACCTGTGCGGGAATTGGCCCCTGGCTGACCAAGCGTAGCATAGAACTGATTGAGGTGCTGGGGCCGCAGTTCTGTGAGCCGTATATGTCCGATGGCTGGAAACACCCGCTTTGCGGAGGATTGGTAAGCCCTGATGGTGGTGTGTTTAACCCCATTCTGTTCCTTTAGCTGTAGCACATATTCGGCATACTGTTGGAATGTCTGCCGGGTGTCTGCGGCAAGGCCTTCCTTGCACTCTTTCTCAAAGGTCGCGGCGAAAGCCTCGGCTTTCTTTTTTGCGCTTTTTTCAGTCCAGGTGGGCTTTACCTCGAAAGTAGCGGTATAGGGTTTTAGCTGCTTGCCGTCTGGCCCACGGCCCCGGTGGACGCGGATGGAGTAGCTAATCAACTTGCCCTCTTTATTCCGGCGCTCTTGAATGTTAGCCATTTGCATCTTCCTTTCTGCCGAGCAAGGCGTCATAATCAATCTCCGGTCGTTCCCCCCGGAACTCCTTGTTCCACTCCCGTAATATCTCATTGAACTTTGTTGTTGACATAAAATTTTCCATGAAAATGGCGTTCATCCACTGGTTTCTGGCCTGCAAATCCTTCGCATTTTCTATTGCCTCAGCCTCGTGCTCAAGGAGCCAGTGGAACTTTACCACACTGCGCATGACCTCTTGGAACTTAGGATGCGTAAGCAAAGCGTGCAGGGCATTGGGGTAATTCTGCGAAAAGCTCCCTAACTCCTGCAAAAAAAGTACGCATTCCTCGTCCATTCCTAAGAATTTGCACGTCCCTGGCAAGCCAGCCTCAAAGCTCTTTGCGCTGTCCTTGCGGCCTACAAGCCAGTCGCAGGACACGTCAAAGTATTCGGCAATCTGTACGAGTTTATCTGCGTTTGGCTGGCCCTGCCCCATGGTGTACTGACTTACTGCTTGCCGGGAAATGCCTAGCTCTCTTGCCAGCGCTGTAATAGTGGTGGGCATTTCCTCAATGAGTTGCCTTAGCCTAGTTGGAAACACATCGTTGTATCTGTCGGACATAGAATTTGACCTCCTTATTTTGTAGCAGATTTTCTTGCGATTTTTAAAAATCAGAAAGAAATATTGACTTTATCTTTTTCCTGCTCTATACCGGATTATAGCAAGCATACTAGCGTATATCAAGAGAAAATCCAAAAAGAAAGCGAGGAATCCTATGGACAAACAGACCTTGGAGCAGAAAGCGAGAGAAGCACAGCGGGAATATCAGCGCCAGTGGCGCAAGAAAAACCCGGACAAGGTGCGCGAGAAAAACCGCCGCTACTGGGAGAAAAAAGCCCAGCAGCAGGCCGAGAAGGGGGTGGATGCATGAATGACCAACGCTTCATGACCATCCGCCAGACCGCCAAGCTGGGGCTTTTGAGCGAGTATCAGCTGCGGCTCTGGCAAAAGCAGGGCAAGCTGCCAGGGGTGTATTCCGGGGTAAAATTTATGGTAAATGTGCCGCAGCTTGAACAAAGATTGGAAGAAATCAGCCGGAACGGGGGTGTGGCATGAGAGGTGAATCTATAAACGAAAATTTTTCGGTTTTAGAAAGGCTTGCACCTGACCACAACCCCCGCTACGCCTGCACGGATATCGGCAACGGCAACCTGTTCGCCGATTATTACTGGTCACAGGCCCGGTATGTGCCCGAGCGCAAGCTGTGGTTCGTCTACAATGGCAGGGTTTGGGTGCCAGATGTAGGCAATCTTCGGGCCATGGAGCTGTGCAAAAAACTTGCCGACGAGCTGGTGGTTTATGCCTTGTCCCTTCCCGATGGCCGCGACCGAAACGAGTACCGCAAAGCCGTTGAGCGCTGGCAGATACGCCGCAATCGGGAGACTGTTTTGAAGGATGCAGCCAGTGTATACCCAGCGAAGCTAAGTGACTTTGACAGCAAGCCGTACCTCTTCAACTGCCAAAACGGCACGCTGGATTTGCGCACGCGGGCCTTTCATAAGCATGACTCAGCCGATATGTTGGCGACAATTTCGGGCGTGAAATACGATGCGAACGCCCATTCTGACTTGTGGAAGAAGACTATCTCTGACGTGATGCAGGGCGATAAAGACTTGTCCGCCTACCTGCAAAAAGCCCTGGGCTACGGCCTGACAGGTGACACCAGCGAGGAGTGCTTCTTCCTCCTCTACGGCCCGACCACCCGCAACGGCAAGGGTACCATTATGGAAACGTATATGAAAATGCTGGGCGGCTACGGCAAAGCCGCAAGGCCCGAGACAATAGCCCTGCGGCAGAACTATAACGCATCCGGCCCCAGCGAGGAAATCGCCAAGCTGGCGGGTGCCAGGGCCGTGAACATAAGCGAGCCTGACAAGCAGATGGTATTGTCGGCGGCGCTGGTGAAGACTCTGACCGGAAATGACACCATGACGGCGCGTTTTCTTAATGAAAACAGCTTTGAATTTAAGCCACAGTTCAAGCTTTTTATCAACACGAATCACTTGCCAAAGGCCAATGATGTAACGATTTTCAGCTCGGGCCGAGTGAAAGTCCTGCCATTCAACCGCCATTTTGAGCCGGAGGAGCAGGACAAATCCTTGAAAAAACGGCTGGAAAAGGAATTGCCAGGTGTGCTGAATTGGTGCCTGGAGGGACTGTGGCTCATGCGGGAAACGGGCTTTGAACCACCGCAGGCCGTGCTGAATGCAACAGCAAAATACCAGCATGACAGCGATAAGTTGACACGGTTCGTGGAGGAAATGTTGTCGGCAGACCCTAATGGCGAGGTCAGAACGGAGACGGCCTATCAGGAATATCGAGAGTGGTGCACACGGAACGGGCAGTATCCAGACGGCTATCCAGCTTTCAAACAAGGCATGGAGGGCTTTGCAGAAATCAAGCGGAAGCGGCCCAAGGGCGCAGGAAAAATGGCGAATCCGACGGCAATGTTTTGTGGGATTCAGCTTAAAATAGATGATAGGATAACAGCATGAATGGAAAGGTGTGCCGGGTGTGTCAGCGAAATATGGGGGGTAAAAAAACCGTTCTCGCGTAAGAGCCCCTATTTTTGCCCGGCACACCTGGCACACCACGTGTTTTTGCAGGGGCGCAGGCCCTAAAAATCTGAACGGAGCAGAAGCGAAGTTCAGAGGACGAGCCAGCATCGCGAATGTCGGGCAATCCGTAAGACGTTTTGTCCGACTTTCATCTGGTCAGGGACTACCACCCCTGAGACCCCGAAAGGAGTAGTGATATTTTATGTATGAGATGAATAAAACGCAGAAGCTGACGGTGCGTTTCAGCGAATCAGAGTTTAAGCGGATCAGCAAGAGATCATCTTCCTGTGGACTTACCAAGTCTGCTTATGTGCGCCAGTTGGTCGCGGGGTATAAGCCGAAGGAATCGCCGCCCGCAGACTACTTTGCCATGACACGGGAATTAAAAGATATCGGCAACAATCTGAACCAAATCGCGTTCATGGCAAATGCCACTGGGCTGATTGACGAAGCTGCCTACCATGAAAACATCATCGTTTTGCGGGACGCCCTGCGACGCATTGAACAGGCGGTTGTCGGATACTATGATGAGGACGAGTAGCTGAAAGAATGTGGTGACACGCAAAATGCGTGGGACCACAAAGCGAGGTGGCGGCGGATTCCGCCGCCACCTCATGTACCATAGGCAAATATTTTGGCTGTTACGTCATTTGTATTGGAACCACACTGTTCTCTGTGGGAACACCAAACAACCTTCCTAAACAACCGGGTACCCCCTCTGCGGTCAACACAGTCGATGTCCCCTGATGGTACCGCTCCCAGAGTACCTGGCACAGTTCCTCGGCAGTAGCCTCCTTGCCATTTATCAAATGTGCCTCGGTAAAGGCCAGCAGGCTAGGGAAAATATACCGCTCTCGCCACTGGGGCAATCTCTGGCCCTGGGTAATGGCCTCCAGCATTGATTCGATAAAAGCGCCCACATAGACGGTCTGGCCGGGGAACTGCTCGTTCAGCAGCTGCTCCCGCTCGAAGCGGCTGCCGCCGGAGATGAGCCAGACCTTAGCTGGGGGCCAGTGATATACCGTCATGCCGTCCAGGCCTCCAGCAGCCGCCGGTAGTCTTTAATGGCACGGTCCAGCGTAGCTTTACACTGCGCGGCAGTAGAGCAGTCGCCGTCATAAATACCCAGCGTGATGTGCGCGCCGCTGCCCAATCGGGTGGGGCGCTTGAAGTGGTACTCGCCCAGGGTATAGTTCCAGCTTTCATCATAGATCAGGCTATTACGCAGTTGGGAGAAAGACTTCCCCTCGCCCTCCAATTCCTGCTTTGACTTTTTTATGCCCAGCTTCAGCGTGATCATTAGTTGGGATTTTTGGTTTGCCTCATCGCCGTGGTACTCCAGGTGCATATATAACTCGCAGGGTGCGCCTTTTACCGTTATCAGGTCGTTTTCGCTCCAAAATACCAAGCAGTCAAATCCGCCGGAGGGGTTCGCCACATAGCTGTATGTACTCCCGATATCCTGGGGCATGTCCTGATGCAGTGCCTCAAAAAGGGCATATGCCTGCCACCAGCCCCACTCGTTCACAGGAGTGACTTGGTAGCTGTCGGCTTTCTGCTGGTGGTAGTGCCAATAGTCATAGTAGTCCCGGAGAATATCGCTTTGGGCCGTGTCCACATACTTTTCCAGTACGGACAGTATGTCTTCCCGGCGTACCACATGGTAGCCTTTGTCCTTTACACTGTTGAGGTTGCTTTCAAAACCGGTTTTGTAGTACACTCCCCGCACCTCACAGTCGGGGAACTGCTCTTTTATACTTGCCCAATACCGGTTAAGCTGGTCATCATGTTCGCTGCTGTAAATTTTATCCTCAAAAATGATTTTATATTCTTTTCCATCGCACCGGGCGGTAAGCAATATATCAATATCGTCTGTCTGCTTTGCTATCTCCAATAGCTCCACATCCTTGCCCTGGAACTCTGGCACAAAAACTTTCAGCATGGAATGGGCGCAGTCGCGCAGAGCTGGGTTGGGACGCGCCCCATTTAAAGCGAAAGAGCACAGCCAACAGATAAAAGCGTCTTGGGAGAGCTCACTTGTGGCGTAACTGAACAGGTTGTTTTTCATGATTCGACCTCCAGTTTGTTGTATTTGCTTGCGGCAGACTGTAAGGCCCTGCCTATCTTTTCCCGCAGCCCCACCGGCTCCAGCACCTCCACATAAGGCGCGTACTGCAAAGACCAAAGCCGCATGGCCTGCTCGTTCACCTTGACAGACACCGTCAGCTCCTCCTCCGTCACATCCGCGTACGCTATATCCGTCCCGAACCAGTCCACCAGATCGTCCAGCAGGAAGCGCTTGGCCCGGAATTTCACCCGCACGCTCTCCCCGGCGAACATATACAGGTGCTCGGCCATGTGCTCCGGCAAGCGCAGGCCGTGCTCCAAGCCCTTGACCTGTTCCGGGGGCTTTATAGGCGTGTCCAGCAGGCGGATGTCGCTTATCCGGTCGACCCGGTAGTGGGCCACATTATCATATTTGTCATAGTTGCAGATGAGGTAGTACCGCCCGTTGGCCGTCACCATCTGGTAGGGGTTGACGATGTACTCCCGCACATGGCCGGAGCTGTCCTGGCGGGGGTGTGGCCGCTTGTCCAGGCCCATGCTGTTGTAATGGAACCCCACCTGCCGCCCCCGGCTGATAGCCTCGTCCAGCACATCGATGGTGTAAAACAGCTGGCGGTTGTTGGGACGGCCCTCGGGCAGGGTGCGGATGTGCTTCACCCAGGAGCGGAAGTAAATATTGGACAGGCCCTCCAGCTTGCCCACCAGCTCCTTGCACTGGCTGTAGGGGATATGCTTGGAGAATAGCAGGCTGTCTATCAGCAGCCGCAGCTCGCTGTCGGTGAAGTCCCGTTCCAGGTACCAGTCGGTGAGCAGGGCCTCTTGTGTGCCGTCCCGCTTCTCCCGGATAGATTCGCTGTACTCCACATGGTAGCCGCAGTCGATGAGGTCCAGAAGATTGCGCCGGATGGACTTGCGGTCGGCGGTCATGCTGTATTCCCGCTCTAGTATCTCGCCTATCTCCCGCTGGGAGAGCCGGTGGTCCACGTCGGTGTAGCGCTTTAGGATGTCCAGGATGTTTAGGATGAGCAGCTTTTTGGGTTGGGCGGTGTACATGGGCAGGCCTCCTTGTATGGGAACAGTATAGCACCTGTGGATATAGAATACAAGATGGGGTGGGGAGATTTTTCCGCATGAGATAAGGTAAAATAATTGCCATAGTTAGGAGGGACAGTTGATGGATATTGACACAGAGCTTTGTTTTTGTGATACAGAATGGCAGACTCTAATAGAGGACACTCTAAGAGAAATGAGGTGTGAAGCCTTTCAGATGAACAGTCTTAACAGTGAATTTGACCTAGAAAGGTTCATACTGCTGGTGCGCAACACTTACGAGCTGTTCCTGCCATACTACATAGATCTTAGTGCGCCATTGCCCCGCAGATATC
>CANTDZ010000009.1 GCA_947652665.1 uncultured Clostridia bacterium
GATTTGTATCTGACTACTGGTGTACTGGAGCCCACATTTGACCCGAACACCACAGACTATACCGCTACTGTTGCTAATGGGACAACTTCTATTCAGGTCATGGCCACTGCTGCGGATGGTTTGACGAATCCGGTTATCACTTACAATAACGAAGTAAGCAACACTATAACTGGTTTGGTCGTTGGTGAGAATACTATCGTGGTTAAAATAGCAGCTGACGGCGGCCTTGATCCGGTTGAGTACACCATCGTTGTAACCGTTCTCCCCGCTGACATCAACCACCCCGACTACAGCGGCGACACTGTTGTAAGCAACACCATTAAGACCACGGCCCCGGCCAACGGCACCCTGACCACCAGCGCAAACGCTGCTAAGGAAGGCGACACCGTAACCGTGACCGCCACCGCCAACACCGGCTACGTGGTAGCTGGCGTGACCGTGACCGATGCCAGCGGCAACAACGTGGCCGTCAGCGGCTCCAACGGCACCTACACCTTCACCATGCCGAAGACCGCTGTCACCGTGACCGCTAACATCGTTACCCTGTTCTCCCAGTTCACCGACGTCCCCGCAAACGAGTACTATGCAGACGCCGTAAAGTGGGCGGTTGAGAACGGCATCACCCTGGGCACCAGTGCTACTACCTTCAGCCCTGGCAACCCCTGCAGCCGCAAGGAAATGGTACTGTTCCTGTACCGCGTGAAGGGCAAGCCCGCCGTTAACGGCACGCCCAGCTTCACCGATGTCAGCGGCACTGCTTATGATGCATACCGCGACGCCATCAAGTGGGCCGTAGACAGCGGCATCACCAAGGGCACTGGCGACGGCACCACCTTCGAGCCGGACAAGGCCTGCAGCCGCAGCGAGATGGTCACCTTCCTGCACCGTCTCAACGGCACTCCTGCCGTGACCGGCACCAATGGCTTCGTTGACGTAGCCTCCGACGCTTACTTCAAGGACGCCGTACAGTGGGCAGCCACTAACGGCATCACCGTAGGCGCTGGCAGCGCAGACGTCTTCAATCCCTTTGGCGTTTGCTCCCGCGGCGAAATGGCGCTGTTCCTGCAGCGTAATTCCAAGCTGTAAGAGCTAAAATAAGCACTTCCAATAGGGAAGGGCAGCGTGAAAACGCTGCCCTTCCTTTTTGCTATTTTGACCTGTTGTTAAAAAGCGAAATCCCCGTCCCGGAAAATCTCCACTTCCTCGCCAGCCTCCGTCGTGCCGACGATGCGCATATCCGGCGTACCAATCATAAAGTCGATGTGGATGGTAGATTCGTTGAAAATGCCCTCATGCCCCTCGGGCGCCGAGTTCAGGCCGCGGCCCAACGCCAGGTGGCAGCTAGCATTCTCGTCAATAAGCGTAGTGTAATAAACAAGCCCGCTCATGCTGATCGGCGAATGATATTCCACCAAAGCCGCTTCGCCCAGATAGCCGGCATTCTCATCGGTAGCCACCAGGGCCTCCAGCATCTCCTTGCCCTCGTCCGCCAGAACCTCCACCACCTTGCCGCCCTCAAAGCGGAAGCCGAAGTTTTCGATCGTCTTACCGCCCAGCACCAGCGGCCGGGACGCATACACCACGCCATTGGTCTCGAATTTGTTGGGCGTTGTGCAAATCTCTTCCGTGGGGATGTTGGGGCAGAACGGGATGCCCCCGCTTTCCTCGTGGCCAAACTTCGACCAGGGGGTGAGCCCCACCGTTAAATCCGTGCCGTTGGAGGCCGTGTAATGGAGCTTTGTAAGCTTCAAATCGTCCACGGCCCGGCCCCGGGCGGCATTCCTCTGCTGCTTCTCCTCCCAGGTCTTGACCACGTCGTTGTCCTCGTCAATATAGCAGAGCTTAAAGAGGGTCTCCCAGAGCTCTTCCTCGGCCGCGCGCCCCGTCTTATCCAAAATGTATTCGGCCCAATCCAGCGTGGGCACCATGGCGATCAGCCACTGGCAATGCTTCTCCCGGCTGGCCTTGCGCATGATGTTGCGCACCGTATCCACATGGGAGAAGATCGCGTTGGAATTCTTCTCGCTGACCCCCTCCATGAGCTTCGGGTTCACGCCCTCCAGGCGCACATAGCAGGCTCCTTCGTCCAGGTAGCCCTGGTGCATGGCGTACTCCCATTCCTCCACATGACGCACATCCTCGTCCGGGCGGTACTGGGCCGCAACCTTCATGTTGGGCATATCCAGGTAGTGCACTACCACGTTCCCCGCGCCCAGCTTATAGCATTCCTCCGCGAAGATGCTGGTGAACGGCCACCCTTCCACCGCGGCTTCCACCAGGACCGTCTGGCCCTTCTGCACATTCAGCCCCACCCGGGCCAGGGTATAGGCATACTTGCGTTTCATTTTTTCCAAGTCCATTGTCCGTTCCTCCTTTATTTAAACGTGCCTAACTTTATTATACCGCGTTTGGAAGGCCTTGTAAATACAAGGATTGATTTGCCGTCCCAATTGTGATATAATGGAAAAAATATATCCAAGTGGGGGCAAAACCGTGGAAACAAGCAATTATGAAGCGATCCTGGGATCGATGCCGGAGGCCGGCGACTTTACCTATCGGAAGATCCTTCTGG
Source organism: uncultured Clostridia bacterium (assembly GCA_947652665.1). Lineage (GTDB taxonomy): Bacteria > Bacillota > Clostridia > Oscillospirales > Acutalibacteraceae > Acutalibacter. The sequence goes on from CANTDZ010000009.1 coordinate 2,573, forward strand.
TAGATTTGGAGCGGGACCGGTGTACCATACTCAAGTCTGACCGGAACGGCTGGCAGCCCGGGGAAGGGCCCATCACGGGGCAGCTGGCCCAGTTCGCCTTGAGCGGCGCCATCCACCGGGAAGACGCGGAGCGCTTTGTAAGCTTTACCCGCCTGGACCAGCTGGGCCGCGCCACGGCCGGGGGGCAGGAGGCCGCCTCGCTGCTCTACCGCCGGAAGGACGGGGACAGCTTCCGTTGGAACCTGATGGAGGTCATCCCCGACCACCGGGGCGGGACACGCTTTGTCACCCTGTGCGTCAAGGACGTGGACGACCTGCTGCGGGAGAGCGCCCAGCGGGAAGGCCTGGCCGCCCAGCATCTGGAGGACCGGGCCTACATCATCAGCAGCCTGAGCAGCCTGTTTTTCTCCACCTATTACGTGGATTTGGAAAAGGACACCTTCCGGGCGGTCACCCAGCTGAGCCGGGTGGGGGACGTGCTGGGGGGCGAGGTGAACTTTACGGCGGCTTTGAGCATCTACGCCAGCCACTTCATCCACCCCGAGGACCGGGCGGCCTACCTGGCCACGATGAGCGTGGAAAACCTGAAAGACAGCCTGCGCTGGTGGCAGCCCAGCGTGGCCTTCGAGTACCGCAAGCTGTCGGAGGGGCCGGGGGCAGAGCCGGGCAAATTTACATGGGTGCGGGCGTCCGCCGTGCTGGCCCGGGCCGGGGAGGACGACCTGCCTAAAACGGCGGTCTACGTGGCGCAGGATATCAGCAGCGGAAGACGGGCATAAGAATTGGGAGGTATTTTATGGATAGAATTTTGGTGATCGACGACAGCGCCGTGCAGACAGGCTTCCTGTGTTCGATCTTGGAAGAGGATTACGAGATCACGGCCTGCCGCACGGCGGAGGAGGGCCTGGAGGCCGCCAAGGAGGGCCGGTATTCGCTGATTTTGCTGGACGTGGTCATGCCCGGAAAGGACGGCTTTGAGCTGCTGCAGGAGCTTAAGGCCACGGAGGTCACCCGGTATGTGCCGGTTATCCTCCTGACGAGCCTTTCTGACGCCCAGTACGAGGAGCGCGGCCTGCTGCTGGGGGCGGTGGATTACGTCACCAAGCCCTTTAACCCGGTCATCATCAAGGCGCGGGTCAACACCCACATCCAGCTTTACCATTACCAGATGCGGTTTAAGGAGCAGGCCATGGTCGACGAGCTGACCGGCGTGGCCAACCGTCGCCGCTACGAGGACGAGAGCGCCGCCCGCTGGCGGGAGGCCGTCCGTTTCGAGCTGCCTTTCTCCATCTGTATGTTTGACATCGACAAGTTTAAGGTGTACAACGACACCTTCGGCCACCCGGCGGGGGACCAGGTTATCAAGGCCGTGGCGCAGAAGGCCTCCGCCTATTTCCAGCGTTCCACCGACCTGTTCGCCCGGTACGGCGGGGAGGAGTTCGTGGCGGTGTTCCTGGGCAACCAGGGGGTGTCGGCTTTCGAATTCATGAAGACCGTGCGCCAGTCTGTAGAGGACATGCACATCCCCCACAACTCCCAGGTCAGCCCCTGGGTGACCATCAGCGTGGGTGGCATCACCCTTACCCCGCAGCCCGGGGACAAGATGGGGGATTACTTAAAGCTTGCGGATGCCATGCTGTATGACGCGAAAAACATGGGGCGCAACCGGGTGGTGTGGTCGAACCAGCAGCGGGAACAGTGGCGGGAGAAGTAAGCCTTAGCCGTACAAAAACTCATGCCGCATATAGTACTCTACCTGTTGGAACTGGCGGATCTTTTCGGCAGCGTCCTCGTCCGGGTCTAGATGGAGCGTTCCGTCTGCGTCGAACACAGCCCCGGTGCTGTGGATAACGGGGTATTCCTTCATCAGCTGGGTGGTGTACTGGGTATAGGCGGAGCCCTGCCAGCCGCACATTTCAAAGATCTGGTTCATAAGGAAGCACGGGGAGAGCGTGGGCCCCTCGCCGGTGAAGGCGTTGCCCAGCGCCTCTTTAGCCGCGTCGTTGGCCCAGACAAGGTACCGGGTGCCGTAATAGTTCATAAAGCCCTCCTGGGTATCCTGGTCCAGGTCAATGCCCATCTCGTCGTAAGCGGTATTGTTGTTGCCCATCCAGGGGTTGTGGTCGCCAAAGACTACAATGAGGACGGGCCGGTCCAAATCGCGGTAGCTGTCCACGAAATCCCACAGGCATTCGCTGGTGGAGTGCACGGAGCCAAAGTAATTGTTGGCGATGTTTTCCGTCACCTGGCTGTAGGCCCCCGGCTGCACGAAATCCTCGCCCCACTTGTTCTGCTCGGTGTCGTAGGGGCCGTGGCCCTGGTAGGTGACGGAGAAGGAGAACTGGGGCGCGCCGGTCTCCTGGACCTGCTGGAGGTACAGCTCGGTGATGCCGGGCAGGAGGATGTCGTCCTGGACAAACTCCCAGTCCACCAGGTCGTAGCGGTTCTCCTGGAAGTAATAGGGGTCCAGGCCCATGTTGGGGTTGATGTTCTGCCGGTTGTATATCCAGCCGTAGCAGGGATGGCTGCCGGTGGCCTCATATTCCTGGCTGCGCAGATACCAGGCATACGAGTTGGTCTTGCCGCGCAGGCTGCCGGGGTCCCGCATACCGGTGAGGAAGGTGCGTTCGGTGTTGACGGTGCCCCCGGCGAAGATGTTGGTGGCCAGGTCTCCGGTAAAGGATTCGGCCTCCAGGGCATGGTATTTCTCGTAGGGGTCTTGGGCAAAGGGGATTTGGGAGTATTTTGAGAAGTCGCTGAAGGCCTCCAGCATGATTCCGATGATGTCCACCTGCTGGCCCTCGGGGATGCCCTTGTCCTCATACTGGGCCAATAGGGCCTGGACTTCTTTTTTGTCGTACCCTTCGGGCGTGGTCTCAAAAGCGGAGAAGCCGCTGCGGAAGAAGGAGTAGACAAACCCGCGAGTAGTATAGGCCTCCGTGGTCGACCAGCGGCGCGTGTGGTCGGGGTCATCTGTGCTGGCCGACGCCATATCCATGTAAATGTTGCTGCTGTAATAAAGCCGCGAAACCGGCAGCACTGCCAACAGCACGGCCCCCGCCAGCGCGAAGCGGGGCCATTTGCGCGCAAACCGCCCTCGGGCGCAGAAGAACATCACCACGCCCCCGGCCAGGAGTACGAAGATGGACAGGGCCAGGTAGGGCGTCATGAACAGGTGGTAGCTGCCCAGCATGGTCTTGGCTTCCTGCCAAAGGAGCAGGTCTTCAAACAGCAGGGGGTCGTCGCGGAAGAACAGCTTGTACCAGTTGGCCAGGGACAGCAGGAAAAATAAAACCGCCGTGCCGCCATAAGCCACTATGGCCCGGTTGGTCAGGAACCACAGCAGCAGCGCGAAAAGTACCGGCGGCAGGAGGTTCAGGGCAATCGTCCAGGGGTGTTGGAAGTAGCTCAGCGTCATCGCAACGCGGTCGTCTGCGCTGGAGAAGCTCATGGCGATCAGCCCTATGCCCAGGGAGGACAGCACCACCAAAAGGCCGGTGAACCACATTTTCTTAAACAACAAGGCTTCCAGTTTTTTCCATTTTTCTTTAATCGCCATTGTGAGCCCTCCCGGTTTTTCCGAATTAGGGTTATTATACACCTTTTTGCGGCAAAGTTCAATGCAGGCCGGAAAGGAAAAAAGCCTCCCAGCAGACGGGAGGCTCTTTTGTTGGGGGAGCGCTTTATTCGTTCAAGTACATTTCGGCTTTGCCTTGCAGTTGCTGGGCGCACTGTTCGGCGGTCAGCAGGCCGTGGTCGAAGTAGTCGGTGAAGACGGGCAGCAGGGCGTCCAGCAGGCGGGGGTCGTAGGTAGTGGGGGTGTCGGCTGTTTCCAGCATATTTAGGACCCGCTCCCCCAGCTCCTCGTCGTACAGGCGGCCCAGTGTGGATTCCAGCTGCTCTTGGGCAAAGGCGCGCTTAAGGGGGTACTGGCCCATGTAGCGCTCCTGGTAATAATCGCTTTTGGTTACCTTTTCGCCTTGGCTGAATTCCCCGGCGGTGCACAGGGCCTTTCCGTCTTCGTCCAGGTTCTGCCAGCTTACGGCAAATTTCAGGAACTCCCAGGCCAGCTCCTTATTCTGGCAGTTTTGGGTGATGGCGTAAAAGGCCCCGCTATAGACCCGTTTCCCCGAGGCCGTGCGCAGGGGGACGGGCTCGGCCGGCATAAGGCCCGTGAGGTATTTCACCAGTTCATTGCGCTCCAGCGAGCCTCTGGCCACCAAGCGGGTGGTGGTGTCGAACACTTCGGGGTCGGGGTTGGAGACGAAAAGCGGCCGGGACGCCACCGTCCGGGGGAGCTCTGCCCCGCGCACCTGCTCCAAAAGGGCGCGGAAATTGTCCGTGTTGAAGCTGGCCGTGCCGGCGCGCTCGTCCAGCAGGTCGGGATACTCCATTTGGATTAGGGTGTCGGCGGTCATTTCGTGGTCAAAGACGAAGCTGTCTTCCACCAGGCCCTGGGCGCGGGCGTCGCTGTACATTTGCAGCGCTTCCTCAATGCTGATGCTGTCCATGGCCTTCAAATCCACGTCCAAAAGCCCGGCCACCTCCTGGTTGACCCACAGGCACGACAGGTAAGCCCCTAAAGGCAGGGCAAACAGCCCATCGTCCGTCTCGGCCCCCCGGAGGATGTGGGTGTAGTACTCGTTTTCGGGGAACGCCTCGTCGAAGTCGCCGAACCCGTACAAGTCGCAGAGCAGGCCGCTTTTGGCATAGCGCGGGATGGAGATGCCGCTCATGCCCAGGATGTCCGGGGCCTCGCCGCTCATCAGCTTCACAACGGTGCTTTGGGTGTAGCGGTTTTCAATGGTTTGGTACAGGGGCCCGTCGCTGTTCATGGATTCCTCTCTGGATATCCCGTACTCCAGGTTGATCTTGACCCCTGGGTGCATGGCTTCGAACTCCCTGGCCATCAGCCCGATGCCCATGGGCAGGGCCTCGGTGCCCATGCTTATCTCCAGCTCCATCCCAATGGTCAGCTCGCCTTCCAGCTCCCCTTCGGCGGCCGGGGCCGGAGTGCTGTCCGCCTGGCTGCTTTCCTTTTTGTTGGCGAATTCGTCGTACACGGCTTTCTGGTCGTTTGCGCAGGCCGGGAGCGCCAGCAGGAGGCTCAGGGCCAGCAGCAGGCTTAGGAGTTTTTTCATGGTGTGTCCCCCTTCATAATAGTTTATGCTTCTTATTTTAGCACATTTAGGGGGATTTTCAATGGGAGGCTATTCTTCCGCCGCCCCCGGCTCGCCCCAGCCGCCCAGGTCTTCCCCGGTGAGGCTGGCGTACCGGGCAGCTCCGGCGGTAATGACAGGGTCGGCTTGGAGCAGGCGCTGGAGGAAAGGAGTTGCCTCGTCCGCCAGGGCCTCCTCTACCATCACGTTGCAGACGCGGCAGAGGAACAGGTCGCTGCCATCGGCCAGGTGGCGTTCCTCCACGACCTTAAGTTCAAAGCTCACCGGGCTTTCGGCGATGGTCGGCACGTGCAGCACCTGGCCCGACTCTACCGTGGGCAGGCGGAGCATCTTGTCTGGGTTGTCCCGCCCGGAGGTGGTGCCGTAATAATCAGCCAGGGGCAGGAGCGGCCGGGTAACCAGGTTAGCCGAAAACATCCCCTGTTGGCGGATAAGGTCTTTTGTCCATTTTTCCTCGCCGATGCAGGCCATGACCCCCAGGCCTTCCTCTTCGCCATCGCGGATATGGCAGTAACTGAACCAGCAGAACAGCCCGAAATGGGGCGTGCCGTCCGGTTGGTAGTTCCCATATAAGAACAGGGATTGGGGACAGAAGTCGTTATTCATTTTGCCTTTCATTTTTCCCATAGTAATCTACTCCTTTTTTTGCGGGTTTTTCAGCCGCGCTTCACACGCCTCCAGGTTCAGCAGGACTTTGTCCAGCAAGCTGTCCAACAGCACGGCATCTTCTTGGGTGAGGCCCTGGTAAAACAGGCGGTTCATTTCTTGGGATACCTGCTCGTACTGGGACTGCAGGCCCCTGGCTTTCCCCGTCAGGGTGACGAGTACCTGCCGGCGGTCCTGGGGGCCGGCCTCCCGGGTGACCAGCCCCTGTGATTCCATCCGCGCCAGCATGGCCGTAAGCGTGTTTTTGGCCAGCCCTGTGCCCTGCACCAGGCGGGAGATGGGCACGCCGTCCTCCTGCCAAAGCACATAGAGAATACGGCCCTGGGCCCCATTAAAGGCGTCTACGCCGCAGCTGTCCAGCAGCCGCTGGAATACCCGCCCCTGCACCTGTTTAATTTGTGTGATGAGAAAGCCCGTCCTGGTTTCCATGTGTGTACCTCCCTAAATATAGTACCATATAGAACTAATTGTGTCAAGCCATTTTTCTTACCTTTATTTTAAGGCCGTCCACCCTTTTTTTCAAGTGCGTCCGTCCCATTTCCATATTGCGCCCGCCGCTGGCCTGTGCTATAATTTGGTTGCACAAGAAACTAAATCCGCTCTAAGGAGGAAGTAAAAATGAAAACGGAACCGAAAACGTCCCGGCCCGTCGGCTTCTGGCTGTCGGTCGTGACCTTCCTTGTCCTGATAACCCTGGTGGTCTCCTTCACGGCCGGGCTGGGCAGCGCGCCCCACGTGCCGCTATTGCTGGCGGCGGCCTTTGCGGCTATTGTAGGGGCCTGCCACCGGTTTAGCTGGCAGGATATGCTCGACGGCATTTCGGGGGCCATCACCCCGGCGCTTCCGGCGCTGCTGATCATCATGTCTATCGGCATCCTGATTGCCGCCTGGATGGCGGGCGGGGTGATCCCCACTATGGTCTACTACGGCCTGCAGATCATCTCCCCCCGCTTCTTCCTGGTGACCGCCCTGCTGCTGTGCTCCCTGGTGTCCCTGGCCATTGGCAGCAGCCTGTCCACCATTGGGACGGTGGGGGTGGCCCTCTTTGGCATCGGCGAGGCCATTGGCATTCCGGGTCCCATTACCGTGGGCGCCATCGTCTCCGGGGCCTACTTCGGCGACAAAATGTCCCCGCTCTCCGACACCACCAACCTGGCCCCCTCGGTTTCGGATACCAATGTCTTTGACCACATCCGCCACATGATGGCGACCACCACGCCCACCTATATTATTTGTATCGTGATATACGGCATTTTGGGCTTTGTCTTCGGCGGCGGCTCGGCGGATTCCGCCCAGGTGCAGGCCACGCTGGGCGCGCTCCAGGAGAACTTCGTGATCCACCCCCTGCTGCTCCTGCCGCCGGTGCTGGTGCTGGTCATGGTGATCTTCCGCATCCCGGCCCTGCCCGGACTGCTGGGGGCCGCACTGCTGGGTGTGATTGCCGCGCTGGCCGTACAGGGTGCCAGCTTCGATTCCCTCCTGGGCGGCGTAATGAACGGCTTCACCGCCAGCACCGGGGTCGACGCCGTGGACACCCTTTTGAACCGCGGCGGCATCCTGAGTATGATGCGCACGGTCGCCCTCATGATTATCGCCCTGAGCTTCGCCGGCATCTTCGAAAAAACCGGCATGGCCAGCGCCATTTTGGAGAAGGTGGTCAGCCACGTGAAGTCGGATAAGGGCCTGGTCATCGCCACCATCCTTACTGCCTGGGGCGTCCTGCTGGGGACGGGCCAGCAATATGTAGCCATCATCATGACCGGGCGGCTGTTCCGCCCCCTCTACCAGGAGCACAACCTAAAGCCTCAAAACCTCAGCCGCGCCCTGGAGGATGCGGGTACCGTCTTCGGGGGCATTGTGCCCTATAGCACAGGGGCAGGGTTCACGGAAAATATGCTGGGCATCTCAGCGTGGCAGTACGGGCCGTTTACGTTCTTCGGGTGGCTGAACCCGCTGGTGGCCATCTGCATAGCGGCCATGGGAAAGAGTATGCCGAAAAAGGGGGAGGACCATGCTTAAAAAATGGCTGGATGAAAGCAAGCACACCGTCTTTTTAGGGGGCGCGGGGGTCTCCACGGCCAGTGGCATTCCGGATTTCCGGAGCGCTCACGGGCTGTATCAGCAGAAAACCCAGGGGCTTTCTTATGAGGAAATGCTGTCGCACCCCTACTTTGTGGAGCACACGGAGGAGTTTTATGACTTCCTCCGCCGGGTAATGCTCTACCCCGACGCCAAGCCCAATCCCGCCCACTATGCCCTGGCCAAGCTGGAGCAGGAGGGCAAGCTGGAGGCGGTCATCACCCAGAATATAGACGGATTGCACCAGATGGCAGGCAGTAAAAACGTGCTGGAACTGCACGGCAATGAGAACCGCTACTTCTGCCAGGAGTGCGGCCGGAAGTTCGACATGGCCTATGTCATGGGGAGCGCGGGCGTGCCCCGGTGCCCTTGCGGCGGGGTGCTCAAGCCGGACGTAGTGCTATATGGGGAGGCCCTGGATCAAGGGCTCCTGCGCCGGGCGGTAGAGTACGCATCCCGCGCCGAGCTGATGGTAGTGGCCGGGACTTCGCTGGTAGTATACCCGGTGGCGGGGCTGGTAGATTACCTGCCCCCCAAGGCCCGGCTGGTGATCATCAACCGCGACCCCACCCCTTACGATTCCCGGGCTGACCTGGTTTTGCGGGAAGACCTCACGGAGGTGCTGGCCCAAGCGGCGGGAGGAGTGTGACTGCTATGCGCCAGACCACCAAGCAGGCTATCGCCCAGGCTTTTGAGACGCTGCTGGAAAAGCGGGGCATCGACAAGATCACCGTGAAGGACATCGTGGCCGAATGCGGCATCAACCGCCAGACGTTCTATTACCACTTCCACGACGTGTACGACCTGATGGAGTGGGCCCTGGCCCAGGGCATCGGGCACTATGCCGACCAGCGGATTGCCCCCGAGGAAGACTGGCAGGAGCAGGTGCGGCTTTTGTTCCACTTTTTCTATATCCACCGGGTAACCATCCTTCATGGCTACGATGCCACCAACCGTATGCAGTACGAGCGCGTGGCCGTCCAGCACCTGGCGGGCCTGGTGCGCAAGCGCCTGGAAACGTACCCCCAGGCCGCCCGGGTGCCCGAGGAAAAGCGGGAGTTCATCTGCATGGTGTACGCGCGCAGCTTTGCCGGGCTCATTTTAGAGTGGGTGGAGGCCGGTATGCCCGATGAGCGCCATGTGCATTTGGAGGACTACTTTGTCATTATAGACGGCAGTATGGGCAATGCGCTGGACAAGTTCGCGCAATAAACATTTAGACAAAAATCCGCCTCTGTCCAAATTTGCGACAGAAGCGGATTTTTGTCGATTGTTATCGTATCCTGTCGAGATTATAATGATGCCAAAGAAAAGGAGGGCATCAAAATGGATACAAGCAATAAAATCGTGCGTTTTGGACTGAAGAAAGCGTTCGACTATATCGAGCGCGATCCCGAGGAAAACCTGCCCAAGCTCATGGACTGGGTAGACCGCTTTGCCCCCCAGGGCGACCGGGGGTTCCCGGTACAGCGTGCGGCCTTCCGCCGGGTGATCGAAGACCCGGAATGCGCCATGCACAAGCTCATGTACCGCGTTTTTAACGAGACGGACAAGGGCGTGCTTAAGGCTGTATTTGAAAACTTCATCATCAACGGCAACCTGGTGGGCTGGCCTCGGCAGGAGGAGCTGCGGGAGCAGTACGGCTGCAACATCCCCTGGGCCATTTTGCTGGACCCCACCTCTGCCTGCAACCTGCACTGCACGGGCTGCTGGGCCGCCGAGTACGGCAACCGCCTGAACCTCACCTTTGACGAGATCGATTCCATCATCACCCAGGGCAAGGAGCTGGGGGTGTACATATACATCTATACCGGCGGCGAGCCCCTGGTGCGCAAAAACGACCTGATCGCCCTGTGCCGCAAGCACAGCGACTGCCAGTTCTTGGCCTTTACCAACGCCACCCTCATCGACGAGGAATTTGCCGACGAAATGCTCAGCGTCAAGAACTTCCTGCCGGCCATCAGCGTAGAGGGCTTTGAGAGCGCCACCGACGGCCGCCGGGGCCTGGGCACTTACCGCCATGTGGTGGACGCCATGGCGCTGCTGAAAAGAAAGCACCTGCCCTTTGGCATCAGCTGCTGCTACACCAGCCAGAACCTGGATTCCATCAGCAGCGACGAATACTTTGACCAGATGGTGGAGTGGGGGGCGTCCTTTGTGTGGTACTTCCACTATATGCCCATCGGCAACGACGCCGTGCCCGACCTGCTGCCTACCCCCCAGCAGCGGGAATTCATGTACCATAAGATCCGCGAAGTGCGCGCCACCAAGCCCCTCTTCGCCATGGATTTCCAAAACGACGGAGAGTTCGTGCAGGGCTGCATCGCAGGCGGGCGGCGGTACTTCCACATCAACGCCAACGGCGACTGCGACCCCTGCGTGTTCATCCACTACTCCAATGCCAATATCCGGGACATGAGTTTGCTGGATGTGCTGCGCTCGCCCATCTTCATGGCCTATCACGACGGCCAGCCCTTCAACGACAACCACCTGCGGCCCTGCCCCATGCTGGAGAACCCGGATAAGCTGCGGGAAATGGTAGAGGCTACAGGGGCCCATTCCACAGACTTGCAGTCGCCGGAGACGGTAGAGCACCTCTGCGAGAAATGCGAGCATTACGCCCAGCACTGGGCGCCCACGGCCGAGAAGCTCTGGACAAAATAAAGGAAGGCCCACAGCGAAAATCTGTGGGCCCATTTTTGTTTATTTGTTCATCCCAGCGCTTCGATGTATTCCTCCAAGCACACCTCCTGCCGGGCTATTTCAGCGGCGGCCTCTTTGCCTACGTAGCGGTAGTGCCAGGGCTCGAAGTCGGTTTGGGTGATCTCCACCTTGTCGGCAGGATAACGCAGAATAAAGCCGTATTGCCAGGCGTTTTCCGCCAGCCAGTCGTAAACCTCCTGCCCGGCCGAGTTTATGCCGTCGGCGTTGATGTCTACAGCCAAGCCGGTCTGATGCTCGCTGTGGCCCACCTGGGCCACCCATTTCCTTGCCTCCGTTTGGGCATCCGATGGGGAGTAGCCCTGGGAGACAAATTCCTCGATCTTGTAGTCCATCTGCTCCTGCTGTTCCTCCTTGCTGCGGTAGCCGGAGGCCACGATGGGGTAAACCCCTTGGACGCGCATGGCATCGAACATCTCCTGGAGCGGGGGGTAAATGCGCGTATCAATGCGTTCGCCGTTTGAAAGGGTGGTCAGCTCCCCCTCCTGGTTTTTTGCCAGAGCGTGCTCCGCGTTCACCAAGACCAGGCTCCAGCCGTGATCGGGGCTGGAGGCGGGGCTTCCCTGGGAATCGATGCCGCCCATAAAATAAATCGCGCACAGCACGACTGCCGCGAAAGCCACAAAGAATACGGCGTTTTTCATAATGCTTGTCTTATGTCTCATTTAACATCCATCCTTTCGGTTTGGTGCTATTATAAATCATGAAACACAAGATTGTATTAAGGCATTATTAAGATTTCCTTACGGCAGCTTGTTCCCCGCCGCCAGATACAGCGCGTACCAATCCTCCCGGCTCAGCTCGACGCCACAGCCCGTGCAGATGTCCTGAAGGCGCTGGGCGTTGGTAGTGCCGCAGATCACCTGCATCCCGGCCGGGTGGCGCAAAATCCACGCAGTGGCCAGGGCCTGGGGGCTCACGCCGTACTTTCCGGAGAGCTCGTCCAGCTTGCCGTTGAGCTCCGGGAATTTCGGGTCGCCCAGGAAGACGCCCTCGAAGAAGCCGTACTGGAAGGGCGACCAGGCCTGGATGGTGAGGCCGTTTAAGCGGCAGTAGTCCAGGGCTTCGCCGTCCCGGTCGGCGGAGTGGGGGAACTCGGTGTTGGTGCACAGGGCGTGGTCAATGAGCCCGGTACACTTGAGGCCGAACTGCAGCTGATTGACCAGCAGCTTTTGCTTCAGCCCCGACTGGAGCAGGGCAATCTGCCGGGCGTTGAAGTTGCTGACGCCGAACCGCTGCACCTTGCCGGAACGCTCCAGCTCGTCAAAGGCCTCGGCCACTTCTTCGGGCTCCATGAGGGCGTCGGGGCGGTGAAGGAGGAGCAGGTCCAGGTGGTCGGTGCCCAGGCGGGAAAGGATGCCGTCCACACTTTTCAGAATATGCTCCTTGGAAAAATCGTACATATTGGGACGGATGCCGCATTTGCTTTGCAGGATGAGCTTGTCCCGCAAACCCGGCTCGGCGGCCAGCAGCCTGCCAAAGACGCTCTCGCTTTCGCCGCCGCCATAGATGTCCGCATGGTCAAAGAAATTCACCCCGTTGTCCAGGGCTGTGTGGACGAATGTGGATAAAGCGGCGGGCTCCATCTTGGCGATGCGCATACACCCTACTGCTACCGCCGACGCCTGCAAGCCGCCGATCTGTCTGTATTTCATGGGAAACGCCTCCTTTTTTGTCCATTATAACACAAGCAGGGCAAAAGGCAAGAGGTTTTTTTAGTGGCAAGTATTGAAAACACTATCAAGATATGGTAATATGAAATGGTGATTTTCACAAAATATGGAAAGCGAGGAAAAACAAACCATGAAAAAGAGAACAGCAAAACGCCTTTTGGGTCTGCTGATGGCGGTCCTGATGGTGGCTTCCTTGGCCATCCCGGCGTCGGCGGCCAGGACCTTTAGTGATGTGCGCGGCACGGACTGGTACTATAAGGCCGTCGAGTACGCAGCCGCCAAGACCTACATGAAGGGCCCCGGCAACGGAGGCTTTAACCCCGGCGGCATGGTCATCCGCTCGGAGGTGACCCAGGTGCTGTACAACAAGGCTGGCAAGCCCGCCCCTACTACCAGCAATTCCTTTAGCGATGTGGATTCCAACGGCTGGTATGCGGATGCTATTACCTGGTGCCGGGAGAAAAACATCATCAGCGATGCTTTGGTTTCCGGCAGTTCTTTTGGGCCGATGAACACCATCACCCGCCAGGACGTGTGCGTGATGGCCTATAACTACATGATGGCTACCACCAATTCGTCCCCGGATTTCGCCTCGGACGAAGAGATGGCGAAGTTCAGCGATACCGACAAGATCAGCGGCTACGCCCAGGGCCCGGTGGCTTGGGCGGTCGTATCCGGGTTCATGAATGGCAAGCAGAACGGCTCGGACTACCAGGTCGACCCCCAGGGCTCGGTCACCCGCGTGGAGCTTGCCCAGTTCCTGATGAACCTGGACGCCGTGCTTGGCCTGGATACAAGCTTTACGCCTCCGGCCGACGACGCCCCGGCTTTTGAGGCTCCCGTGGGCATCAGCCAGAACGCGGGCGGCGTGTACGTGCAGGGCGTGTCCTTTAACCCCGAGAAGGGCTACAAGGCCCAGTACGTGCTGGCAAACGACCGGCTTTTCAGTGCCGAGGGCTGGTCCAGCATCGTGAACCGCACCGGCGCTTACATTGCCTTTAATGGCGCGTTTTTCCAGTCCGGCTCGGACTTGGAGACCGATGCCATGATGATTAACAACGGCTCCGTCATGCGTATTGACAACGACGGAACCCCCGGCAAATCCACCTTTGTCATTGACAAAAACGGCAAGGCCAGCATCCAGCATATGTCCATTGAGCAGACCTTCCGGGTATTCCGTGACGGCGTGGACGTCACCCCTGACTACCAGGGCGGCATCACGGCCCTGCTTAACAGCAAGCTGCCTGTAGACGATCCCTGGGGCACCCGGATGGTGCAGACCGGCCTGTTCGGCAATGCCGTACCGGGCCGTGCAGCCTATGCCGCCGCAGTGGACGGCAATGGCGTAGTCGTTGCCAAGTACCAGGGCGAATCGGATATCCCGGTTCCCAATGGCGGCTATGTGTTGTACCAGCGCAAGAAAATGAACGAAGAATTCGATAACTTCATCTCCGACGAAGTTCAGGTGGGCGATACCATCCAGCGCAGCTTCCAGTATGTGGGTTCTACCACCCAGGACATCCAGATGGCCTTCAGCTGCGGCCCCACGGTTGTGCGGGACGGCGCTGCCTATGGCAACAACCAGACCTACATCGATGAGAGCTTCGGCACCATCAAGCGCGGCAGCTTGGCCCGTATGGCCATCGGCGTCAAGGCCGACGGCACAGTGGTTGTCATCAACGCTACCTGCGATGTCCCCGCGCTTTCCAGCGCCATGCTGGCCTTGGGCTGCACGGACGCTTTTAACCTGGACGGCGGCGGTTCCACCTTCCTGCGCGTCAATGGCAACAACATCGCTTCCCCCGGCCGCAACCTCAGCAACGTGGTCGTATTCACAAAAGCTTAATCAAAGCACACAGCGGAAGGGCTCCTGTATGGGGCCCTTTTTTGTGTCCGCACCAAAACCCGGCCGCTGTCATAGTATGAGAGTGCCCGGCATATTCGCGGGCAAGAGGAGGCAGGGAAATGGGAGAAAAGGCGATCCACCACACCTTTGGGGTGGTAGGAGGCGATATGCGCCAAGTCTACCTGGCGCGGGGCATAGCCGGGGATGGGTTCCCGGTGGTGTGCAGCTGCCTGGAGAAGGGAGAGGGCGTGCCAGGGCCGGTGGGGCTGGAGGAGCTGTGCCGGAAGGCAGACGTGGTGATCCTGCCGCTGCCGGCCAGCCGGGACGGGGCCTGCCTGAACGCGCCCCTTGCGGCGGAGCCCGTCAGGCTTGACGAGGACTTTGCCAGGCTGTTTGCCGGCAAGCGGGTGCTGGGGGGCATGACGGGCAGGCTCCGGGCCAGTGCGGATGCTTGGGAACGGGCCGACCTGCAGGACTACTACGAGCGCGAGGAGCTGCTCATCGGCAATGCCGTCCTCACAGCCGAGGGGGCCATTGGGGCGGCCATTGCGGGGCATCCGGGCTCCCTGAACGGGGGGCGGTGCCTGGTGACGGGCTTCGGACGCATTGGCAAGGCCCTGTGTTTGGGACTGCGGGGCCTGGGGGCCCATGTGGACTGCGCCGCCCGCAAAGCCCGGGACCGCACGGCCATCGAGGCCCTGGGCTGTCGGGCGCTGCGTTACGAGGAGATTGGCGGGGGGTACGACCTGGTCTTTAACACAGTGCCCCACAGGGTGCTGGAAGCCCCCGCCCTGGCTAAGCAAAGCCCCGGGTGCCTGCTGCTGGAACTGGCGTCGGCCCCGGGCGGCATCGACTTGGAAGCGGCCGCGCGCCTGGGCCTGCGGGTGCAGCAGGAGCCCTCGCTGCCGGGGCGCATGTCGCCCAAGACGGCGGCTGAATTGATAAAGAAGACCGTCTACAATATGCTGGAGGAGCGGTGAGCGGGGTGCGGGCGCAAAAATTCCATGCCGCTTTGTTTTGCGCCCGCGTTTGCCGCCGCGAACTGGGAAAGGAAGCGGATAAACGGATATGACAACTGTGGGTTTTGCCATGTGCGGCTCGTTCTGCACATTATCAAAAGCCATTGAGCAGATGGAGGCCCTAAGCGAACGCTATCACATTTTGCCCATCATGAGCCGCAACACTTATGAGACCGACACCCGTTTCGGCACGGCCCAAAGCTTTATTGAAAAGGCCGAGGCCATTTCGGGACACGAGGTGCTGCATACCATCCCCCAGGCCGAACCCATCGGCCCCAAGGGCTTGGTGGACGTGATGGCCGTGTGCCCCTGTACGGGCAACACGCTGTCGAAGCTCGCGCTGGGCATTACGGACACGCCGGTGACCATGGCGGTGAAGTCGGCCCTGCGGGTGGGCACGCCCGTGGTGCTGTGCCTGGCCAGCAACGATGCCCTGGGGGCGTCGGGCCAGAACGTAGGGCGGCTGCTCAATACAAAAAACATCTACTTTGTGCCCCTGGAGCAGGACGACCCCGTGAAAAAGCCCTTTTCACTGGTAGCCGATTTCCCTCTGCTGGGCCAAACCATCGAGAGCGCCCTGGAGGGCAGGCAGCTGCAGCCTGTCTTTCGCTGAGGGCCCAACTGAAAGCCCCCGGCCCGGCCTTGGATTATCAGGCGGGACGGGGGCTTCTTTTGCGGAGAATTCCAGAAAAATATTTACAAATCCCCTCATTTGGTTTATCATGGTAAGGATAGTGGAAAGGGGACAAGCCTATGCAATACTGCAAAAGATGCCAGACCGTCTGCGAGGACCACGAGCACCGCTGCCCGAACTGCAAAAGCAATAAGCTCCGCAAGGCGCTGGAGGACGATTTCGTCTACCTCCAGCGGGCGGATGTGTACACGGCCGGGCGCTTGGAGGCCCTGCTGACGGAAAACGAGATCGACTGCCGCCTGGAGCCCTATGGCAAGGGCCGCCCGGCGCCGCTCTATGACAGCGAGGTCATGCCCACGGACAAGAGCGTCTTCGTCCCCTTCAAAGACCTGGCGGACGCCCGGGACCTGGCTGCGGCCCTCCACCGGGAGATGGAAGCCGATGCCCCGGAGGAGGAAGAGTTTGAAGATATGCCCCGGCGCAAGCGGATTATTGTGCAGGCTGTTTCGGCCATCGCGTTTATCCTGCTGGTGGTGCTGGCGGTCTTTGCGGCGGACGCGGCGGCGGGTTGGCTGAAATCCCTGTTTGGGATCGGCTGATGGATTTTGAAAACGAAAGGAAGAAGAATCATGAAAGAATTTGAGCGCGATACCTTATGCATCCACGCAGGCTACAAGCCTCAAAACGGCGAGCCCCGCGTGATGCCCATCGTACAGAGCACCACCTATACCTACGAGAGCTCCCAGGAAATGGGCGACCTTTTTGATTTGAAGGAGGACGGCTTCTTCTACACCCGCCTGGGCAACCCCACCTTGGACCATGTGGAGCAGAAGATCGCGGCCCTGGAAGGCGGCGTGGGGGCCATGCTCACCTCCTCCGGCCAGGCAGCGTCCTTGATGTCGGTGCTGAACATCTGCACGGCCGGGCAGCACATGGTGTGCTCCAGCGCCATTTACGGTGGCACCTTCAACCTGTTCTTTAAGACGCTCAAGGAGATGGGCGTGGACGTGACCTTTGTGCCCCCCACCAGCACTCTTGAGGAGCTGCGCGCCGCCATGCGGGAGGAGACCCGCTGCGTCTTCGCCGAGACCCTGTCCAACCCGGCCCTGGTGGTCACCGACCTGGAGGTGTTCGCCCAGGCCGCCCACGAGCACGGCGTGCCGCTGATTGTGGACAACACCTTCCCCACGCCCATGAACTGCCGCCCCATCGAGTTCGGCGCGGACATCGTCATTCATTCCACCACGAAATATATGGACGGCCACGCCGTACAAGTGGGCGGCGTCATTGTCGATTCCGGCAAGTTTGACTGGGACAACGGCAAGTTCCCTTCCCTTACCCAGCCGGACGAGTCTTACCACGGCGTAGTCTATACGAAGCAGTTTGGCCCGGCGGCGTACATCGCCAAGGCCCGGTGCCATCTCATGCGCGACTTGGGCGCCCAGGCGGCCCCCATGAACGCTTTCCTTTTGAACCTGGGCCTGGAGACCCTGGCCCTGCGCATGGAGCGCCACTGTTCCAACGCCCAGGCGGTGGCTGAGTATTTGCAGGACGACCCCCATATTGCCTGGGTCAATTACCCGGGCCTGCCCAGCAGCGAGTACCACGAACTGGCTAAGAAGTATCTGCCCCATGGCTCCTGCGGCGTGGTGGCCTTTGGCATAAAGGGCGGGCGCGAGGCGGCCCAGAAGTTTATGGACAGCCTGCGGATGGCGTCGGTAGTCACCCACGTGGCGGACCTGCGCACCTGCGTCCTGCACCCGGCCAGCACCACTCACCGGCAGTTAAGCGAACAGCAGCTGCAGGAGGCCGGCGTGCCTGCCGATTTGATCCGTTTGTCCGTGGGCATTGAAAACCCGGCGGATATTTTGGCGGACTTGAAGCAGGCTATTGAAAAGGCCGTACAGTAAAAGGAGACGCTATGCGTAAAAAGAAAAACGAACCCAATTATCAAGACCCCTACTACGGCGACGCCAGCCTGCCCCAGGAGCTTTTGAACCTGGACGACCCGGAAAGGCTGATCCGCGAAGGGGACGACACCCCGGACACGCCCAAAAAACGCCGCCAGAATTATTTGAACCGCAACAAGCAGTATATGTTCGGCGCAGTAGCGCTGATGCTGGTGCTGGGGGTGTTCCTGTACACCGCCTTCCTGCAAATGGGGCCGGATTACATTGTGGGCCTGGTGACGGCTTACACCATGCCGGAGCCGGGCCGCCAGCAGCTGGAAGAGCTTCTGACCCGCTACGCCGACGACCGCAACGGGGACGGCCATGTGGTGGTAAAGCTGCAAACCTATGTCTTCGTGCCCGATTCCACCGACAAGGCCCTGCGGGAGGAGTCGCTGACAGACCTGCAGATCAGCCTCATCGGCAAGGAGTGCATGATCTTCCTCCAGGACGAGCTGGCGCTGGGCGAGATCGCGGAGGAAATGGACGGCGTGCTGGAGTACACCGACGGCACCCCCATGCCCAAGGGGGCCACGGACTTTGAAAACGCCAGCATCCCCTGGGAGGAATGCAAAGCCCTTACGTCCTTTGAGCCCGACGCCAACCGGCTGAACCTGTGGGACCCGGAGATCTACCTGGATCTGTGCGAAAGCCTGCGGGTGTCCCTGTGCGCCCCGGACGAGATCATCCGGGGTGACGAGGAAATGTATGCCTATTATGAATCCAGCGCGGCCTTTGTGGAGCGTTTGAAGACAGGGGTGCAGCCAGAATAAAAGATACCCCTCACAAAAAGCGCGTGCCTGCATAGAATAGCGGGAACCCTTTTTGTGGAGGTGGTCGTATGCGGTCAAGAAGACGCCCCAGGGCCCCGGCCGGGCGGCGCAGGTTTTGCCGGGCGGTGCTGGTGCTGCTGGTCGTGTGCACGGTGGTGCTGGCGTGCTGTGAGAAGGGGCTGGGCTCCCTGTCGCCAGAGCTCACCGAGGAAGTGGCCCGTGGCTATGTGCGGGAGTGCCTCACCCAGGCCATAGAAGCGGAGCTGGCGGAAAACGAAGGGCCTTACATACAGACGGAGCGCGGCGCAGAGGGGGAGGTCACGGCGGCTTTTACGGACGCCGGGGCGCTCAACGCCTTGAAGGCCGGGGTGCAGGAACGGCTGTCCCAGCTGCTCAACGGCAAGGCCAGTGCGCAGGTGCCCATGGGGAGCCTGACGGGCATTGCCCTGTTTAACGGCCGGGGGCCGGGAATCCCGGTGCGCATGGCCTTTGAAGGCTGCGCCGACCTGCGCTTTGACACGGAGTTTGCCAC
Organism: uncultured Clostridia bacterium; assembly: GCA_947652665.1. GTDB lineage: Bacteria > Bacillota > Clostridia > Oscillospirales > Acutalibacteraceae > Acutalibacter. The sequence goes on from CANTDZ010000009.1 coordinate 21,645, forward strand.
CGCCGGGATGAACCAGAGCCTGCACCGGGTCACGCTGACCGTGGAGGCGCGGGTGTACTCCCAGTCCCGGCGATTTAGCGCCTATGTGGAGGAAGCCACGTCCACCGTGCTGGCCGAGACCGTCCTGGTGGGCCCCGTGCCCGAGATGGCGGTGGTAGACGGGCAGCAAAAATAATGACGAGAAAAGGAAGCGCGTATGGATAGAAAAGCAGCGGAGAAGGAGATTGTGGCCTTGCGCGAGCAGATTCGCTACCATGGCCGGAAGTATTACACCGAGGACGCCCCGGAGATCAGCGACTTTGAGTACGATGCGCTTTTCCGGCGGCTGGAGGACCTGGAGGCCCAGTTCCCGGAGCTGGTGACCGAGGATTCGCCTACCAACCGGGTGGGCGGGGCCACGTACAACACGTTTGCGCCGGTGGTGCACGGGGTGCCCATGGGCAGCCTGCACGACGTCTTTTCCGAGGAGGAGCTGCGGGATTTTGACCGCCGGGTGCGGGAATCCGTAGACAGCCCGGAGTACGTGGCCGAGCCCAAGTTCGACGGGCTCTCCGTGGCGCTGGAGTACGTGGACGGCGTCTTCACCCGGGGCTCCACCCGGGGCGACGGCATCACCGGCGAGGATGTGACGGAGAACCTGCGCACCATCGGGGGCATCCCCAAGCGGCTTGCGGAGCCTGTGCCGTTTTTGGAGGTGCGGGGGGAGGTCTACCTGTCCGACGCGGATTTCGAGAAGCTCTGCCAGCGCCAGGAGCTCTTAGGGGAGAAGCTTTTCAAGAACCCCCGGAACGCGGCGGCGGGGTCGCTGCGGCAGAAGGACCCGCGCATTACGGCGGGGCGGGGGCTGTCCATCTTCGTGTTCAATGTGCAGCAGGTGCAAGGGGAAACGCTTGACAGCCATGACGCTTCCTTGGAGAGGTTAAAGGAGTTGGGCTTTACAGTCAGCCCGGTGTACCATAAATCGCAAGATATAGAGGAAATTATTTCCTTCATACGCGAATTGGGGGAGAAGCGGGGCGAGCTGGACTTTCCGATAGACGGCGCTGTCGTAAAGATAAATAACTTTACACAGCGAGAGGAGCTGGGCAGTACGGCGCGTTTCCCCCGGTGGGCGGAGGCATTCAAGTACCCGCCCGAGGAAAAGGAAACCACCCTCACCGGCATAGAGGTGAATGTAGGCCGTACCGGCGTGCTTACCCCCACGGGGGTCTTCGAGCCGGTCACGCTGGCGGGCACGACGGTCAGCCGGGCTACGCTGCACAATCAGGATTTCATCAACGAGAAGGACATCCGCATTGGCTCCCGGGTGGTCATGCGCAAGGCAGGGGAGATTATCCCCGAGGTGGTGTCGGTGGTCTCAAACCCGCCGGACAGCACGCCCTTCCAGCTGCCGGACACCTGCCCGTCCTGCGGGGAGAAGGTCACGCGGGAGGAAGGCGAGGCCGCCGTGCGCTGCACGAACCCCCAGTGCCCGGCGCAGCTTTTGCGCAACCTCATCCACTTTGCCAGCCGCGATGCCATGGACATCGACGGCCTAGGCCCGGCCCTGCTGGAGCAGCTGGTGGGCGAGGGCTTGGTGGCGTCCCCCGCAGACCTTTACACCCTGCAAGCTGAACGCCTTTACACCCTGGAACGCTTTGGAGAAAAGAGTGCCGAGAACCTTTTGGCGGCGCTGGAGAAATCGAAAGGGAATGACCTTTACAGGCTTGTCTTTGCACTGGGCATCCACAATATCGGGGCGAAAAACGCGCAGCTGTTGTGCAGCCGGTACCCGTCCATGGAGGCGATTTTGGCGGCGACCGAGGAGGAGCTCAGCGCCATAGACGGCTTCGGGCCCACCAAGGCCCATGCGGTGGTGGAGTTCTTCTCCCACGAAAGCACGCGGCAGCTGCTGGAACGTTTTGCGGCTCTGGGCCTGAACCTGCAGGCCCTCCAGGCTGAGCACACGGCCGACACCCTGGCCGGGTTCACCTTTGTGCTGACAGGCACGCTGCCCACGCTCTCCCGCAAGGAAGCCTCATCGCTCATCGAGCAGCACGGGGGGCGGGTGACGACCTCGGTCTCTAAAAAGACCAGCTATGTGCTGGCGGGGGAGGAAGCCGGTTCCAAGCTGGAAAAGGCCTTGGCTTTGGGCGTGCCGGTGCTCTCGGAGGACGAGCTGCTGCAAATGCTGGGCCAAAACACATAATAATAAAGAAAGGCGGAACACAAAATGAAGGCAGGAGCAAAGCATCTTTACGGTGCGGATTGGGAAAAGGAAAAGGCCCGTTACGAGGAGATCAAGGCTGGGTTTGAGGAGTTTTTCGGGGACTCGGCCGGAGCGAAATATTACAGCGCCCCCGGGCGCACGGAGATCGGCGGCAACCACACCGACCACAACCACGGGCGCGTGGTAGCGGCTTCCATCAACCTGGACATCGTGGGGATGGCGAAGGCCAACGGCACCAACATCATCCATTTAAAATCGGTAGAGTACGGCCGGGTGGACGAGCTGGATATCGGCGACCTGGCACCCAATCCCGAGGACTACGGCTCCCGCTCCCTGATCCGGGGCATCTGCGCCCGATGCAAGGAGTTGGGCTTTACAGTGGGCGGCTTCGACTGCTTTACCAAGACCAACGTCCTGAAGGGCTCGGGGCTTTCCAGTTCGGCGGCCTTTGAGATTTTGGTGGTCACCGTCATCAGCGGCCTGTTTAATAACGGGGAGATCGACCCGGTCACCGCCGCCATGATCGCCCAGTACGCGGAGAACGTCTACTTTGGCAAGCCCTGCGGCCTGCTGGATCAGATGGCCAGCTCCGTGGGCGGCGTCACCGCCATGGACTTCCACGACCCGAAGAATCCCATTATCGAGCGCCGCCAGCTGGACTTGGGCGCTTACGGCTACGCCCTGTGCGTGGTCGATACCGGCGGCAACCACGCCGACCTGACCGACGAGTACGCCGCTATCCCCGCCGAAATGAAGAAGGTTGCGGCTTATTTTGGCAAGGAATTTTTGCGCGACGTAGACGAGCAGGACTTCTATAAAGAGCTAAAAGCCCTGCGCGCCGCTGCAGGCGACCGGGCCATCCTGCGCGCCATGCACTTCTTTGACGACGACCGCTTGGCGTCCCGGGAGGCCGAGGCCCTGCAAAAAGGCGACTTCCAGGCCTTCCTTCAGATGGTGCAGGCTTCCGGACGTTCCTCGCTGATGCGGCTGCAGAACGTGTTTGCCAGCTCGGCCCCGGCGGAACAGGGCATCACCCTGGCGCTGGCTGTTGCAGAATCCCTGCTGCAGGGCCGCGGCGCGTGCCGGGTGCACGGCGGCGGGTTTGCGGGCACCATGCAGGCCTATGTCCCCTTGGATTTGCTGGATTCCTACCGGGAGGGGATGGAGAAGGTCTTCGGGCCGGGTTCCTGCCATGTGCTCTCCGTGCGGGACGTGGGCGGCGTAGAAGTCGAACTGTAGCTTGATAGATTCACAAAGGGGATAAGCTTTACACTTGCAGTTTTTAAGGAAGTGTGCTATAATAAAACGAATTTTGGACGGATGTCCCCGAAGGAGCTGAACATTCATGGAGCAGGAGCGAACGGCCGCCGCCATAGCCGCACGGGAGCGCTGGGGCGAGAACCCCCGTGCCTTTGTGCGCACTTACGGCTGCCAGCAGAACGTAGCCGACGGGGAGAAAATAAAAGGCCTTCTCATGGAGATGGGCTTCGGCTTTACCGAAAGCGCCGAGGAGGCGGACTTTATCTTATTTAATACTTGTGCCGTGCGGGAACACGCGGAGGACCGGGTGTTCGGCAATGTGGGCGCGCTGAAAAACCAGAAGCGCCGCCGCCCCGAAGTGATGATTGCCGTGTGCGGCTGCATGACCGAACAGTCCCATGTAGCCGACCGTTTGAAGCAGAGCTTCCCCTTTGTGGACATCGTCTTCGGCACCGGGGCCATCCATCGCCTGCCCGGACTGATGCTGGAGGTACTCACCCAGTCCAAACGGGCGTTCCTGCGGGGTTGCCAGGACGAGGCCCAGCTGGAAGGCCTGCCCATCCGCCGGGACGGCACCAGCCGCGCCTGGGTCACGGCCATGGTGGGGTGTGACAATTTCTGTTCTTACTGCATTGTCCCCTATGTGCGGGGCCGGGAGAGAAGCCGGGAGCCCGGTGCCATCCTGGACGAGTGCCGGGGCCTTATCGAGGCGGGGTACAAGGAGATCACCCTCTTAGGGCAGAACGTGAATTCTTACGGCAAGGGCCTGGCAGGCGGCGTGGATTTTGCGGGGCTTTTGCGGGAGCTGGACAAGATTCCCGGCGACTACCGCATCCGCTTTATGACCTCCCATCCCAAGGACGCGTCCGAGGAGCTGTTCCAGGTGATGGCGGAAAGCGAGCACATCCCGCACCACATCCACCTGCCGTTCCAGTCTGGCAACGACCGGGTTTTGACGGAAATGAACCGCCGCTACACCCGCGAAAAATACTTATCTTTAATAAAGACAGCGCGCCGCCTGATGCCCGACATCACCTTTACGTCAGACGTAATCGTGGGCTTCCCCGGCGAGACGTATGAGGAATTCCAAGACACCCTGTCCCTTGTGCGGGAGGTGGAGTTCTCGAACCTCTTCACCTTTATCTATTCCCCCCGGGTGGGCACGAAAGCCGCGTCCATGCCCGACCCTGTATCCCACGAGGAGAAGACCAAGTGGTTTGCGGAGCTTTTGCGGGTGCAAGAGGAAATCGCCGCCAAGAACTGCCGGGCCCTGGTGGGCACAAAACAGCGGGTCCTGGTGGAAAGCGTCAACGAGAAAAACGGACTTTTGCAAGGGCGCACGTTAGGCAGCCTAGTGGTAGATTTCTCTGGCAGCCCGGAGCTGGTGGGGGAGTTTGCCTGGGTGGAAGTCACCGAGGCAAAGGGCTGGACGCTGAAAGGAACGGAAATAAAAGGGGGGACGTAGCATGAATGTTTTACTCATGAACATGACCTTGAAAAAATACGGAGCCACCCAGGAAATCCTGCAAACCCTGCAGGACGCCGCCCCTGAAGGGGCCCAGGTGGAGATGGTCTGCCTGGGGGACTGGGACATTCATTACTGCAAGGGATGCAAGGCCTGCTATACGACCGGCCAATGCTTTTGGCAGGACGGCATGATTCCGTTGATAAACCGGCTGCAAAAGGCCGACGTGGTGGTCATGGCGATCCCTTCCTATTGGGCGGATGTGCCGGGAATATGCAAATCTTTCATTGACCGCTGCACGCCTTACGGCAACACCAATCCGGATTCTAACCGTCCCCGCCTGGGGGAAGGCAAGCGGTGCTACGGTATCGCCCTGCGCACCGGCACACGGCCTATGGAATGCGAGCACATCCTGGCTTCTATTGAGCACTGGTGCGGGCACATGGGCGTGGAGTATGCTGAAGGCGTTTATTTCTGCCAGATCGAAGATAAATCGGATATCGAGCCCCACAAGGCGCTCTTGCGGGAGAAGGCCAGGGCTTGGTTTCGGGAATAGAATAAAAATTATCAGGAGGACATAAAAAATGGATATTATTGAAATCACACGGGAGCTTGGCAAAAAAATGCAGGAGGAGCCCTGCTACATCACCATGCGCGCCGCCCAGCAGGCCTGCGACGACGACCAGAGTCTGCAGCAGGCCATTGGGGAATTTAACCTCAAGCGCATGGCCATCAACAACGAGGCCCAGAAGGACGAGCGCAACGAGGAGACCTTAAAGCGCCTCAACGAGGAGTTCCGGACGGTGTACGCGAAGATCATGGAGAACGAAAATATGCAGAAGTATAATGAGGCCAAGGTGGAGTTCGACGCGCTGCTGCAGCGCATTACGGGCATCATCGGGCTGTGCGCCGACGGCGAGGACCCCGCTACCTGCGAGTATGAAGCGTCCTGCGGCGGCGACTGCTCGGCCTGCGGAGGCAGCTGCCACTAAGATGCTGGAAGGGGAAGGGGGAACATCTGTGACCAATTACTCGCCGATGATGCAGCAATATTTTGAGACGAAGAAAAAGTATCCTAACACGATACTTTTCTTTCGCTTGGGGGATTTTTATGAGATGTTCTTTGACGACGCCGTGACAGTCTCCCGGGAGCTGGAGCTGGTGCTCACCGGCCGCGCCTGCGGGGGCAACGACAAGGCCCCCATGTGCGGCGTGCCCTACCATAGCTGCGAGGGCTACATCGCCCGGCTGGTGGAGAAGGGCTACAAGGTGGCTATCTGCGAACAGATGGAGGACCCCAAGGCCGCTAAAGGCATTGTCAAGCGGGAGATCGTGCGGGTGGTCACCCCGGGCACGGTGGTGGAAAGCAGTATGCTCGACGAGTCCCGCAACAACTTTATATGCTCCCTGTGCTACCGTCCGGGCAGCATGGGCCTGTGCCTGGGGGACGTGTCCACCGGCCAGCTGCTGGCCGCCCAGGTAAACCTGCCGGATGTAAACGGGCTCGTGCACGCGGTCATGAACCGCCTGAGCCGGTATTCGCCCCGGGAAATCCTTCTTGACCCCCAGTCCGCCGAATTGACGGAGCTGGGGGACTTTATCAAAGAGCGCTCCGGCGCCGCCGTAGAGGTGCTGGACGGGGGGCTCTATGAAGACCTGGGGGAGGCGGAAAAGGGCGTGTCGGCGCAGCTGGGCGGGCAGTCCCTGCCGGAGCTGGGCCTCAAGGGCAAGCCCTTGGCGGTGCAGGCGTTGTGGGCGCTGTTCCGGTATCTGGACGGGACCCAGATGCGGGGCCGAGAGCGCATGACCACCTTGGAGCTTATGGAAGACGGCTCGTTCATGTCCCTGGATATGAACGCCCGGCGGAACTTAGAGCTCACCGAAACCATGCGCAACAAGGAGCGCCGGGGCTCGCTTTTATGGGTGCTGGATCGGACGAAGACGGCCATGGGCAAGCGGCTCATCCGGTCGTGGCTGATGCAGCCGCTTTTAAGCCCGGCCCAGATCACCCTGCGGCAGAACGCCGTGGAAGAGCTGGTAAACGACCGCCCCCTGCTGGACAGCATGGTCGAGCAGCTGACGGGTATCTACGATCTGGAACGCATCATGAGCCGGGTAGTGTATGGCTCGGCCAACGCCCGGGAGCTGCGGTCGCTGGGGGCGGCCATTGGGCGGCTGCCGGGGCTCAAGGCGCTTTTGGCGAAGGCAGGGGCCACGCTCTTTAAGTCCCTGGACACGCAGATTGAGGGGCTGGAGGACATCCCCGACCTCATCGACCGGGCCTTTGTGGACGACCCGCCCTTCTCCATCCGGGAAGGCGGCATGATCCGTCCCGGCTACGACCCGGCCCTGGACGAAGTCCGCCACGACCGGGACGGGGGCAAAGACCTCATCGCCGCGGTGGAGGCCCGGGAGCGGGAACGCACAGGTATCCCCAAGCTAAAGACCGGCTATAATAAAGTATTTGGCTATTACATAGAGGTTTCCAATTCCTATAAAAACCAGGTGCCGGAGGATTACATCCGCAAGCAGACGCTGACAAACGGCGAACGCTTCATCACCCCGGAGCTGAAAACCTTGGAGGATCGCATCCTGGGGGCCAGCGACCGGGCCATCGCTATGGAGGGCCGCCTCTTTGAGCAGGTGCGCGCCTACGCGGCGTCGGCGCTGGGGCGCATACAGGCGGCGGCCAGGGCCGTGGCGGTGCTGGACGTGCTGTGTTCCTTTGCGGCGGTGTCCGTGCAGAACGACTACACCCGCCCCGTGGTGAACATGAGCGGCAAGCTCTACTTAAAAGACAGCCGCCACCCGGTCGTAGAGGCCCTTCTGAAAGACGCGCCCTTTGTGCCCAACGACGTGGACATGGATATGGCGGACAACCGGGTAGCCATCATCACCGGGCCCAATATGGCTGGCAAATCGACCTATATGCGGCAGATTGCCATTACCGTGATTATGGCGCAGATCGGCTGTTTTGTGCCGGCGCGGGTGGCGGAGATCGGCATTGTTGACGGCATCTACACCCGCGTGGGGGCTTCAGACGACTTGTCGGCGGGGCAGTCCACTTTTATGCTGGAGATGACCGAGGTGGCCGATATCCTCAAGCACGCGGGGCCGAACTCGCTGGTGATTTTCGACGAAATCGGCCGGGGCACGTCCACCTTTGACGGCATGAGCATCGCCCGGGCGGTGCTGGAGTATGTGCACGACAAAAAACAGGTGGGCGCCAAAACCCTGTTTGCCACCCACTACCACGAGCTCACTGCCCTGGAGGAGGCCCTGCCGGGGGTGCGCAATTTCAACATTGCCGTGAAGAAGCACGGGGACGACATCACGTTCCTACGGCGCATCCTGCCGGGCGGGGCGGACGACAGCTTTGGCATTGAAGTGGCCAAGCTGGCCGGCGTGCCCGATCGGGTTTTGAAACGGGCCAAAGAGGTTCTGGCCGACCTGGAAACGGGCGGGGCCCCGAAAGCGCGTCCCCAGCCTCGCAAGGAGGAGCCCGTGCAGCTGACCATGGACTCGGCGGACAGCCGGACCCTCTCGAAGCTGCGGGGCCTGGACGTAAACAATATGACGCCTATGGAATGCATGAACGCACTTTTTGAGCTGCGTAAAATGCTGGACTGAGAGGAAAAAGCAATGGAAAATTATCAAGATATTAACGCCCGTACCGTCGACAGCTGGGTGGAGGAGGGCTGGGAGTGGGGCAGGTCCATCTCCCACGAAGACTATGCGAATGCCCAACAGGGCCGCTGGGACGTCCTGCTGACCCCCACGAAGCCCGTGCCTCATGAGTGGTTCGGGGACTTAAAAGGCAAAAAAGTGCTGGGCCTGGCCAGCGGCGGCGGGCAGCAGATGCCCATCTTTGCCGCGCTGGGGGCCGTGTGCACGGTGCTGGACTACTCCCCCAAGCAGATCGAAAGTGAGCATAAAGTCGCCGAGCGCGAGGGGTATGACATCCGCATCCTCCGCGCCGACATGACCAAGCCCCTGCCCTTTGAGGACGGGGAGTTCGATTTGATCTTCCACCCGGTCTCCAACAGCTACGTGCGGGAGGTAAAGCCCATTTTCAAGGAATGCTTCCGGGTATTGGCCCCTGGCGGGGTGCTGCTGTGCGGGTTGGACAACGGGGTGAATTTTATGTTCCCCAACGAAGACAGCCGCGAGGAGCTGTGCACCTTCCCCTTCGACCCGGTGACGAACCCGGATCAGCGTGCCATGCTGGAGGCTGAAAACGACGGGATGCAGTTCTCCCACACCATGGAGGAGCAAATCGGCGGCCAGCTGGAGGCGGGATTCCGGCTGACCCATCTCTATGAGGACACCAACGGGGAAGGGACGTTCCACGAGCACAACATACCGACTTTTTTGGCCACACGGGCGGTAAAGGAGTAGCCTATGGTCGATCTGCTGGCGCTGGAAAAGGAGCGTTTTGAGGGCTTCACCTACGAAGACTGGGCCCGGTATTTTGCTGAAAACGACAAGGCTCGCCTGGTGCAGGACTTTTCCCGCGAACCCGCCCTGCCCTCCCATGTGCGCAAGCGCATTTTCCCGTCCATCGGGGCTTTCCGGCAGGGGGAGGCTTCGGAGGGCCGTTACCTGCGGGCGGCAGCAGAGGGGTTTCCCGTGCCGGGCTGCGCAGAAGCCATCGGCCTTTTCATTAAAGAGGAAAACTGGCACGCCGCGTATCTGGTGCGGTTCATGGAGTACCACGGGGCGCCCCCGCCCAAGCCCTCCCGGCTGGACAAGGTGTTCCGCTGGCTGCGGCGTCTGGGAGGGCTGCGCTGTCAGGTGACGGTGCTGGTCACGGCGGAAATGCTGGCCCTCACCTACTATGACGCCCTGGGCCAAGGGAGCGGCTCCCCGGCGCTTAGCGCGGTGTGTGGGCAGATGCTCCGGGACGAAGGGCCCCATGTGGTGTTCCAGTCGCATACCCTGCGGCATTACCGGAACGGGCCGGGTACAAGGCTCCTGCGCCGGGTGCTGATGGACGGGACGGCTTTGGCCGTGTGGGGCGCGTGCCGGAAGGTCTACCGGGCCGGAGGGTATGGGTTTGCGCGGTTCTGGAGGGAAAATAGAGGTTATTTGGAGCAGTCTATCGCCATAACAAGGAGAAAATAATGTACAATATCATAAAGCTTAGGGAAGCCCCTGCCCTTGCGGACGCCGCAGCCCCGTGGTTCCACGAAAAGTGGGGTATCGACGAAGCTGCCTACCGGGAGAGCATGGAGGAGTGCCTTGCAGGCAAAGCCCCGGTTCCCCAGTGGTATGTGTGCGTGGAGGACGGCGCGATACTGGGTGGCCTGGGGGTCATCGAAAACGACTTCCACGACCGCAAGGACCTGGCCCCTAACGTGTGCGCCGTGTACACCGAGGAAGCCCATCGGAAGCGAGGGATTGCCGGGGCTCTGTTGGATGCCGTGTGCAAGGACATGGCGTCGCTGGGCGTGAAGACGCTGTACCTGCTCACCGACCACGACAGCTTTTACGAGCGCTACGGCTGGGAGTTTTTCTGCATGGCCCAGGGCGACGGGGAAGAAGAACCTTCCCGGATTTACCGGAAAATTACAGAATAGAGGATAGTATGACCATACGATATGCACAACCCGAAGATTTAGAAATCCTGGCCGCCCACGACCACCACATCGCCCGGGAAGAGCTGCGGGAGAGCATCCGGCGGGGCTGGGTGCTGATGCTTTGGGAAGATAAAGAGTTTTTAGGCTGGCTGCGTTTTAACCTTTTTTGGGACAACACGCCGTTTATGAATATGCTCTTTTTGCTGGAAGGCCGCCGGGGCCAGGGACTGGGCGGCCGGCTCGTGGATTTTTGGGAGCAGGAAATGAAGGCCCGGGGCTATTCGGAGGTGCTCACCTCTACCCTCTCCAACGAAGCGGCCCAGCATTTTTACCGGGCCCACGGGTATGCGGACTGCGGTTCCCTGCTGCTGCCGGGCGAGCCGTTGGAGATACTTTTCCGGAAGGAACTATAATTTTAGAAAGGCAGGCGCGAAAATGCCCAGGATTCAGGTGCTGGATAAACAGGTGGCCGAGCTCATCGCCGCCGGGGAGGTGGTGGAGCGGCCGTCCTCCGTGATAAAGGAGTTGGTGGAGAATGCCATTGACGCGGGCTCGACAGTGATAACGGTGGAGATACGCCGGGGCGGCGCGCCCTATATGCGGGTGGCCGACAACGGCTGCGGCATCGACCCGGAGGACGTGCCCACGGCCTTTCTGCGCCATGCCACCAGCAAGGTCAGCACCCAGGACGATTTGGACTCCATCGGCACCCTGGGCTTCCGGGGCGAAGCGCTGGCGGCGATTTCAGCGGTGGGCCGGGTGGAGCTTCTGACCAAGACGGCAGAACGGGAGACCGGCCTGCGCTACACCTGCGCCGGGGACGAGCCCCCCACCAGCGAAGAAGCCGGGTGCCCCCAGGGCACCACCATTGTGGTGCGCGACCTGTTTTTCAACACCCCGGCCCGGATGAAGTTCCTGAAAAAGGATATTACCGAGGGCAACTCCGTGGCAGGCATCCTCGACAAGATTGCCCTGTCCCACCCGGAGATTTCCTTCCGCTTCATCCGGGACGGCAAGGAAGTGCTGCACACACCCGGCGACGGCAAGCTGGGTTCGGCCCTGTATGCCGTGTACGGGAGGGAGTTTTTCGGCACCCTCATCCCTGTGGACTATTCCCTGGGCGGCGTCCGGGTGGAGGGGTTCATCTCCAAGCCTTCGGGCAGCCGGGCCAACCGTTCCCTGCAGAACTTCTTCATCAACGGCCGCTACATCCGCAGCCGCACCGCCGCCGTGGCCTTGGAGGAAGCCTACAAGGGGGCCATCATGGTGGGCAAATTCCCGGCGTGCGCGCTGCATATGCACTTGGCCCGGGAGGCGGTGGATGTGAACGTCCACCCGGCCAAGATGGAAATCCGCTTCATCAACGAGCGCCCCATCTTCGACGCCGTGTATCACGGGGTGAAATCGGCCCTGCAGGGGGGCGACTCGCCCAAGGTTATGGGCCTGGGGGAGCGCAAGCCCATCTTGCCCACCGTCCCGCCGCCCCAGCGTGCCGAACAGCTGACCCTGCCGCCCGCGCCGCCCCCGCCCGTGGAGGAAGACGACGGCGAGCCGGAAATCAGCGTGCCCCGGCTTTCCCTGCGGGACAGCGCCGTCCCCGCTCCCCCGCTGCGGGAATTTGACGACGCCATGCTCCATTTGCTGGACAACGCTCTGGAGAACCGTCCCCAGCCGCTGCCCCCGGTACTGCCCAAGCCCCCTCTCCGGGTGGTGGAGGCTCCGCCGGTAAAGGAGCCCCCCGCAAGGCCGGTGCAGGAGAAGCTGCCGGAAGTGGAAGTCCTTCCCGCGGAGGAGGCGGCGGATTTCCACTCCAAAATCATCGGCGAGGCGTTCGGCACCTATATCCTGGTGGAGTACAGCCCCAAGGCCCTGATGCTCATCGACAAGCACGCGGCCCACGAGCGCCTGCTCTATGAGAAGCTGAAATCCCAAGAATTAGGCGGCGCGGCCCAGGCGCTGCTCACGCCTGTGACGGTGAGCCTGGATATGGACGAGTATTCGGCCGTGTTGGGCCACCTGGACGACCTATCCAAGGCCGGGTTCGAGGTAGAGGACTTTGGCCCCGGCACCGTGCTGGTACGAGCGGCCCCCCTGTTGTTAGACGGCGCGGACGCCTCCCAGGCCATCATGGAGACGGCAGGATACCTGTGCGCCCACAAGACCGACCTGACCACCGAGCACCTGGACTGGGTCTACCACAACGTAGCCTGCCGGGCCGCCATGAAGGCCGGGGACACCACCCGTCCGGAGGAACTCATTGCCCTGTGCCGCCAGCTGGAGCAGAATCCCCAGGTGCGCTACTGCCCCCACGGCCGGCCGGTGTACATCCTGCTGCCCAAGCGGGAGATCGAAAAGCAGTTTGGCCGGGCATAATACGGAAGGAAGGAGGCGCGTGCCCATGGAAAAACCCAACGTCCTGGCGGTGATAGGCCCCACGGCCACGGGGAAGACCGCCTTAGGCATCGGCTTGGCAGAACGCTTTGGGGGCGAGATTGTCTCCTGCGACTCCATGCAGATTTATAAAGGCCTGCCCATCGGCACGGCCCAGCCCACGCCGGAGGAGCAGGCAGCGGCCCCCCACCATCTGGTGGGCTTTCTGGATGTGGACGAGCCCTTCAGCGTTTCGGATTACGTGGCGCTGGCCGGAAAGGTCGTGGAGGATATACGCGCGCGGGGGCGGCTCCCCATTTTGGTGGGGGGCACGGGACTGTATGCCCGGTCGCTGCTGCGTGGGTTCCAGTTTGAGGGGAACGCCCGGGACGAGTCCCTGCGGGCCCGGCTCTTTGCCGAAGACCCCGAAGCCCTCTACGCCCGCCTGCAGTCCCTGGACCCGGCCGGCGCGGCGGAGATCCACCCCCACAACGTCAAGCGTGTAGTGCGCGCCCTGGAATACTGCCTGCTCACCGGCGAACCCTTTTCCCAGCAGGCGGCGCGCTCCCAGCAGGCGGAGGCCCCGTACCGTTCGTTGCTGCTGTGCCCGGCTTTTGCAGACCGCCAGCTTTTATACGACCGCATCAACCAGCGGGTGGACGCCATGCTGGAGCAGGGCCTTTTGCAGGAAGCGGAAGCCTTTTACCATCACTGTGAACACATGGGCACGCCCTCCACGGCGGCCCAGGCCATCGGGTATAAGGAGCTTTTCCCCTACTTCTGGGGGGAAGTGCCTTTGGAGGAGGCCGTCGCCCGGGTAAAGCAGGAGAGCCGCCGGTATGCCAAGCGGCAGCTCACGTGGTTTGCCCGGGAGCCCGGCGTGCATTACCTGTATCTGGACGGCCTTACAAAGGGCCAGGCGCTGGAGGAAGCCTGTGCTGCCGCAGAAGCCTGGCTGCAGGAAAGGAGAGAGCTATGAGCCAAAAGAAAGTACCGCCCTTGGCCGCGCTGGCTATTGCGTTTTTGATCCTTCTGTTCATCGGGTTCCACCTGGTGAACCAGCAGGCGGCACAATTCGCCAATACCGGCGTGGCCACCGAGGTCGCCACCCGGGGCCAGGTGTCGGACACCCTGCAGGCCAAGGGCTTCGCCATACGCGACGAGGTCGTGCTGAACCAGCCCTACAGCGGGGTGCTCAATTACCGGGTGGGAAGCGGCACCCGGGTTTCCCAGGGCGGGGTGGTGGCCGACATTTTCAAAAGCGAAAACGACGCGGCCGCCCAGAACATGATCGACAGCCTGGAGCGCGAAATCGACAGCCTTCGACAGCTGGCCAAGCCCTCCGACCTGTTTGTGTCCAATCCGAACATGATCGGCTCCCAAATCTACAACGCTCTGGGGGATATTTCCCTGGAAATCCGCGCCAACAATTTTTCCGAGATCGGCGGCCTGAAGGACACCCTCCAGAATGCCTTGAGCCGCAAGCAGGTCATCGCCGGGGAGGAGAGCGCCGAGGACTACGCCCAGCGGGTAGAAGACCTGGAGGCCCAGCTCCAGTCCCTGGAGGCCCGGGGGGCCAAGGCGATGGACCACATCACCGCGCCCCGGGCCGGGTATTTTATCGACAGCGTGGACGGCTATGAGAGCATCATGGAGCCGGACCTGGTAAAGAACATCACGGTCAGCCAGGCCAAAAAGCTTTTGGAGCAGGAGGAGCCAGCCTACACCGGCACCGGGGCCATCGGGAAGATTTGCTCCGATTTCACCTGGAAGCTGGTGTGCGTTATCCCGGATGACGAGATGATCAAGTTTGAGGGCGTGACCCAGGTGACCCTGGACATCCCCTTTGCCAGCGCGGAGACCATCCCGGCCAAGGTGCTGGCCAAGAACCGGGACAGCACCACGGGGGAGACGGCGGTGGTCTTTGAGTGCTCGTATATGGACGCGGACCTGGCCGCCGTGCGCAATGAGACGGTGCACATCAGCGTGAAGACTTACGACGGCGTGCTGGTAAGCGAAAAGGCCCTGCGCTTTGAAGACGTGGAATATACGACCGTGGACGAGGACGGCAACGCAGTCACCCAGGTGAAGGAGAACGTGAAGGGCGTCTACGTGCAGTATGCGGGACGGCTGCATTTTGTGCAGGTGTTTACCGAGAAGGACATCAACGGCTACGCGGTGTGCCGCACCGAGCTGACCGATGAGGAGAAAAAAAGCATGGTCACCGACCAGACCGTACAGCTGTACGATGAAGTCGTGGTAGGGGGCACCGACCTTTACGACGGGAAGGTCGTAGGGTAATTTTAGAAGGGAAGGGATGAAAGCATGGCGGTTTTTGACGAAAATTACGCACGCATCCAGGAGGAGATCGCCCAGGCGGCCCTGCGGGCCGGACGTAAGCCGGAGGACGTGACGCTGCTGGCGGCTACCAAGACGGTGCCTGTGGAGACCATCAATTACGCCGTGTCCAAGGGCCTTAGCTGCCTGGGGGAGAACCGGGTGCAGGAGCTTTTGGACAAATACGACGCCCTGGACAGGGAGCATTGCGATTTGCAGTTCATTGGGCGCCTGCAGACCAACAAGGTGAAGTACCTCATCGGCAAGGTCAGCTGCATCCAGTCGGTGGACAGCGTGAAGCTGGCCCAGGAGATTGCCCGCCTGAGTGAGCGCCAGGGCCTGGTGACCGGGGTGCTGGTACAGGTGAACATCGGCCGGGAGGAGCAGAAGGGCGGGGTCGACCCGGACGCGCTGCTGGAATTCATCGACCAAATACGGGAATTTAAGGGAATACGGGTAGACGGATTGATGGCTGTACCCCCAATATGTGACGATAAAACTGTGTTATCGGCATATTTTTCGGCCATGGCGAAATATTATGTTGACATAGCGGCTAAAAAATCGGATAATGTATATATGCGCAGCCTTTCCATGGGGATGTCGGCGGACTTCCCTCTGGCCATCGAATGTGGGGCCACCATGGTACGGGTGGGCTCGTCCCTGTTCGGGGCGCGGAATTATGCCTGAATGAAGTCAGGGGAGGTCAGTGACAAAGATGGCAGGTTTTAAAGAGAGATTGCAGCGGATGCTCAATCCGCCAGACGATGAATACGAATACGACGACTTCTACGAGGACGAGGAGGAGCCGGCGGACGACCCCGGCGGAAACTACGAGGAGCCCCGCCGCAGCGGCACCGATTACGGCTTCGACAGCTTTTCCACGTCTTCCCGTTCCTCCTGGTCCACGGGCCGGGGCGGCGGCAACGTAGTAGAGCTGAACAGCCCCAAGCAGCGGCCCCAGGTGGTGGTGTTCCAGCCGGTGTCCTTTGGGGACGAGGCCAAGGAGATCGCCGACGAGCTGCTGAGAAGGCACACGGTTGTGCTGAACCTGGAGAAAACCGAAAAGGAAGTGGCCCGGCGCATCGTAGACTTCATGAGCGGTGTGGCCTATGCCAACAACGGCAAGATCCAGAGGGTGGCTACCCGCACGTTCATTGTCACGCCCTACGACGTGGATGTTTCCGGCGACGAGATTCTGGACGAGCTGGAAAGCAGCGGCCTCTATTTTTAGCCTATGGCAGGGCAGTATGACAGCCTGCTCCTGCGCAAGCTGGAGGACGGCATACGCAAGGCCCGGGGGCGTCCGGCCTTTCTGGGCTTTTTGGATGAGAGCCAGCAGGCAGAGCTCAAGGAGGCGCTCACTTACCGGCGGGATGCGTCTTATCTGTTTTGGGGAGGGCATGAGGATGCCGAGCGCGTCCTGCTGGGCCTTTTCCCCGACTACATGGAGCCAGACCCCGGCGCCTTCCCACTGGAAGCGGTGACCTTCACCTACCGCAAGGAGGACAAGCCCGGCCACCGGGACTTTTTGGGAGCCATGATGGGTCTGGGGGTTGAGCGCAGCGTGGTGGGGGATATCCTTATTGGGCAGGGGCGGTGTGTCGCCTTTGTCAAGGAGGAGATGGCCTCCTACTTCGCGGGGGAGCTCACGAAGATTGGCCGCATTGGCGTGAAGGCGTCCTTGGGCGCACAGGAGCCGCTGCCGGGAGGCCATACGTTTTTGGAGATCAAAGGGGTGGCGGCGTCTGCCCGGCTGGACTGCCTGGCCGCCGTCGTGTCGCGCACCAGCCGGGAAAAGGCCGCATCCATGGTGGCCATGGGGCTGGTGCAGCTCAACCATAGGGAAACACTCAGCCCGTCGGCGCGGGTGGCGGAGGGGGACATCCTCTCCATCCGGGGCCAGGGCAAGTTCATTATAGACCGGCTGGGACCTTTCACCCAGAAAGGCCGGCTTTCGGTGCAGTGCAGGAAATATCAATAAGGGGGATACCGAACCAATGCTGACGGTAAAGGAAATCAACGAGGTAAGCTTTGGCAAGGCCGGCTTTTCCGGCTATAAGCCCGAGGACGTGGACAATTTCATTGACGAGGTAGCCGCGTCCTTCGAGCAGCTGGAAAAAGAGAGGGATGCCGCCAAGGCCCAGCTGCAGGAGCTTTCCCAGCAGAACGCCGCCCTGACGGCGAAAATCGCGGATTTGAACGCCAAGAGCGGGGAGATGCAGAAAAAGCTTTCCATCCTGGCCCAGAAGATCGAATCCTACCGGGCGGACGAGGACGGCATCAAGGAGGCCATCATCAGCGCCCAGCGCATGGGCAAGCAGGAGGTCCAGCAGGCCAAGGACAAGGCGGCCATCATGCTGGCGGATGCCCAGGATGAGGCCCAGAAGATTCTGGACGAGGCCAAGACCGAAGCCGCCAAATCCGCCGGCGAGTACGCCGCCCAGGCCGAGGCCAAGAAGGGCGAGCTGGAGGAAATCAAGCGGCAGGTGTCCACGTTCCGGGTCTCCCTGCTGGAGATGTATAAAAAGCACCTGGAGTGCATTGACCATATCCCCTCCTTCCGCTCCAAGGACGAAAAGTCCGCGGAAAGCGACCCCGAGGTGGAGAAGGAGCAGAAGCTTTTGGAGGAGCGCCAGGCCCAGCAGAAGCGTCAGATGGAGGAAGAACGGGAGGCCGAGCGCCAAAGGCAGATCGAGCGCCAGCGGGAGCTGGAACGTCAGCGGGAAGTGGAACGCCAGCGCCAGCTGGAGGAGCAGCGGGAGGCGGAGCGCCAGCGTCAGCTTCAGCTGGAACAGCAGCGCGAAGCGGAAAGGCAGCGCCAGCTTCAGCTGGAAAGGCAGCAGGAGGCCGAACGCCAGCGCCGCCAGCAGCAGGCCGCTGCGGAGGAGCCCGGCATCCACGACCGGGTGAGCTACGTACAGGAACAGCTGCAGCCGTCCGTGCCGGAGAGCGATTATGGCGACCTGTCGGAGATGGGGATCAAGACCATTAACAGCATCCCCGAGACCCTGCGCCGGGAAAAGAGCAGCCATTTCAGCAACATACAGTTTGGCGACGACGTGGAGCTTGACCCCAAGGAGGGCCGCAAGCGCAAACGCTAAGAGGGGGCAGCATGAAGAAAAAGTGGTTCTGTTTTTGCGCGGTGATGCTGGGGGCCCTGGTGCTCATCGGGGCCGACCAGTGGAGCAAATGGGCGGCGTTTCATGGCCTGAAGGGGCGGGCGCCGGTGCTGGTGATCCCGCATCTGCTGGAGTTCTGCTACGTAGAAAATTACGCGGCGGCCATGGGGCTTTATGAGGGGCTCATTTGGCTGGTGATTTTGTGCACCATTGTGGTCAGCATCGGGATTTTAATCGCGCTGGTGGCGTATAAGGAGCACACCGTGTTCAGCTATCTTACTTGTATGCTGCTGCTGGCCGGGGGCCTGGGCAACCTGTGCGACCGGTTCCTGCACGTCTTTGTGGTGGATTTCATCCACGTGCTGTTCTTCCCCTACGTGTTCAATGTGGCGGACTGCTGTGTGACCATTGGGGTGGTATGCTTTGGCATCCACTGCCTGGTGCTGAACCGCCGCGAAAAAGCCTCCGCCAGCCAGGAGGAGGCCTGACCTATGGCGGAGGTAATACAGGTGCGGGTGGAGCAGGCGGGGCAGAGGCTCGACAAGCTGCTGGCCGAGGCCCTGCCGGAGCTGACAAGGTCGGCGGTGCAGAACCTGATCGCCCAAGGCTTTGTGGAGGCAGGCAGGAAGGAGCTGGCGAAAAACGCCAAGCTTTCCGTAGGCACGGAGCTTACCGTCACCCTGCCGGAGCCAAAGCCCCTGGAAGCCCGGGCGGAGGACATCCCCTTGGACATCGTTTATGAGGACGGCGACCTGCTGGTGGTCAACAAGCCCAAGGGCATGGTGGTGCATCCGGCCCCCGGCAACGAGGACGGGACGCTTGTCAATGCCCTGCTTTTCCATTGCGGAGAGTCGCTTTCCGGTATTAACGGCGTGCTGCGGCCGGGGATCGTGCATCGGATTGACAAGGATACCAGCGGCCTGCTGATCGTGGCGAAGAACGACCGGGCCCACCAGGGCCTGGCGGCGCAGATACAGGAGCACAGCTTTACCCGGGAGTACCGGGCCGTCGTGTACGGCCATGTGAAGGACGACGAGGGCACCGTGGACAAGCCCCTGGGCCGCCACAAGACCGACCGCAAGAAAATGGCTGTGCTGCTCGGTTCCCCCACAGCCCGGCGCGCGGTGACCCACTATTTTGTGGAGGAGCGTCTGCCCGGCTTCAGCTATCTGCGCCTGCGGCTGGAAACGGGCCGCACCCATCAAATAAGGGTGCACATGGCAAGCCTTGGGCATCCGGTGGCCGGCGACCCGGTTTATGGGCCGAAAAAGGTGATAACAGCCCTGAACGGCCAGTGCCTGCACGCGGGGAAGATTGGGTTCGTGCACCCGGGCACCGGGGAGTATCGGGAGTTTGAAGCTCCCCTGCCGCCTTACTTTGTGGATTTTTTGGAGAAGCTTCGGAGATAAAAAGATGTACGCTCTTGAGCGGTTACGAAACCAATTTACACAGTTTGGAGGGAATGGTCATGAAATACACAAAATTAGGCAATTCTGATTTGAACGTATCCCGTATCTGCATGGGCTGTATGGGCTTTGGCGACCCGCAGAAGGGGATGCACTCCTGGACGCTGGACGAGGCGGCATCCAAGGAGATTGTCAAGAGAGGGCTGGAATTGGGGGTCAACTTTTACGACACCGCCATCAGCTACCAGGGCGGCACCAGCGAGGAATACCTGGGCCGCATCTTAAAAAGCCTTGCCAAGCGTGAGGACGTGGTGGTCGCAACAAAGTTCCCTCCCCGTAGCCAGGATGAGATCGACGCGGGAGTCACGGGCCAGCAGCACGTACAGAATATGCTGGACACCAGCCTCACCCACCTGGGCATGGACTATGTTGATTTGTATATCGTCCACTCCTGGGACTACAATACGCCCGTTTACGAGATCATGGAGGGGCTGAACAATGCGGTAAAAGCAGGCAAAGTGCGGGCCATTGGCATCTCTAACTGCTACGCCTACCAGCTGGCAAAAGCAAATGCTCTGGCGGAGAAGGAAGGCTTCTCGAAGTTCGTTTCCATCCAGGGGCACTATAACCTCATTTTCCGTGAGGAAGAGAGGGAAATGGCACGTCTTTGCACGGAGGATAACATCGCCATGACTCCTTACAGCGCCCTGGCGGGTGGGCGGCTCTCCAAGCGGCCTGGGGAGACCTCGAAACGGCTTAGCGAGGACAGCTACGCCAAGGGTAAGTATGACGCTACGGCAGAACAGGACGGGAAAATCATCGACCGGGTGGCGGAGCTGGCAGACAAGCATAACGCCAGCATGACAGAGGTTTCCCTGGCGTGGTTGCTGACAAAGGTTACCTCTCCCGTAGTAGGCGCGACGAAGCTGCACCACATCGAGGGTGCGGCAAAGGCGGTGGATTTGGAGCTGACCGCCGAAGAATGTGCTTATTTGGAAGAACTGTATGTGCCCCACAAACTGGTGGGCGTAATGGCCGGGTAAAAAGATAATGTGGCAAGGCTGCTAAAATTCAATAAAGGAAAAGGACCGGCTTCCCGGTCCTTTTCCTTCTTTTGGGGAGGAGTTGTATTGAAAAGTGCGGCACTGTGCCGCGTGGCTTGTACGCTTTGGTTTATGTCATTATTATAATGTGTTTAAATGCAGATGTCAACTATTTTAAGAAGAATCTACATTTTTAATCAATCCCCCAGTTCCGATAGGTCTGATTTTATCAAACTTGCCAAACCGGGGAACGGTCTGCTATAATATTCCCAAAGGAGGCGGCGCGCAGATGAAGAAGAACGACGTTATAGAGCTGGAATTTACCGGTATGACGGCCCAGGGGGCAGCGCTGGGGCGGCATGAGGGCATGGCGGTGTTCGTGCCGATGGGCGCGCCAGGAGAACGGGCCCGGGTGAAAATCGTGAAGGTGGAAAAGCGGTTCTGCTACGGGCGGCTGGAGGAGGTATTGGCGCCGTCGCCCAGCCGCGTGCCAGCGGACTGTCCGGCGTTTGCTCAGTGCGGGGGCTGCTGCTACCGTCACATCGAATATGAAGAAGAGCTGCGCGTGAAGGAGCAGCGGGTTGTGGACGCGCTGGAGCGTATCGGCGGGTTCCAAGGGCTAGCCGTCGAACCTATCCTGGGAGCGGTGTCACGCAGCGGCTACCGCAACAAGGCGCTGCTGCCTTTGGGCAAATCCCCGGACGGCCGGCTGCAAATGGGGTTTTATGCCGTCCATTCCCACCGCATTGTGGACTGCGCCGCGTGCCAGCTGCACCCGCCGGAATTTAATGCCTTGATGGCGGCCTTCCGCGCCTGGGCGGAGGAGTGGGGGGATTCGGTGTACGACGAAGCGTCCCACACGGGGAAGATGCGCAGGCTCTACCTGCGCCGGGGCGAAAACACCGGGGAGGTGATGGCCTGCGTGGTGGTCAACGGCCAGGGACTGCGCCACGAGGATAAGCTGGTGGACGCCCTGCGGTCGGCGGTGCCGGGGCTCACAACGGTGCTGGTGAATGTCAACCAGGACAAGACCAACGTGGCCCTGGGCCGGGAATGCCGCACTCTGTACGGGCCGGGATTTATCCGGGACACGCTTTGCGGGCTGACTTTTGAAATCTCGCCGCTGTCGTTTTACCAGGTGAACGCGTCCCAGGCCCAGAAGCTCTATGAGAAGGCGGCAGAGTTTGCTGCGCCCACCGGCCGGGAGTCGGTGCTGGACTTGTACTGCGGTACGGGGACTATCGGGCTGTCGATGGCCCGGAACGCACGGGAGGTCGTGGGGGTTGAGGTTGTCCCCCAGGCCGTGGAGAATGCGCGGGAAAACGCCCGGCGCAATGGGATCGGGAATGCGCGGTTCCTCTGCGCGGACGCCGCCCAGGCCGCGCAGCAACTGGCTCAGGAGGGCGTCCGGCCGGACACGGTCATCCTCGACCCACCCCGCAAAGGCTGCGCGCCAGAGCTGCTGCGTACTATTGCGGAAATGGGGCCGGAGCGGGTGGTTTATGTTTCGTGCGACCCCGCTACGCTGGCCAGGGACTTGCAGCGGATGGGGCAGTGGGGGTATGCGCCGCAGAGGGTGCAGCCGGTGGATATGTTTCCGGGGACGGGGCATGTGGAGACGGTTGTCTGCTTAGGTAGGGAATTTCAGAAAAGCAAGGAATTTGCCTATCTGAACTACGAACCCTCGCCAAATCTGGAAGTGAAATCCGATGCGACGTATGCTGAAATCAAGGAGTGGGTTCTCAAAGAATATGGGCTGAAAGTTTCCACGTTGTATGTTGCTCAGGTAAAGCAGAAGCATGGGATTATAGAGCGGGAATGCTACAACAAACCCAAAACAGAAGGCGGTAAGGTCCCACATTGTCCCCCAGAGAAAGAAGCCGCTATTGAGGCCGCGTTAAGACACTTTGGGATGATTTGATAAAAGGAGCACACCCACCCCGGGTGCTGCTCCTTTTTGCATCTCCCGATGCCGGGTGCCCTCCGAAAACCGCAAAGGAGGAGCACGATGAACAGTACACCGTCTATTATTACAAGGACCTTTGACCATTCCAAGCGTACTATATGTGAAGAGTGCGCCCAGCTGGGCGAAATCAACATGAGCAGCATATCGACCCGCATCATCCAGGACGTAGGCCGGTTCTGTGAAAGTTACGCCAGTGATTTCCTCATCGGCTGGGACGCCGTAAGGAAACACTTGGAGCCCCGCCCCATTGACGAGCCGTACCGGGCCATCGAATTGTTCGCCATCCGTCGCAACGGGGTTGACCACGACAACTTCTTCATGTCCCGCCTGCGAGATGAAGGCCGGAAAGGCTTCTTCTGCTGTGAACGCACCTACCGCCGGGTGCTGGCGCTGGATATCCGAATCGAGCCCAGCGACTACCCGGGCGGTCGGCCTCGGGTGACCTGCACCCTTAAGAACCTGACGGACGAGCCGTGGCGGATGGAGCTGGGAGACTGGGAGGAAAATGCAGCGTGACCACAAGTACAGGCTCCAACAACAGCAGCCGACCCATGAGATGTGCGACCGCCTGCCATTCTGTCTCACGTTCTCACCATCTCACCCTATTATATATTTTATTTATATAAAATGCAACAAATAATTATAAACAAATATGGAAAAGGTGAGATGGTGAGACAAGCCCGCGACTTCCCACAGTTCAAAGCAATGCGTTCAATAGATACTTTTCGCGGCGAAACAGATGTCCGCGTATGGCTTTGCCAAATTGCAAAAAACTGTTACTTTTCTCACTTGAAAAAGCAGCAGGGGCTTATA
>CANTDZ010000010.1 GCA_947652665.1 uncultured Clostridia bacterium
CCACGACCACGAGTTCAAGCCCAACGAGGACGGCATCATCGCCGAGGAAGAGTTCCTCAAGCGCACCAAGATCAACCTGGAGGTCGATACATACTGGGTATTTGCCGCCGAGAAAGACCCCGTTGCGTTCCTGAAGGAGCACAAGGACCGTATCAGCGTTATCCATCTGAAGGACGGCGTGGGCGGCCATGAGGGCAAGTCCCTGGGCCTGGGCAAGGCCCCCGTGCTGGCCGTGCGCGATACCGCTATCGAGCTGGGCATCGAGATGGTAGTGGAGAGCGAAGGCTTAGAGCCCACGGGCTTGGAAGAGGTCAAACGGTGCATCGACTTCCTGAAGGAAGTGGACGCCAAGGACGGGAAGTAAGAAGGAGTGTTTTTATGTCTGCGAGGCTTGCGTATCATATTGAGGCGGAGAAAGGGTGGATCAACGACCCCAACGGCCTTTGCTGGTTTAGCGGGGAGTACCACGCCTTTTTCCAGCACAATCCCTTTGCCGCCAAGTGGGACACCATGCACTGGGGCCATGCGGTCAGCAAGGACTTGGTGCACTGGGAGGAGCTGCCCATCGCCCTGTACCCAACCGAGCCCTATGAGAACAGCGATGGCTGTTTCTCCGGGTCGGCGCTGGTAAAGGACGGGGTGCTGTATCTGATGTACACTGCCGTTTCGAAGGAGCTGGGCCAGACCCAGTGCATTGCCACCAGCCGCGACGGGCGCACCTTTGAGAAGTATGAGGGCAACCCGGTTATTGCCCAGAGCCCGGTGGACCCTGTGAGCAAGGATTTCCGCGACCCGAAAATCTTCCCCTATAAGGATGACGGGTACCGGATGGTCTGCGGCGCGGGGATTGGCGGGGAGGCCAGCGTCCTGCTGTACCGGTCGGACGATCTGCTGCACTGGGAGTATATGGGGCCCATCTTCCAAAGCCGGGACTTCGGCCCTGTGCCCGAGTGCCCCGACCTGTTCGAACTGGACGGCAAGTGGGTGCTGGTGTTCTCCCGGATGGATGAAAGCCGGGCCTCGCAGTTTATAGTGGGTCGCTTTGACGGGGCGAGCTTTACCCCGGAAAGCTACCAGATCGTGGAAAAGGGCAAGGACTTCTACGCCCCCCAGACCTTCTTGGACCCCAAGGGCCGCCGCATCCTGATTGGCTGGCTGCACGGCTGGGAGCGCGAGACGCCTCCCGATGCCGTCCGGGCCGGGGCGCTGACCATCCCCCGGGAAGTAACGCTGGTGGATGGCAAGGTGCACAACTATCCTGTGGAGGAGGCACAAGCGCTCCTGCGGGATGGGGTTGAATACCTGCGCCACGAGGACGGGCTGTTTGTCCTGCAGGATGAGGACAAGATTTTGGCGTCTTGGCCGGAGGATCAAGTGAAAGACGTGAAGTATCTGCTGGATAGAAATGTCCTGGAGATATTCGTAAACCACGGGGAAAGCTCTTACAGCTTCCTGACAGAATAAAAAAGAACCAGCCTTCCGGGTTTCCGGTCGGCTGGTTTTTTTGTTGTGCTTAACGGTCAAAATTGCGGCGGGGACGGCGGTCACGGTCGGGGCGCTCCCGGCGGGGAGGCCGGGAGTCGGAGACTTCGTTCTCGGGGACAGCGCCGTCCAGGTCGATGAGGGCGTCGCGGCGGGAGAGGTTCAGGCGGCCTTTGTCGTCGATTTCAAGGACTTTTACCTTTACCACGTCGCCTACGTTCACCACGTCGGTGACCTTCTCGGTGCGCTTGATGTCAAGCCGCGAGATGTGCACCAGGCCCTCCTTGCCGGGGGCAATCTCTACGAAAGCGCCGAAGTCCATGAGGCGGGTGACGCGGCCGTTGTAGTAAGAGCCGGGCTCCGGGTCGTTGACGATGGTGTCCACGATGTCCAGGGCGCGCTGGCACTTCTCCAGGTCGATGCCGGAAATGAAGATGTGGCCGTCTTCTTCCACGTCCATGGTGATCTCGCACTCGGCACAGATCTTCTGGATGACCTTGCCACCGGTGCCGATGACCTCGCGGATCTTGTCCACGGGGATCTGGGTGGAGAGCATTTTGGGAGCGTACTTGGAAAGCTCGGGGCGCACCTCGGGGATGGCCTTGAGCATGATCTCGTCAATGATATAATTGCGGGCCTTGTGGGTCTTTTCCAGGGCTTCCTTGACCATCTCGGGGAGGAGGCCGGAAATCTTCAGGTCCATCTGAATGGCGGTGATGCCTTTCTTGGTGCCGCCTACCTTGAAGTCCATGTCGCCGAAGAAGTCCTCAATGCCCTGGATGTCCACCATGGTCATCCAGCGGTCGCCCTCGGTGATGAGGCCGCAGGAGATGCCAGCCACGGGGGCCTTGATGGGCACACCGGCGTCCATGAGGGCCAGGGTAGAGCCGCAGATGGAAGCCTGGGAGGTGGAGCCGTTAGAGCTCAAAACCTCGCTGACCAGGCGGATGGTATAGGGGAACTCCTCCAGAGAGGGGATGACGGGCACCAGGGCGCGCTCGGCCAAGGCGCCGTGGCCTACTTCGCGGCGGCCGGGGCCGCGGCTGGGACGGGTCTCGCCTACGGAGTAGGAGGGGAAGTTGTAGTGGTGGATATAGCGCTTGGACTCTTCCTCGTCGATGCCGTCCAAAAGCTGGTTGTCGCGGATGGAGCCCAGGGTGGCTACGGTGAGCACCTGGGTCTGGCCACGGGTGAACATACCGGAACCGTGGGTGCGGGGCAGCAGGGCCACTTCGGCGGCCAGGGGGCGCATATCGTCCATGCCGCGGCCGTCTACGCGCTTCTGCTCGTCCAGGAGCCAGCGGCGCACCACGATCTTCTGGGTCAGGTACAGGCACTCGTCAATCTTGGCCTCCTGGTCGGGGTACTCGGGGTCGAAGCGCTCGTGAACCTTCTCATAGACGGGCTTGAGGCGCTCGTCGCGGACGGTCTTGTCGTCGGTGTCCAGGGCGGCGCGGACGTCCTCCTGGGCAAAGGCGCGGATGGCGTCCAGCATTTCGGGCTCGGGCTTGTTGCTGGGGTAGGTGAACTTGGGCTTGCCGATCTCGGCGACAATGCCCTTGATGAAGGCGATGATTTTCTGGTTTTCCGCGTGGCCGGCCATGATGCCGTTGTACATATCCTCGTCGGAAACCTCGTTGGCTCCGGCTTCGATCATAGCGATGCGCTCATCGGTAGAGGCCACGGTGACGGCCATCTGGCTGACCTTGCGCTGCTCGGCGGTGGGGTTCATGATGAACTCGCCGTCGATAAGGCCCACGGACACGCCGGAGATGGGGCCGTTCCAGGGAATGTCGGAAATGGAAAGGGCAATGGAGGTGCCCACCATGGCGGCAATCTCCGGGGAGTTGTCCTGCTCAACGGACATGACGGTGCAGACGATTGCCACGTCGTTGCGCATATCCTTGGGGAACAGGGGGCGGATGGGGCGGTCAATCATGCGGCAGACCAGGATGGCCTTGTCCGAGGGACGGCCCTCACGCTTGAGGAACGAGCCGGGGATCTTGCCGACGGAGTAGAGCTTCTCCTCAAAGTCCACGGACAGGGGGAAGAAGTCGATGCCGTCGCGGGGCTTGGCCGAGGCGGTGGCGGCTACGTGCACTACCGTGTCGCCATAACGCACCAGGCACTCGCCGTTGGCCAGCTGGCCCATTTTGCCAGTCTCGACCACCAGGGGGCGGCCGGCAAAGGTGGTTTCATACACTTTGAAATTCTCAAACATTTTTTAGTTCCTTTCTCCCGTTTATTCGGGATTTGTGGGAAAGGCGCAATCCTGTTTGACAAGCGAACCAGCCAAAACTTTAGCTGCTTGGCTTGTAAAACAGGTATTCCGCCTTAAAAAAGAGTAAAAGGCTGGGCTTGCCGGCTAAAAGCCCGCAGGCCACAGCCTTTGGCTCTTTGTTCTTGCTTGTCTTACTTGCGGATACCCAGCTCGGCAATGATAGCGCGGTAACGCTCGATGTCGATCTTAATCAGGTAGTTGAGAAGGCTACGGCGCTGGCCGACCATCTTCAGCAGGCCGCGGCGGGAGTGGTGGTCCTTCTTGTTGGAGCGCAGATGCTCGGTCAAGTCGTTGATGCGCTTGGTGAGGACAGCCACCTGCACCTCGGGGGAGCCGGTGTCGCCTTCGTGGCGGGCGTACTTCTGGATGATTTCGGTCTTTTCTGCTTTGGTCATGTGAATCACCTTTCCTGCGGCTTTGTGCCGCGTGTTATTCACCCGTACCGCAGAGGGGGTCGGTGGTTCCCGTGTCCGCGGCAGGGCATCTTATTTATTTTAGCACAGTGGGACGGGTTTGTAAAGTGGGAAATGCAGGCCGCTAAAACCAAAAGGCTTACAAGCATCAAAAAGAAAGCAATCGTTCTTTTCATACCGGCGGTACTCCTTTCGTGGTCTCTTGTGCTTATTTGGAATTTCTCTTGTTTATAAAATCCTCCACGCTTTCTTCCCGTATATCGATATATTCGCCGCTCTTTTTAGAAACAAGCCGTATATATAAGGGAATATCCTCTTCCCCGGCCACGCCGACGGCCAGTTCATAGTCGTCCACATCAAACACATAAATTCTTATTCCAGAGCCTTCGTCCTCATGGGGATAATCCTGGAAGTCGGCCCAGGCCAAATCCTTGCCTTTTTGGGAGAGTTCGATTATTTTTTCAAGAGTCAGCCGGTTTTCCTCCATGTCCTTACAGGCGGCTAGTTGAAATATGCAGAACAGCCCGAAAAGAAATACAATATATCTCTTCATCGCGGCGGCACTCCTTTGGTAATCTCCTGTGCCTGTTTGGCGTTGCGCTTGATTTCTTCTTTAAGGGCGTCCAGGGAGGGGAACTTCGTTTCCGGCCGGATAAACTCCAGCAGGGACAGGCGCACCGGGTAGCCGTAGAGGTCGCCGGAGAATTCGGGCATCCAGGTCTCGCATAGAACGTAGTCCGAGCCTACGGTGGGCTTGACGCCAATGTTGGCCACGCCGTAATAGAACTCTCCCTTGGCGTAGCACCAGGCGGCGTACACGCCGAATTTCGGCAGGATGAAGCCCTGAGGGATGGCCTGGTTGATGGTGGGCGTGCCTAAAGAATGCCCAATATGGTTGCCGTGTATGACCGGCAGGGAGAACCCAAAGGGACGGCCCAGCAGGCGGTTGGCGGTGGGGATGTCGCCGTCTTCGATAGCAGCGCGGATGCGGGTGGAGCTGATTTTTTCGCCGCCGTCCAGCACGGGGGGCAGGACGCAAAGCTCTACCCCGGCTTTGGCGCACAAGGAGGCAAGCAGGGTCGTGTCGCCAGCGGCCCCGCGGCCAAAACGGAAATCCTCGCCGCAGCAGATGCGGGAGGCCCGGCATTTTTCAAATAAGACTTCTTCCACAAAGCGCTGGGCGTCCATGTCCCGCAGGTCGCCGAAATCGATGCGGAAGACCTGCTCGATGCCGGCCTTCTCCAGGAGAAGCAGCTTGTCCTCGGGAGTGAGCACGGCCGGAGCGCCCTTGGGCCCGGAGCTAAAGGTGAACACGCCGGGGCACTCCCCTTGGGCGGCGGCGTGCAAAACGGCCATATGGCCCCGATGGAGGCCGTCAAAAGCGCCCAGGGCCAGGGAGCAGGGGGTGGGGCTGTGAATGTCGTCGAGGGTAGTGGTCAGATGCATGGGCGTGTTCCTTTCGTCAGAACGCCCGGAAGCGCTGATAGCGTTTGGCCAGCAGCTCGTCCTGGGGGAGGGCCAGCAGCTGGGGCAGCAGCTCCGAAAGGCTTTCTTTGATTTGGCCGCAGCAGGCCTCGTCCTCGGGGATAACCTTTTCCACTACGCCCAGCTCCTCCATGTCCTGAGCGGTCAGGCGCAGGCAGTCGGCGGCGTCTTTGACGCGCTTGGGGTCCTTCCAAAGGATGCTGGCGCAGCCTTCGGGGGAGATGACGGAGTAGACGGCGTTTTCCAAAATCCACACCTGATCGGCCACCGCTAGGGCCAGCGCGCCGCCGCTGCCGCCCTCGCCAATGAGGATGGACACGATGGGCGTTTTCAGCCCGATCATTTCCATGAGGTTTTCGGCGATGGCCTGACCTTGGCCGCGCTCCTCAGCGCCCAGGCCGCAGTAGGCCCCGGAGGTGTCTACAAAGCAAACCACGGGCCGATGGAACTTTTCTGCCTGCTTCATCAGGCGCAGGGCTTTGCGGTAGCCTTCGGGGTTGGGGGCGCCAAAATTGCGGCGCACCTTGTCTTTCATGTCGCTGCCCTTTTCCATGGCGATTACGGTGACGGGCATTCCGTCCAAGGTGGCCAGGCCCCCTACGATGGCGGGGTCGTCGGCAAAGCGGCGGTCGCCGTGGAGCTCCAGGAAGCTGGAAAAGATGTTGTTAATATAGGAAAGGCCCGTGGGGCGGTCTTTTGCCCTGGCCAGCAGGACTTTGTCATAGGCGCTCATTGTGCCGCCTCCTCTCTGGGGGATTGCCCGTGCAGGCGCAGCAAATAGGCGATGGCCTGTTTTTGCTCGCTGCGGGGGACGATCAAATCTACAAAGCCGTGCTCCAAAAGGAACTCGGCGGTCTGGAACCCTTGGGGCAACTTCTTGCGGATGGTCTGCTCGATGACCCGGGCCCCGGCAAAGCCGATGGTAGCGCCGGGCTCGGCCATGATGACGTCGCCGTCCATGGCAAAGCTGGCGGTTATGCCGCCCAGGGTGGGGTCGGTGAGGACGGTCAGATAGAAGTTGCCTGCATCGCTGTGCTTTTTCAGGGCGGCGCTGGTTTTGGCCATCTGCATCAGGGACAGGATGCCCTCCTGCATACGCGCCCCGCCGGACACGGTGAAGCCCACCACGGGCAGGCTGCACTGGGTGGCGTGCTCAAACAGGCGGGTGATTTTCTCGCCTACAATGGTGCCCATGCTGCCCATCATGAAATTGGGGTCCATGCAAAAGACCGCGCAGTCCAGCCCCTCAATCCGGGCGGTGCCGCACAGCACGCCCTCCTTCTCTCGGGAGGCCAGCTTGGCGTTTCGAAGCTTCTGGTCATAGCCGGGGAAGTCCAAGAGGTCGCGGCTCATCAGCTCACCGTCCAATTCCTGGAAGCTCCCCTCGTCGCACACAAAAAAGATACGCTCCCGGGGCCCGATGCGGAAGTGGTACCCGCAGGCGCTGCACACGTTCAAATTTTCCTGCAGGTCCGTAATCGGCAGCTGTACCCCGCATTTGGGGCAGCTGTTGCGGATTCCCTGATCCTCCGCCTCCTTGCCGCCCTTTTCCAGCTCGTTTTGGGGCGAGCGGAATAATCCCATCAAATTCATACGCACTGTTCCTTTCCTGTTCATCCGTTTGCTAGTATTATAACAAATCCTGGGGATAAAGGCAAGTGCAGCGGTGACGGTTGCTTTTTGTGTTATTTTCTGGTATTATGAAGGTGCGCAACAGCGCAGGAGCCTGCCAAACGGTAGGTGGTTGGCCTTCAACAGAACGGCCTGAACCTTCTGATTACATAGAAACCCCATAGCTTGGGGAATCCATGGAAAGGAGGGGATACTTTGAGTGCCTATGAAATCCTCTCACTGGCGTTGATGATGGATGGTATCATTGTCACGCTCTTGATTGCATGGATCACCAGCACAAAAAAGTAACCGCCCCGGCATAGGAGCGGTTGCTTTTCACATAATAACAACTTAACCAGGCCAGCCGTCTATCGGCAGGCTCTTTTTTTCTGTCTTTATTATAGCAGGATTTCCGGCCTTTGTCAACGCTCCTTACAGCGCCAGCGAACCCATGGGGTCCCAAGGCTCCAGGGCGATGGGCGGCTGCTCCAGTTCCTGCTTCTGGGCGTCCGTCAGGTACTTCTTGTTCACCACGATCTGGTAGGTGTACTCGCTGAACCACTCGTCGCTCATGACATAGTAGCCGTCCTCGCCGGGCTCTTTGCCCCAGCTGTTTTCCACGCGCCAGCGGGTGGGCTTGCCGTCCTCATCCAGGTTGACCCCCTGGAACACCATGGCGTGGGTCATCAGGCTGTCGCCGTAATCCAGGCGCTGGGCCTTGTCCATGCCGAAGGTGGTGCCAAAGAGCTCGTCGACCCGCACGGCCTCCAAATCCATGATGCCGCCGTCGCGGATGGAATCCTGGCCCACGTCGCAGCCGAACCACACGGGCTTGCCGTCCTTCATCTGGGCGATGGCCGCGGCCTTTAGGTCTTCAATGGGCAGGTTCAGGTACTTGACCGGGCGGCCCTCCACGATGTTGCCCAGCATCTTGACGGTGTAGGTCTTGTGGTAGGGCTTGTCGGCGGTGGGGGCGTTGATGAGGCTGACATAATCGTCCATGTCCCAGCCCACGTATTTCTGGAAGAAGTCCTGGCCGGTCAGGTTCTCGTCGCGGATGAACTCTTTCTTTTTGTTCTGGATTTCAAAGGTAAAGGTCTGCGGGGGCGTGCCCAGGGAGACGCACAGAATGTCATAGATGGTCTGCATCATGGCGTCTTTCTCTGCGCGCAGGGCCTCGATGGATTTGCCGGCGGCGTGGCCTTCCCGCAGGACGCAGGCGAATTCCCGCAGCTTTTTGGTCATAAAGCGGGTCATCTCCCAGGTGCTGGAGGAGGATGCGGTTTCGGGCATGACGTCCTTGGGCACTACGCCGTATTTGTTCACCAAGTTGCAGAACATATCCCACTGGCCGCCGTCGCCCAGAGGGTCGTGCAGCAGGTGGGCGATCACCCGCCCGGCGGTGGGCTCGTCCAGGGTGCACAGGATGTTCTCCAGGAAATAGTTGGATTTCTCCAGCTTGTCATAGAAAAGCGTGTAGCTCTGGGACAGCTCGATGTTCTCCAAGTCCAGCTTCTTCATGATGTCAAAGCGCATGGTGTTCAGCGCAGCGAACATCCAGCAGCGGCCCGACTGCTTCTGGTTGGTGATCTTCCCCTGCTCCAGGCGGATGGAATACTGGTGGCGGTCCTTGGCGTAGACCTGGGGGTCGATGGCCGACTTGACCACGCCGTTTGCGGTGCAGGCGCGCATGGCGACGTTCTTGGCCTTGTCGGCGGCAAATGCCTGGCGGTACTGTCCGAGCTGTTCGAGGGTGATGTTCTTGTCCATGGGAATGCCTCCTGATTATAGTTAAAATTTGTATGGAATTACATTTTTTGAGCCGATACCGCCAGCATCATGGGGCGGCGCATTTCGTCCGGCATACCGGGCAGGCTCATCATGCTTTGGGGCGGCTGGGGCTCGCGCACGTGGCGCAGGGCAAAACCGGCTTCCAGCAGGCCGTCCAGATAGGTGGTGAGGGTGCGGTGGTATTTGGTGACCTCCTCGCCCAGGAAGACCGCCTGGCGCTGGCCTTCGTAAAAGTAGCGGTCTACGGGGAAGTGCTGGATTTCCCCCTCCGGGCCGTAGTGCCAGTCCTGAGGCCCTTGGGCGGTGAAGACCGGGTGCTCGACCGTAAAGACGAACGTGCCGCCCGGGGCAAGCCAGCTGTGCACCTTGCGGTAAAGGCCGGGGATATCCTCTATATAATGGAGGGCCAGGGAGCTTAGCACGATGTCAAAGGAGCCGGGCCCGAAGTCTGCTTCTTCTATAGAAAGCAGGCGGTATTCGACCGCTTCCCGCCCGTTTTTCTCCCGGGCCGCATCCAGCATCTTTTGGGAGATGTCCGTGCCCAGCACCGAGGCCGCGCCGTGGTCGGCCGCCCAGGCGCAGTGCCAGCCGTAGCCGCAGCCCAGGTCGAGCACGCGCCTGCCGGTGAAATCGGGCAGCATGGCCCGGAGGGTCTCCCACTCGCCTGCCCCGGAGAGGCCCTTTTGCGAACGGAGCATCCCGCTGTATTTTTCGAAGAAGACGGGGTCGTCGTATTTGTTTTGCATGGGGGATTTTCCTTTCTTCGCAGAAAAGACGGGCTGTGGAGGGCCCGTCTTTGTGCTTATTTTACGGCCTGTAATACCTCTATCGTTTCTATACAGACTGCTAACTGAGCTTTCAAATCTTTTACATCTTTTTCCAATTTCGCTATGCGGTTTTTTAGCCGTTCCTGTTCTTGAAGCTTCAATTCACGGATCGATTCCGTGTAGCTTTCGTAAATTTTCCGCTCCTTTTCCAAGTTTTCCTTAAATTCTTCGAGAGTTACGCCATAGCCATATACGGGGCTGTGACATAATTCTTTCGTCAGCTTTTCCATTAGAACTTAATCCTCTCCGCAATGTACCCCTCCAGCGCGGAAACAGGGATGCGCTCCTGCTGCATGGTGTCGCGGTCGCGGACGGTGACGCAGTTGTCATCGGCCGTTTCAAAGTCCACAGTGATGCACAGGGGCGTGCCGATCTCGTCTTCGCGGCGATAGCGCTTGCCGATGGAGCCGGTCTCGTCGAAGTCGACCATGAAGGACTTGGAGAGATTCTCATAAATCTCCCGGGCCGGGCCGGAGAGCTTCTTGGACAGGGGCAGCACGGCGGCCTTGTAGGGGGCCATGGCCGGGTGCAGGTGCAGCACTACGCGGCTGTCGTTTTTGGCCTCGTCCAGCATCTCCACGTCGTAGGCCTCGCAGAGGAGGGCCAGGACGGTGCGGTCCAGGCCGTAGGTGGATTCGATGATATAGGGGATGAATTTTTCGTTTGTCTCAGGGTCGAGATAATCCATCTTCTGGCCGCTGTATTCCTGGTGGCGGCTAAGGTCAAAGTCGGTGCGGTTGTGGGTGCCGTTGATCTCGCCCCAGCCGAAGGGGAACAGGTACTCGATGTCGCAGGCGGCTTTGGCATAGTGGGCCAGTTTTTCGTGGTCGTGGAAGCGCAGGGCGTTTTCCGGCAGCCCCAGATCCATAAAGAACTTCTTGCCGTACTCTTTAAAGTGCTCGTAAAGGTCGCCGTCGGTGCCTTCTTTGCAGAAGGTCTGGAACTCCATCTGCTCGAACTCAATGGTGCGGAAGGTGAAGTTGCCGGGAGTGATCTCGTTTCGGAACGCCTTGCCGATCTGCCCGATGCTGAAGGGAAGCTTGGCGCGCATGGTGCGCTGGACGTTCAGGAAGTTCACATACTCGCCCTGGGCGTTTTCGGGGCGCAGGTAGATGATGCTCTTGCTGCTCTCGGTAACGCCCCGGTAGGTCTGGAACATGAGGTTAAATTCGCGGATATCCGTGAAGTTGTGCTTGCCGCAGTGGGGGCAGGGGATGTGGTGGTCTTTTATGTACTGGAACATTTCCTCTTTGGTCATGCCGTCGGCGTGGGCTTCGGGGTCGAAGTCGTCGATGAGGTTGTCGGCCCGGTGGCGCATCTTGCACTCCTTGCAGTCCAGAAGGGGGTCGGAAAAGGACTGCACATGGCCGCTGGCCTCCCACACCCGGGGGTGCATGAGGATGTCGGCGTCGATCTCGTAGCTGTCCCGGCGCTCCTGGATGAAACGCTTGCGCCAGGCGTCTTTTACATTGTTCTTCAAACGGGTGCCCAAGGGGCCGTAATCCCACGTGTTTGCCAAGCCCCCGTAAATCTCGCTGCCAGGGAAGATGAAGCCCCTGTTTTTGCACAAGCCCGTGACCATATCCATTGTCTTATCTGTAACGTTCATTTTGCTGCGCCTGCCTCTCCATAAAATCGTTTTCTTTTGGCATTATACCAAACTGCGGGGAAGTTTGCAAGTTGACAGCGGAGAAAAGTTGCGCTATAATAGAAGCAGGAAAAGAAAAAGAGCCTGCCGATATACGGCTGGCCAAGGTTAGCTATGTTTTTATTAACTAAAAGTAGCTGCCCGTGCCGGGGCGGCTACTTTTTTGTGTCTTTTAGCGCTGAAAAAATTTTGCCCCAGAAACCAGTTTGCCCGATTGTAATTTGCAGACCGGTGTGGTACAATAAGAAAAAGTATGGCTAGAACAGGACAAGCGATTGATTTTAAGGATGTGTTACTTGTGATACAGGGATATCAGTTTAAAAATGCGGTAGTTTCGGGATCAAACAACATTGCCAAGTACAAGAAGCAGGTAAACGAGTTGAATATATTCCCGGTGCCGGACGGCGATACGGGGACGAATATGTCCATGACGGCCGGAGCTGCGGCGGACCGGGTGAAGGAGCTCCCCGAGGAGATCAGCGTGGGGGAGGCCGCTAAGGCCGTAGCGTCCACTATGCTGCGCAATGCCAGGGGGAATTCCGGCGTAATTTTGTCGCTGCTGTTCCGGGGGCTTTCCAAGGGATTAGAGGGCCTGCAGGAGGCCGGGGCCGAGGATTTGGTGAAGGCGCTGGAATTGGGCGTTGAGGAAGCCTATAAGGCCGTTATGAAGCCTACGGAGGGCACGATGCTCACCGTGGCCCGGGTGGCGGCAGAGAAGGGCCGGGAGGCTTTGGAAACCGGCTGCGAAGACCCCGTGCAGGTCTGGGACGCCGTGTGCATCGGCGCGGGGCAGGCCCTGGAGGAAACCCCGGAGCTGCTGCCTGTCCTTAAGCGCGCAGGGGTCGTGGATGCCGGCGGGCAGGGTGTCTGCCTCATTTTTGAGGGGATGCTCAGCGTGTTCCAAGACGGCATCATGATCGAATCCGGCCTTTCCGAGGAGGAGAAGGCTCAGGAGACTGCCGAGTTCTTCCGCAACGTGGCGGCAGAGTTCGACAGCGAGATCAACTTTACCTATTGCACCGAGTTTATTGTGGGCCGCGACCCGGAGGTCACCAAAGACCCCCTGGATCTGCGCCTGTTCCTGGAGACCATCGGCGACTGCGTGGTGGTAGTCGACGACGAGGAGATCATCAAGACCCATGTGCACACCGAGAACCCCGGCAACGCCCTGCAGGCGGCGCTCCAGTATGGCCAGCTGCTGACGGTGAAGATCGAGAACATGAAGGAGCAGCACCGCAAGGCCGCCGAGGAAAACGAAGCCTTGAAAGCGTCCGCGGCCGTGAAGGAACCGGAAGCCAAGCCCGCCCTGGCCCCCCAGGAGCCTGTGGAGGAAATGGGCTTTATCTCCGTGGCGGCCGGCGAAGGCCTCAAGGGGCTGTTTACGGACTTGGGCTGTGCCGTGGTCGTCAGCGGCGGCCAGACCATGAACCCCAGCACCGAAGACCTCCTGCAGGCTGTGCTGGCTACCCCGGCCAAGAAAGTCTTCATCCTGCCCAACAACAAGAATATCATCATGGCCGCCGAGCAGGTGGTGCCTCTGGTCACCGACCGGGAAGTGGTGGTGCTGCCTACCCGCACCATCCCCCAGGGCATTTCCGCCATGCTGGCCTTTGACCCCGACAGCGATCCCGACGAGAACCAGCAGCAAATGCTGGACGCCGCCGGGAACGTAGACACCGGCCTGGTCACCTTTGCCGCCCGGGACTCCGAGTTCGGCAGCTCCACCATCCGGCAGGGGGACATCCTGGGCCTGAAAAACGGCAAGCTGGATTATATCGAAAAGGACCCCGTCAGCGCTTGTGTAAGGGTGGCGCGGTCCCTGGCCAGGAAGCATGCGGACACGTCGTTTATCACGCTCATTTACGGCGAGGGCATTTCGGCCCAGCAGGCCGAGGAAGCCAAGCGCCTGCTGGCGGCGAAGGTCAGCGCGGACGTGGAGATCACCCTGGTAGAGGGCGGACAGCCGGTCTACTACTTCATCATTTCGGTCGAGTAAATTTTATGGACATCGAAGCTCTGAAAGGGGTGGGCCCCAAAAAGGCCTCTTTATATGAAAAGCTAGGCGCCTCCACTGTGGAGGCGCTTTTGCGGCTTTACCCCCGTGCGTATGAGGACTGGGGCGCTTACATCCCCATTGCCGAAACCACGCTGAACGAAACCGCCACCGTGCGCGCCCGGGTGCTCCACAAGCCGACCACCACCCGCATCCGGGGCGGCATGGCGCTGTACAAGACCACCGTCACCGACGGCGTGGACGGGATGGAGCTTACCTTTTTTAATAACCGCTACATCCCCAACCTTTTGCGGGAAGGGCACACCTACGTCTTCCGGGGACGGGTCACGGGGAGCTTTTTCAAGCGCGAAATGCTCTCCCCCGAGTTCGTGGCCGAGGGGAAGGAGAAGGCCATCCTGCCCGTTTACCCGGCGACCCAGGGGCTCACCAGCCGCACCATCTGTAAGGACATGGAGCAGGCCCTTTCGCTGCTGCCCACCCTGTGCGACCCCCTCCCCGATGCCCTGCGGGAAAAATACGGCCTGATAGGGTTGCAGGAGGCCCTGCGGGGCATCCACTTTCCCCCGTCCATGGAGGAGCTGGCAAAGGCCAAGGCGCGCCTGGTCTTCGAGGAGTTTTTGGTGCTGCAGCTGGGCCTTATGCAGATCAAAAGCGGCCGGAAGCAATCGAACCTGCACCCGGTGCCGGGAGGGTTCCCGGAGGGCTTTGCGGAGCTGCTGCCCTTCCGGCTTACGGGGGCCCAGCGGCAGGCCATCACCGAGGCCATGGAGGACATGGCGGGGCCGTCCCCCATGAACCGCCTGGTACAGGGCGACGTGGGCAGCGGCAAAACCGCCGTGGCGGCCGCCCTGTGCTGGGCCGTAGCCAAGGCCGGGTACCAGGCCGCGCTGATGGCCCCCACGGAGATTTTGGCCGTGCAGCACTTTGAATCGCTCTCCGGGCTGCTGGCCCCGGCCGGGATACGTTGCGCCCTGTTTACGGGGTCTATGCCGGCCGCGCGCCGCCGGGAGCAGCAGGAGCGGCTGGCCTCTGGGGAGATCGATTTGGCTATTGGAACTCACGCGCTCCTCAGCGAAAAGGTGGCTTTCCGGGATTTGGGGCTGGTCATCACCGACGAGCAGCATCGGTTCGGGGTGAACCAGCGCTCGGCTTTGGCGGAGAAGGGCGCGTCGGCCCACCTGCTGGTCATGAGCGCCACGCCCATCCCCCGCACGCTGGCGCTGATGGTCTACGGGGATTTGGACATCTCCGTCTTAAACGAGCTGCCCCCCGGGCGGCAGGAAATTGATACGTACCTCATCGACTCCCCCAAGCGCCAGCGGGCTTTCCGCTACATCCAGAAGCACCTGGACGAAGGGCGGCAGGGCTACCTGATCTGCCCCCTGGTGGAGGACGAGCCGGACCTGCCCCTGATGAGCTTGGAAAAATACCAGGGCATCGTGGCCCAGGCGTTCCCGGGGGTCAAGACTGCCGTGATACACGGCAAGCTGAAAAACGCCGAAAAGGAACAGATCATGGCCGGGTTCGCGTCGGGGGAGACGAAGCTCCTGCTGGCCACCACGGTGGTGGAGGTGGGCGTGGACGTGCCCAACGCCGCCATCATGCTCATTGAGAACGCCGAGCGCTACGGGCTCTCCCAGCTGCACCAGCTGCGGGGGCGCATTGGGCGGGGGAAGCACAAGTCCACCTGCATCCTCCTCACCGACGCCCAGAACGACAGCACCCTCGAGCGCCTGCGCTTGTTCCGGGACACCCGCGACGGGTTCAAGATTGCCGACGCCGACCTGAAGCTCCGGGGGCCTGGGGACTTCTTCGGCGCGCGCCAGCACGGCCTGCCCCAGCTGAAGATTGCCGACATGGCCAGCGACATGGACGCCCTGCGCGCGGCCCAGATGTGCGCCCAGCGGCTGTTCCCCCATCTGCAGGAGCCCTGCTACGGAAATTTGAGCAAAGAAATACGCCGCCTTTTTAAAGACGGCGTACAAGTAACGCTTTAACTTAACCGGCCTTTTCCGCGTCGTTGACCCGCGCGGTAATGTAGCCCCGCACCTCGCCCCGGGGGATTTCCAGTGCGGCGGCCAGCTCCCCAAAGAGCAGGTCCTCCGCCTGCTTGAGGAACCGCTCGTCCACACTGCCAAAGCGCCGCTTCTGGCGCTGCATATTCTCCTTTTTGGCGTAGATGGACATGGTCAGGTCGATCAGATCCTCGCAGTTGTGGGACTTGAGCATGGCGTCATAATGCTGCGTCAGCTCCCGGGTGGCGCGGTTGTGGTAAGCCTCGCACTTGCGTCCAGGGATCAGGCTGATGAGCCGCTCGGCCTCGTCCTTGGAAATAATGGGCCGGATGAACACCTTGTCCGAATCCACCGGCACCGAGATCACGCAGGACTGGTACAGGGGCTTCAGGACGTAATAAAGCCGCTGCTCCCCGGTATTGGGGAAATCCTGTGTCTTGATCTCGCTCACCCTACACACGCCAGTGCTGCCATACAGCACCAGTTCGCCGATATCATACATCTTTCAGCCCTCCTTACACAGACCTTGCCTTTTGTCTTCCTTTTTTGCATTTTGTATACCACGTTTCTCCGCAAAATGGTAGTACTTTGTAAAAAAATTCCAAGGTTTTTTGACGGGCCTCCTTTTAGGCAGGCGCTTGACAAAGAATTGCTTTTGGCGGCATTCCGTCTATACCCCCAGAAATTGGGGTGTTTTTTATTTTCGAATATGCAAGAAAACCGCTTGCAATTTGCAAAGCAAAGCCTTAAAATGGAGCGAGAGGAGAAATTCGTGCTTTTTAATGAATAGGGAGGGACTATGAACAGTCAGCTTTCAGAGAGGATACGCAGCCGGAGCACTGGCTTTTCTAAGGGACAGAGGGCCATTGCCCGGTATATCCAGGAGAACCCGGACCGGGTCGCGTTTATGACGGCCTCGAAGCTGGGGGCTACGGTAGGGGTCAGCGAGTCCACGGTGGTGCGCTTTGCCACCGAGATCGGCTACTCCGGCTACCCGGCCCTGCAGCAGGCCATGCAAGAGATGATCCGCAGCAAGCTCACCAGCGTCCAGCGCTTGGAGATGACCAGCCGCAACATCGGCCCGGACAAGTTGCTGGATGCCGTGTTGGATCAGGACATCGACATTTTGAAGCGCACCAAGGAGCACATCGACCACGAAGCCTTTAACCGCGCCGCCGACGCGCTGGTGGGGGCGAAAAAGGTCTACGTGCTGGGGGCCGGGAGTTCCTTGGCGCTGGCCACGTTTTTGGCCCATTACCTGCGGCTGATCTTTGACACCGTGCAGCTGGTAGAGGCCACCAGCGAGGCCACCATCCTGCAGCAGATCATCCACGCCGGGGAGGGGGACGCGGTCATTGCCATCAGCTTCCCCCGCTACTCCAAAAAGGCGGCCAAGACCCTGCGCTACGCCTCGGACCGCCACATGGTGACCGTGGCCATCACCGACAGCCCCCTGTCGCCCCTGGCCGAGCACGCCGCCCATCTGCTGCTGGCCCGCAGTGACATGGTGTCCTTTGTGGACTCCCTGGTGGGGCCCCAAAGCGTTATCAATGCGCTGATCGTGGCGGTGGCCATCCGCAAAAAGCAGGCGGTAGCGGACACCCTGCAGAAAATCGAGTCCATATGGGACGAGTACGGAGTTTACGAAAAGGTGGATGAGAAAAACACGTGACAGAGCATTTTGACGCGATCGTGGTAGGCGGCGGCCCGGCGGGGCTTATGGCCGCGGGGGCGTGCGCCGCCCGGGGGAAGAAGGTCGCCCTGCTGGAAAAGAACCGCCAGCTGGGGCGCAAGCTGCGCATCACCGGCAAAGGGCGGTGCAACGTGACCAACCATTGTACCTGGCAGGAAGCCGCCAGCGCCGCCGTGCGGGGCCAGCGCTTTCTGCAGGGGGCTATGGCGCAGTTTGGGCCGGAGGACACCATGGACTTTTTCGAAAGCCTGGGCGTGCCGCTGAAGACCGAGCGGGGGCGCCGGGTGTTCCCCCAGTCGGACAGCGCTCATGACATTGCCGACGCCTTGGCCGGGTTCGCACAGGCTCAGGGGGTGCGGGTTCTGCAGGAGGAAGCCACCGGCCTGCTGATAGAAGGCGGCCGGGTGACTGGCGTGAAAACGGCCCAGGGGGTCTACCGCGCCCAGGGGGTTGTGCTGTGCTGCGGCGGGGCTTCTTACCCGGGGACGGGCTCGGACGGCAAAGGCTACCGGCTGGCCCAAGCGGCAGGGCATACCTTGGCGGAAATCGGGCCGTCCTTGGTGCCGCTGGTGGAGCAGGGCGGGTGGTGTTCCCGGCTGATGGGCTTGTCCCTGCGCAACTGCGGGGTAAAGGTCACGGAGCGGGGGAAGAAAAAGCCCGTCTACGAGGATTTCGGCGAGCTGCTCTTTACGCACTTTGGCCTGTCGGGGCCGACGGTTTTGAGCGCTTCGGCGTACCTGCGGCCCATGGAGCCCGGCCGGTACACCGTGCACATCGACCTAAAGCCCGCCCTGGACGAGGCCCAGCTGGACGCCCGGCTCCTGCGGGAGCTGGAGGCCCACAAGAACCAGTTCTTTGCCAACTCTTTAGGGGAGCTGCTGCCGAAAAAGCTGATACCCGTTATGATAGAGCGCAGCGGCATTGCGCCCGAGACCCGCTGCCATTCCATCACGAAAGCGCAGCGGCGGGGGCTTTTGGCGCTGCTCAAGGATTTTACGGTAGAGATAAAAGGCACGCGGCCCATCGTCGAGGCCATCGTCACGGCGGGGGGCGTGAGCCTGAAGGAAGTCGACCCGCGCACCATGCAGTCCAAGCTGTGCCCGGGGCTCTTTATCGCCGGGGAGATGCTGGACTGCGATGCCCCTACCGGCGGGTATAATTTGCAGATTGCTTTTGCCACCGGGCATCTGGCCGGGCAGAATGTAGGCGGGGAATAGAAAGGAGAAGTTTATGTTTGCAGTAGCCATAGACGGCCCTGCCGGGGCCGGGAAGTCCAGCGTCGCGAAAGCGGCGGCGAAGGAGCTGGGGTTCTTATATGTAGACACGGGGGCGATTTACCGCACCATCGCCCTGTATATGCTGGAAAACGGCATCGCCCCCACAGACCCGGCGGCGGTGGAAGCCGCGTTGCCCCAAGTAAAAGTCGGGCTGGCGCACACGGCGGAGGGGCAGAAAATGTCCCTCAACGGCGAGGACGTCACCTCGCGCATCCGCACGGAAGAGGTCTCGGCGGCTACGTCGGCCGTGGCGGCGGTACCGGCGGTACGGGCGTACTTGCTGGGGCTCCAGCGGGATTTGGCACGGGACAACAACGTGCTCATGGACGGCCGGGACATCGGCACGGTGGTGCTGCCGGACGCCCAGCTGAAGGTGTTCCTGACCGCCTCCCCGGAGGAGCGCGCCCGGCGGCGCACGGCCCAGCTGGCGGAATCCGGCCAGCCTGCCGACTATAAGCAGATTCTGGAAGAAATAAAAGCCCGCGACCACCAGGACTCCACCCGGGCCGCGGCCCCCTTAAAGCCTGCCCCCGATTCGGTCCTGCTGGACACCAGCGGGTTAAGCTTT
Source organism: uncultured Clostridia bacterium (assembly GCA_947652665.1). Classification (GTDB taxonomy): domain Bacteria; phylum Bacillota; class Clostridia; order Oscillospirales; family Acutalibacteraceae; genus Acutalibacter. The sequence goes on from CANTDZ010000010.1 coordinate 19,106, forward strand.
GAGGGCTCGGTGGCGGCCTTGGTGGGCCTGGTGCGCGAGCGCCAATAAATCACATCAATAAGAATAGCAGGGCGAACATGAGCTCCTGGCTGCCCTCCTCGCTGCCCAGCAAAATCAGCAGCGCCAAAAGGACCGTCCGCTCCTTGTCCTGGAACAGGTTGCCCAAGAGGCTGGCCGGGGCCGTCTCCAGGGCGGCAGGGGCAGGCGTTCCCGCTGGGGGAGGCGGGGGAGGGCTTGGCTCCGGGGGCGGCGCCTCCTTAGGGGGCTCCGGACGGGGCCGGGGTACCCGGGCCCGCGACTGCATCTCCCGGGCGCGCCGGGCGGCGTCTTCCTGCATACGTCTCATATCGAATTCACCGGGCATCACCCTCACCTCCGGCAAACCCTGCGCCTACAGCAGCCCGGACAGCAGGCCGGAAAAGACCCCGCTTTCCTTGAGCAGGGGCAGCAGGCGCATCATTTGCAAAATTTTCATGGCTTCGTCGACTTTCTTCTGCCTCTCGGGCCCCAGCAGCGGGCGCAGGGCCCGCAAAAGCCGGGTGGAATCGTCCTCCCGGTTCAGCTGCCCCAGCAGCGGCGCGAGCTTGGTCATCATGCCCAGCATCTGGGTATCCGGGGGATTGGCCGGAGCAGGCGGGGGCGGGGCGCTGGCGGCTTGGGCGTTCGCGCCCAGCCCCAGGGAGCTCATGACGTTTTGCAGCTGCTGCATCTGGTTGGGGTCGGACAGGATTTCGTTGATCTGCTGGGCGAGGTCGTCCATAGCTTGGCCCTCCTCCCTTTACGGACTTTTGCTGCCGAAAAGCTCCAAAAGCTTCTGGGCCTGGGGTGTGGAGAGCAGCTTTTTCGCGGCCTCCGGGTCGGTAAGGACTTTCTGCATGGCCGCGCTTTCCTTTGCGCCCATGCCGCCCATCATCTGCGACAGGTCGCCGTTTTGGGCGGCCGCCTTCAGCGCGTCCGGGGTGGTACCCATGCGCTGGGCCGTGACCTGCAGCAGGTTTTCTAATTGTTTATTTGAAGGATCCATAAAGACATCCCTCCTTTCCCACACTTCATACTATGCAGAAAGAAGGCATTTGATGCGTATTTTAGTGTTATCCGATTCCCACGGCGACGACAGCGCCCTGCGCCGGGCGCTCCTGTCCCAGCCCAAGGCAGAGGTGGTGATCCACCTGGGCGACGGCGAGGTAGAATTTCAGCGGGCCCGGGCGAGCTTCCCGGAGAAGATGTTTTTGCAGGTACGCGGCAACTGCGACTGGGGCTCGGATTTGCCGGTAACCGGCACCTATGAGGTGGACGGCGTGAAGATTTTTTACACCCACGGCCATGCCTACGGGGTAAAGTCGGGGCTGTACAACGCGGTCTGTGCCGCCCGGGAGCAGGGGGCCCAGGTGCTGCTTTACGGGCACACCCACAAGGCCCTCATGGATTACGACGACGGCCTGCACATCCTGAACCCCGGGGCCCTCAGCGGGTGGCAGGCAAGCTATGGGACGGTGGATGTTACGCCCCAGGGGGTCGTGACGAATGTGGTAAAATTGCCGTAATCGTCACATTTCGAGTTGACAAGCAGTACAAAAAATGGTAATCTTAATAGTAGAAACTTTAGCAGATTGCCCTGCACTGCGGGGGAGGATGCGAAGCTAAGAAAGGGACGATGGAATATGTCAGAATATGAGAGATGGCTCCAGCAGGAGCTGGACGACAAGGACCTTACGGAGGAGCTCTTGTCTGTCAAAGATAAGCCCGAGGAGATCAACGACCGTTTTTACCGCGACCTGGAGTTTGGCACCGGCGGCCTGCGCGGCGTGCTGGGGGCTGGTACGAACCGCATGAACGTCTACACTGTGCGCAAGGCTACCCAGGGCATGGCCAACTACCTTTTGAAGCACGCGGATGGGAAGCCCCAGAGCGTGGCGATCGCCCACGACAGCCGCAATAAGGGCGTGGCGTTTGCCCAGCAGTCGGCAGCGGTGCTGGCGGCCAACGGCATCAAGGCCTACCTGTACCCCCAGCTGATGCCCACCCCGGCGCTGTCTTACGCGGTACGGCATCTGCAGTGCGACGCGGGCATCTGCGTCACCGCCAGCCACAACCCGGCCAAGTACAACGGCTACAAGGCTTACGGCTCGGACGGCTGCCAGGTTACCGCCGACATGGCTGACGGCATCATGAACGAGATCAACTCCCTGGACATCTTTGCGGATGTGAAGAAGATTGATTTCCAGGAGGGCATCGACAAGGGGCTCATCGAGTACATTGGCGAGGAGACCGTGGATTCCTTCATCAATGACGTCTATAAAGAGAGCCTGATTGACGACGCCAGCAACCTGAAGGTCGTCTACACGCCCTTAAACGGCAGCGGCAAAATGTGCGTCACCCGCATTTTGGACAAGATCGGCGTGAAGGACATCACCATCGTGCCCGAGCAGAGCGAGCCCGACGGCAACTTCCCCACCTGCCCCTATCCGAACCCCGAAATCCGCGAAGCCCTGCAGAAGGGCCTGGAACTGTGTGAGAAGGTCCAGCCTGACCTGCTGCTGGCCACCGACCCCGACTGCGACCGCGTGGGCATCGCCGTGAACCAGAAGGGCGAGTACGTGCTCATGACCGGCAACGAAGTGGGCATTATGCTTCTGGACTTCATCGCCCGGGTGAAGAAGGAGCAGGGCAAGCTGCCCGCCCATCCCGTGGCGGTCACCACCATTGTCAGCACGGACATGGTCGACCCCATTGCCAAAGAGTACGGCGTGGAGCTGCGCCGGTGCCTGACCGGCTTTAAGTACATCGGCGACATTATTGCCGAGCTGGAAGAAAAAGAGGGCAATGCCGACAGCTACCTGCTGGGCTTTGAGGAAAGCTACGGCTACCTGTCCGGCGGCTACGTGCGTGACAAGGATGCCGTAGACGGCAGCATGCTCATCTGCGAAATGGCTTCCTATTATAAGGGCAAGGGCATGACCCTGGTGGACGCCATGAACGCCCTGTACGAGAAATACGGCTACTACAAGAATGACCTGTGCAACTTCGGCTTTGAGGGCGAGGACGGCATGAAGACCATGAACAACATCATGGACACCCTGCGCAAAGACCCGCCTGCCGAGATCGCCGGGGCCAAAGTGGTGGGCCGCAGCGACTATAAGGAGTCCAAGTCTTACGGCGACAAGGAGGGCGATATCGACCTGCCCAAGTCCAACGTCTTGGAGTACCGCATGGAGAACGGCTGCAAGCTCATCGTGCGCCCCTCCGGCACCGAACCCAAGATTAAGATTTACCTGTCCGGCAAGGGCGCGACCCGTCAGGACAGCGAAGCCGTCATCCAGAAGATGAAGGACGCCGTGCCCGGCCTGCTGGGCATCTAAAAAAGCATAGTGGTAAAGCGCGCAAGGGGAGCTTTGTGCGCTTTACTTTTTGGGGCCTGTATGCTATACTGGTTTGGATAAAAAAGCTTTTAGGAGCGTGCGCTTATGAACCGGGAAAACAAACGCCGTCAATACGAAAAAGGGTTCTACAAGACCCATGCCTGCGACGAGACCTTCACCTGCAAGGTCTGCGGCCGGGAGGTGGTGCCGGGGGGAGCGGGGAGCGATCACCGCAACCACTGCCCCAACTGCCTGTCGAGCCTTCACGTGGACATAGAGCCCGGCGACCGGGCGTCCGACTGCGGCGGGGTCATGGAGCCCATTGCCGTATGGGTGCGGCATAACGGGGAGTGGGCCATTGTCCACCGGTGCAAGCGCTGCGGGGCCTTGAGCTCTAACCGCGTGCTGGCCGACGACAACCCCATGAAGCTCATGTCCATCGCCCTGAAGCCCCTGGCCTGCCCGCCCTTCCCCCTGGAGCGCATTGAGGAGCTGACCAGGATGATGGGCGGTTCCGGCGACCTGCCGAAAAGCCAAGATTAAGGAGGAGTATAAGTATGATAAACATCCCGCAGATCAAAGTGGGCGTGGTGGCAGTCTCCCGGGACTGCTTCCCCGAATCCCTGTCCGTCAACCGCCGCAAGGCCCTGATGGAGGCATACGAAAAGAAGTACGGCAAAGAGGGCGTGTACGAGTGCCCGGTCTGCATCGTGGAAAGCGAAATCCACATGGTGCAGGCCCTGGAGGACATCAAGAAGGCCGGGTGCAACGCCCTTGTGGTGTACCTGGGCAACTTCGGCCCGGAAATTTCCGAGACGTTGCTTGCCAAGCACTTTGACGGCCCGGCCATGTTCATCGCCGCGGCTGAGGAAAGCGGGGACGACCTGGTGGGCGGCCGCGGCGATGCTTACTGCGGCATGCTCAACGCCAGCTATAATTTGAAGCTGCGCGAGATCAAGGCCTACATCCCCGAGAACCCTGTGGGCGATGCCGAAGACTGCGCCGACCGCATCCACGAATTCATCCCCATTGCCCGGGCTTTAGTGGGGCTGAAAAACCTGAAGATTATCAGCTTTGGCCCCCGGCCCCTGAACTTCCTGGCCTGCAACGCCCCCATCAAGCGCCTGTATGATTTGGGCGTGGAGATCGAGGAAAACTCCGAGCTGGACTTGTTCGAAGCTTTCCACAAGCACGCCGGGGACCCGCGCATCCCGGAAATTGCCAAGGAGATGGCGGAGGAGCTGGGCGAAGGCAACAAGAAGCCCGAGATTTTGGAGAAGCTGGCTCAATATGAAATCACCCTGCTGGACTGGGTAGAGGAGCACAAGGGCTACCGCCAGTATGTGGCCCTGACCAGCAAGTGCTGGCCGGCCTTCCAGACGCAGTTCGGCTTTGTGCCCTGCTATGTCAACTCCCGCCTGACCGGCCGGGGCATCCCGGTTTCCTGCGAGGTGGACATCTACGGCACGCTGTCCGAGTTCATCGGCACCTGTGTCAGCGACGACATCGTCACCCTCTTGGACATCAACAACACCGTGCCCAAGGATATGTACAAGTCGGATATTGAGGGCAAGTTCCCCTACAGCCTCTCCGACACGTTCATGGGCTTCCACTGCGGCAACACCTGCTCGAAGAAGCTGTGCAGCCCCACCATGAAGTACCAGATGATCATGGCCCGCAGCCTGCCCGAGGAAGTGACCCAGGGCACCCTGGAGGGCGACATCACCCCCGGCGATATCACCTTCTTCCGCCTGCAAAGCACTGCCGACTGCGAGCTGCGCGCCTACGTGGCCCAGGGCGAGGTGCTGCCGGTAGCCACCCGCTCCTTCGGGGGCATCGGCGTGTTCGCCATCCCGGAGATGGGGCGCTTCTACCGCCACGTGCTCATTGAGAAGAATTACCCCCACCACGGGGCCGTGGCCTTTGGGCATCACGGCAAGGCACTGTTTGAGGTGTTCAAGTTCCTGGGCGTGGAGGACATTGGGTTCAACCAGCCTAAGGGGATGCTCTACAAGTCTGAAAACCCCTTCTGCTGATTTTTGTAAATAGCGTACAAAGCAGGCCTCTGGACACCTCCGGGGCCTGCTTTCTTCTGGACAGGAGGCGAGATTTGTGGTAAACTGGACGGGTAGCAAAGGAGGTATGACGTTATGCCTGGAAGAGAACAAGTATTGTGGGGACGGCCCATCCCGCCCCAGGACGACGCCCCCCGGCGTTCCATCCTGCATTGTATGCGGATGCTGGCCCCGTTCCGTGAAGCCGTGCCGGACGACGGCCATCTGGCTTCGGATATGGCCGAGGGTGAGCGGCAGTTTTATGCGTTCATCAAGGGGCTGTACGGCGAAATGTACAGCGACCCGGCGTTTTTCCTCATCCCCAAGGAAGAGCCTTTCCAGCAGGCCATCCGCTTTTATGCAGGCTACCTTTACCAGCTGGGCATCCGGGCCCAGAGTGTCGAGAAGGGGGTGCTGTCCCTTACCACCGCCGCCTGGCAGGAGGCCCGCAAGGCCATGGGCGGCCCTCGGGGCCGGGAGGAGTTCCAGCGCTTGAAGGGGCTGGGGCTGGATGAGCAGGAGGAGCCGAAGCTCGTGTATGTCACCTGCCGGGACTTCCCCAAGATGCTTTACGGCCTGTGGGCCCTTTGCAAGGCGCCCGAGGGCGTTTACCACTACACCAACTATCTGCGGGTGGATTACCAGTCGGCCCTGCGGGGGCAGCCGCTGCCTGGGGACATTTTCTCCACCCTCACTCCTGACCGCGCCCAGCCGGCCCGTACCCTGCACGCGGCCATGATCGGCATGGGGGCCCGGTGGGAACTGCAGCCTTTAAAAGAAATCACCTGGGGCTCCCGGTGGGAGGCCGACTATGTCAAGGCCGAGCGGCGCATCCTGGGCATTGCCGCCAGCCCCGATAACTTTACCCTGCGCCTGAAAAACGGCGTGGAGATATTGGACCCGTCTTATGAGGAAATGGACATTGTGCTGTCGAATATAAAGGAGGAATTGTCGTGAAAAACATTTTGGTGACTATCCCGGTAGAGCCGGCCCACGTAGAGAAGCTTAAGGCTGCCGGGGCGGGGTGCGAATTCCGGTTCAAGCAGGCGGCCCCGCTGCCGTCGCTGGTGAAGGCCCCCCTGCCCTTTGAAAACCTGCTGAAGACCGAGCCCGTTACCCAGGAGGACATCGACTGGGCGGACATTATTTTGGGCAACGTAAAGGGCGCCATGCTGCATGGCAGCGAAAAGCTCCAGTGGCTGCAGACCAACAGCGCCGGGGTGGAGGAATACATCAAGCCCGGCGTGCTGGCCCAGGGCGCCCAGCTCACCAACGCCACAGGGGCCTATGGCCTGGCCATCGCCGAGCATATGCTGGCCATGCTTTTGGGCATCTTTAAGAAGCTGGAGCTTTACCGGGACGCCCAAAAATCCGGCGCGTGGGAGAGCTTAGGGGCTGTGCGTTCGATTTACGGCAGCACGGTGCTGGTGCTGGGCATGGGCGACATCGGCGGCGAGTTCGGCAAGCGCTGCAAGGCCTTGGGGGCCAAGGTCATCGGGGTGCGCCGTACTAACGCCCAGAAGCCGGATTATGCGGACGAAGTGCGGCTCATTGACGAGCTGGATGAAATCCTGCCCCAGGCCGACGTGGTGGCCATCACCCTGCCCGGCACGGAGGCCACCCGCAATTTGATAAACCGCAGCCGGATTGAGAGCATGAAGCCGGGGGCTGTCCTGCTGAACGTGGGCCGGGGGTACATCGTGGACACCGAGGCTTTGTGCGACGCTTTGGAGAGCGGCGCGCTTTCCGGGGCCGGGGTGGATGTCACCGAGCCGGAGCCTTTGCCTTCGGAGCACCGCTTGTGGCAGATCCCCACGGCGGTGGTGACGCCGCACATTTCCGGGTTCTACCACCTGAAAGAGACCCACGAGCGCATTGTGGGCATCATGGCCGACAACCTGGGGCGGTTCCTGCGGGGCGAGCCCCTGCGCAACCAGGTGGACTTCTCCACCGGCTACCGCAAGCTGTAATATGGCCGAGCATTATTTGGACAACGCCGCCACCACCCAGGTCCTCCCCCAGGCCGCCGACCGGGCCCGGTCGCTGATGCTGGAGGAGTTCGGGAACCCGTCGTCCCTGCACACCCGGGGATTTAAGGCCCGGCAGGAGCTGGAGCGGGCACGGGAAACCATCGCCGCAAAATGGGGCGTGGGGGCCGCAGAGGTGATTTTCACCGGGGGCGGCACCGAGGGCAACAACCTGGCCATACTGGGCGGGGCTTTGGCCCGGAAGCGGCTGGGGGACAAGGTCGTCACCACGGCCATTGAGCACGATTCCGTCTTAAACGCCATGAAGGAGCTGGAAAGGCAGGGCTTCCGGGTGGCATACGCAAAGCCGGAGCTGGCAGCGCTGGAGGCGGAAATCGACGAGAAGACCGTGCTGGTCAGCGCCATGGCGGTGAACAACGAGACGGGAGCCCTCCTGCCCGTGCGGGAGCTGGCCCGGATTATCAAGCGGAAAAAGGCCCCGGCGCTCCTTCATTGCGACGGCGTGCAGGCCTTTGGCAAGATGGCTTTTTCCCCGGCCAAGTGGGGCGTCGACCTGTGCACGGTCAGCGCCCACAAGATACACGGCCCCAAAGGCGTGGGAGCGCTGTACGTGCGCAAAGGGGTGCACATCCTGCCCCGTACCTTTGGCGGCGGCCAGGAGAGGGGCCTGCGCCCCGGCACGGAGAGCCTGCCGCTCATTGGGGCCTTCGCCGAGGCGGCGGAGCATCTGCCCAAGCCCGCCCAGGCGCTGGAGGCCGTGGGCGCTTTGCGGGACCGGCTTGTGGCAGGCCTGCGGGAGATGCCGGGGGTGCATATCCATTCGCCGGAGGACGGCCTGCCCTACATCGTGAATTTTTCCGCCGGCACCGTGCGCGCCGAGACCATGCTGCATTTTTTGGCCCAGAGGGGCGTGTATGTGTCGGCGGGGTCGGCCTGCGGGAAAGCCAAGCCCAGCCACGTGCTGGAGGCCATGGGCCTGCCGAAAGAACAGATTGCTTCGGCGCTGCGGGTAAGCTTTTCGCGTTTCTCCACTAGGGAAGATGTGGAAGCCCTGCTGGCCGCGCTGAAGGAGGGCCTTGGGAGTTTGCAGAAGGAGTGAGCGTTTGGACAGTTGGAAGATTGAAAAGGTAGAGGATGCGGAGAAACGGTCGGCGTACACGCGGCAGGTGCTGGAGAGTTTGCCGGACTGGTTCGGGAATGCCGAAGGCGTGGCAGAGTATTGCGAAGAAGTGAAGTCCCTGCCCCTGTGGGCGGCGGTGGGCGAGGCCGGGGAGCCCTTGGGCGTGCTGGCGGCCACCATCCATTATGGGCGCACCGGCGATATCGTGGTGATGGGCGTAAAGCCCGGCCAGCATCGGAAGGGCGTAGGACGGGCATTGTACCAAGCGGCGGAGGCCTATTTTATAGAGCAGGGCTGCGGGTATGCGATGGTGAAGACCCTCAGCGACGCCGCAGACTTTGCGCCCTATGAATCCACCCGGCGCTTTTACAGGGGTATGGGCTTCGAGCCTTTAGTCACCCTGCGGGAGATGTGGGACGAGGACAATCCCTGCCTGATCATGCTGAACAAATTAGGGGGTTAACGGATGGCGAAAGAGATCATACTGCTAAAGCTGGGGGAGATCGCCCTGAAGGGCCTCAACCGCCGGGCGTTCGAGGACGTGCTCATCAAAAACATCCGCCGCAGGCTGCGGGACGCCGGGGAGTTTTCGGTGTCGTCCCGGCAGTCCACGGTGTATATAGAGCCCAAGGACGAAGACGCGGACATGGATTTGGCCGAGGACCGCTGCGCGAAAATTTTTGGCGTGGTGGCCTACACCCGGGCCGGGGCGGCGGAGAAAGACCTGGGGAAAATCTGTGAGAAAGCCGCCGAATACCTACAGGAAGCCCTGGAGGACGCCAGTACCTTTAAGGTGGAGTGCAAGCGCAGCGACAAGAAGTTCCCCTACAAGTCGCCGGAGATTTCGGCGGAGGTGGGCGGCTATCTGCTGGAAAAGTACCCCCACCTGACGGTGAACGTCCACGAGCCCGACATTGTTGTGCGGGTAGAGGTTCGAGAGAGCGAAGCCTACGTCCACGCCGACCCCAAGCCCGGGGCCGGGGGCATCCCGGTGGGGACGGGGGGCAAGGGGCTCATCCTCATCAGCGGAGGGCTGGACAGCCCCGTGGCCGCATGGATGATGGCCAAGCGCGGGGTCGAGCTGACCGCCGTGCATTTTGCCAGCCCCCCCTACACCAGCGAGCTGGCCCATGACAAGGTGGTGCGCCTGCTGAAAAAGGTCAGTGAATACGCGGGGCGCATTAAGATGGTGACGGTGAACCTGACCCATCTGCAGGAGGAAATCCGCGACCACTGCCCTGAGGAGCTGCACACGGTGATCCTGCGGCGGTTCATGCTGCGTGCGGCTCAGGAGGTCGCCAAGGCCGAGGGCTGCGGGGCGCTCATCACCGGCGAGAGCCTGGGCCAGGTGGCTAGCCAGACCATGCAGGCCATTGCCTGCACCGACGCGGTGGCCCAGATGCCTGTGTTCCGGCCGCTGATCGGGTCGGACAAATCGGAGATCGTGAAGGTGGCCAGCCGCATTGGCACCTATGACATCTCTATCGAACCCTATGAGGACTGCTGCACCATCTTCACCCCCAAGCATCCGCGCACCAAGCCCATCCTGCACTTTGTGGAGGACGGCGAAAAGGCCATTGACGGCGAGGCCCTTTTGCAGGAAGCTCTGGAGCAGGTGGAGACGCTGCACATCATGCCCGGTAAAATCTAAAGAAAAATGTAAGGATTGAATCGGGTTTTTCGTAGATAATTTCCGCTATCCTATGGATAGAAGGTTATGGGGAGGTCAGCAAAATGAAAAAGCAGAAGAATGTGAAAAAGCAGAACCTCATCGGCGCGGCCATCATGATCGTCCTGATTTTGCTGGCCATGCCGCTGGGGGTGGCCCACTCGCTGGAGGATTTGCGGGAGGATGCCGAGTGGCAGTTTTACGAGGACCGGACCGGGTTTTCCATTTGTGACAGCCTGGACAACCGGCGGGAGGCGGCGCATAACCTGCTGACCGTGGCCAATCGGTACACCGACGACCACCCGAATCTTATGCCCTATTTTAACGAGCTGGAATATCAATTTAACGCAAGCGAGAACGCTTACAGCGAGTCCCACCAGATAGAAGCCGAAGCCAATTACCAGATGGGTGAGGCCGCCGAGGAATTGGCGGATGCGCTGGGGATTGTCGGGCTTTCGGAAAAGGACGAGCAATACCGGGTGCAGCTCATCGCCCAAATGCGGTCGGAGCAGGACAAGATCCAGCGCAGCGGGTATAATGCCGCCGCCCGGGAGTTTAACAACCGGCTGTATGTGTTCCCGGTAAACGTCCTGAAAAATTTTACGGATGTAGAGGGCCTGTTCCCCTTTGACGAGCCCCATGCTTCGGATGTGGTCGAGGACACCCTTGTACAGGAGCTAGCGCCGGAATACTTTGCAGAGGAGACGGTAACCGAATGAAAAAACTTCTAAAAGCGGGTACAGCCCTTCTGTGCGCGTGCCTGGTTCTGTGCTTAGGTCTCCCCGCCCTGGCGGCTGTGCCGGAGCGCCCCGCCAACAAGTACGTGCTGGACGAAGCCGGAGTGCTGTCGGACAAGACAGAACGGGAGATCGTAAAGGAAAACAACGAGCTTTTTGAGGAGTGCGGCGCCGAGGTCGTGGTGGTGGCGGTGGACTTTTTGGGCGGCGAGGATATCCGGGACTATGCCTATAACCTCTTTAACGATTGGGGCATCGGCTCCTCCCAGTACAACAACGGCATCCTGCTGGTGCTGGCTATTGGTGAGGACAACTACTATGCCACGTCCGGCTATGGGCTGGAGGACTACTTTGACGGCGCGAAATTCCGGGGGCTTTTGGACGAATACTTAGAGGACGACTTCGCCAAGGGTGACTACGACCAGGGCGTCATGAAGTTCTTCGACGAAGTGGTCGATGAGGTAGAGGACTACTACGACGATTTCGAGGACGAATACACCCAGCAAATCGAGGACGATTTTGATTACGAACCCCACTACAGCCGGGGCAACAACGGCTGGAGGAACTTCATGGGGATCGTCTCCAACCTGGTCCGGGTGGTCATCATCATGGTGGTTATCATCGTGATTGTGCGTGCTTTCAGCGGACATGGCCGCGGCGGACGGGGAGGCCCCCCTTACGGCGGCGGTGGCGGAGGCGGCAACTTCTGGACCGGCATGATGCTGGGCAACATGATGGGCCGCAGCCGCAGGCGCAATACCTGGGGCGCGCCCCCGCCCCCACCTCCCCCGGGTGGTTTTGGCGGGCCCCGACCGGGAGGCCCCCGACCGGGAGGTCCTCGTCCGGGCGGCGGCTTTGGCGGGTTTACAGGCGGCGGACGTTCCAGCGGCGGTTTCGGCGGAGGCCGGGGCGGCTTTGGTGGCGGTGGCGGGTTCACCGGCGGCGGAGGCACCCATGGCGGCGGAGCCGGCCGGCGTTAAGCAATAAAAATCGCGCACGCAGATACGCTTTGTACCTGCGTGCGTTTGTGCTGTAAAAAACAGGAGGGTAAGATGAAAAAGTATTTTTTGTTCGATTTGGACGGCACGATCACGGACACCGGCGAGGGCATTATGAAATCGGCCCAGTACGCCTTGGACGCCTTTGGCATCCCCCAGCAGGCGGAGGCCCAGCTGCGCCGGTTCGTGGGGCCGCCGCTGTACCTGTCCTTTGAGAGGTTTTACGGGCTCAGCCCCCAGCAGGCCCTGGAGGCCGTGGAGAAGTACCGGGAACGCTACCGGGTGAAGGGCGTCTTTGAGAGCCCCTTATATGAGGGCATGGACGAGGTGTTGGCGCAGCTTTCCCAGGTGGGGACGCTGTGCCTGGCCACGTCGAAGCCCCTGGTGTACGCCAAGCAGATCCTGGAGCTGCGGGGGGTGGACAAGTACTTCGCCCACCTGGCCGGAGCTGAAATGGACGGCACTCGGACGGACAAAGCCGAGGTCATTGGGTATGCGCTGGAGCTTTTGGGGAATCCGAACAGGGCCGAAGTTATCATGGTAGGCGACCGGCAGCAGGACATTTTAGGCGCGAAGGCCCAGGGTGTGGAGAGCATCGGCGCGCTGTACGGCTACGGCGAGCCCGGCGAACTGCAGGAGGCCGGGGCCGATTATCTGGCGGCAACCGTGGGGGAGCTGGGGGAAATCTGCCTGCGGATGGCCAAATAAATTGCGGACAAAAAGCGGGCCATGCAGCCATGACCCGCCTTTTTCGTATAAAGTTAGCAAATAAGTGGTCTTACTTCAAAAGCTCCTCAGGCGACTGCTTGATCATGGGGCTCTCCAGCTTCTCAATCCACTGGGTAGGCGCAACCCACCGTACCGCATTCTCGATGATCTTGACGATGATGGGGTTGTGGTAAGAGGGGAAGGTCTCATGGCCGGCCTGGAAGTAGAAGATTTTGCCGTTGCCGCGGGTCCATGTAGCGCCGCTGCGGAACAGCTCGCCGCCCCGGTACCAGTTGGTGAACAGCAGATCGTCGGGCTTGGGGATGTCGAAGGGCTCGCAGTAGACTTCCTCGCGCTCCAGCTCGAAGGTCTCGGGGATGCCCTGGACGATGGGATGGGTGCGGTTCATCTTGTAAACGCGGGTGAAGTCCACCTCACGCCACTGCAGGTTGCCGCTGGTGCCCAGCAGATAGCGGAAGGGCTTGGACAGATGGGCCGAATGCAGCCCGATAAAGCCCATGCCCCGCTGCACGCGCGCCACGACCTTAAAGGCCAGCTCGTCCGGCACAACCTGATGGGCGATGTGCCCCCACCAGATGAGCACGTCGGTCTTGTCCAGCAGCTCGTCGGGCAGGCCGTACTCGGGGTCAAAGAGGCTGGTGTAGGTTACGTTCATATCCTCGTTCTTGTCCAGAGTGTTGGCCAGGGTCTTCAAGTGGCCCTCGGGATAGACGGACTTGATCTCGCCTACGTTGCGGGCCAGCAGCTCCTCCAGGTGCTTTTTGTGCTCTTCGGGTATCCCGGCGCCGCCGCCGAACAGCTCGCCGCGCTCCTCTACGGCCTCATACCATACGGTTACATTAATCATGTTTGCTCATTCCTTTCGGGGAGATTCGAAAAATTCTGTCATCATTATACACCTAAATTGTGCAGATTGCAATAAGATTTTGAAGTTTTCCTCTTGCATTTCCCTGCCGCATCCCGTATAATGAAAATAGACAATATTTCCACTTAGGGAGGAACACGAATGAAAGTCTTGATGATCAATGGCAGCCCCCGGGCAGACGGCAACACGGCCCTGGCGCTGGCCGAGATGGAGAAGGTCTTCCAGCAGGAGGGCATCGAAGTGGAAACCGTCCACGTGGGCAACAAGGACATCCGGGGCTGCATCGGATGCCGCAAGTGCAAAGACTTGGGCAAGTGCGTCTTTAACGACCTGGTCAACGAGACAGCCGAAAAGTTCGCCCAATGCGACGGCCTGGTGGCCGGCAGCCCGGTATACTACGCGTCGGCCAACGCCACCCTCATCGCGTTTTTGACCCGCCTGTTTTACAGCACCTCCTGCGACAAAACGATGAAGGTGGGCGCCAGCGCCATCGCAGCCCGGCGCGGGGGGCTCTCGGCTACTTACGATGAGATCAACAAATTCTTCGGCATCTCCGGGATGCCCATCGCCTCCGGCCAGTATTGGAACAGCGTCCACGGCCAGCAGCCTGGCGAGGCCGCCCAGGACGTGGAAGGGATGCAAGGAATGCGCACCCTGGCCCGGAACATGGCGTTCCTCATGAAGGGCATCGCCCTGGCCAAAGAGCAGTACGGCCTGCCGGAAAAGGAACCCACCCAGTTTATGAACTTCATCCGCTGATAAAAAGGCCCCGAGGGTGACCCCGGGGCCTTTCTATGTCCATTGTAATTTAGAAGCGGATTTCTTTCTTCTCCAGGTCGGACTGGTAAATCGCTTCCAGGATGCGGGTGACAACCAGGGCCTCCTCGGGCTTGACCAGGGGCTCGGTGCCGTTGATGACGGCTTCCAGCCACTGGCGGTTGTCCGCTACGCCCGCGTTGCCGGCAGCGCCCTCAAAGAAGGCGATCTTGCCGCCGGAGGACAGGGTCTCCTCCATCAGCTGGCCGTTGCGGCCGCGGTTGTAGATGAGCTCGTCGTTGGGATAGCTCATGCCGGAATGGATCTCTGCGCCAGCCAGGGTGCCGCACAGGGTGGTGCTGGCTTCGCGGGACTCCAGCATATTGATGGCCCAGGCGCTCTCCAGCATGATGGCCGCGCCGTTCTTCATCTTGATGAAGCCCATGGCGCTGTCCTCAACCTCATAGGTCTCGGGGTCCCAGGGGCCGAAAGCGTTGCCTTCAGTAGCCTGCTGGAGGCCGCCCAGCTTGTAGAACACGGAGCCGGTGACGCTCTCAACTTCGTAGTTGTTCATGCACCACAGGGTGATGTCCAGGGCATGGGTGCCGATGTCGATCAGCGGGCCGCCGCCCTGCTTGGACTTGTCCGGGAAAACGCCCCAGGTGGGAACCGCGCGGCGGCGGACGGCGTGGCCCTTGGCGTAGTAGATGTCGCCCAGCTCGCCGGCGTCGCAGGCCTTCTTCAGGTTCTGGACCTCGGGACGGAAACGGTTCTGGTAGCCGATGGTGAACTGCTTGCCGGAAGCCTTCCAGGCCGCGACCATCTTCTCCGCGTCGGCGGAATTGTGGGCCATGGGCTTCTCGCAGTAGACGTGCTTGCCAGCCTCAAAAGCGGCCACGGTGATGGGGCAGTGGGCTACGTTGGGGGTCAGCACGTGCACGACCTCCACTTCGTTGTTAGCCAGCAGCTCGTGATAATCCGTATAAACCTTTGCGCCTTCTACGCCGTACTCGGCGGCGGCTTTCTCGGCGCGCTCGGGGATGATGTCGCAGAACGCCACGACCTCGCACAGGTCGCTGTTAGCCTTCATGGCGGGCAGATGCTTCTGGTTTGCGATACCGCCGCAGCCGACGATACCGATTTTCAACTTTGCCATTGGATACTCCTCCTGTTTTGCCCGGTGGCCCGGGATATTCTTCTTTTATTATACTCCTAAGAGGGTGGGTAAATCAACTACAAAAACCATATTTTAGAGAAAAATTTAGTCCCTTTTGATGGCACGCTGTATTGAAATTAACTGGACTGTTGTGTATAATGTAATAGGATTGCGGCATTTGCCTGAAAAATAGTAGAAAAGGAGTCGGACAAAATGAAAACATGGTTGATTACAGGATGTTCCAGCGGAATTGGAGCGGGGATTGCAAAGGCTGTGCTGGCCAGCGGCGACCAGGCGGTCGTGACGGCGCGCAATAAGGAGAAGGTGCAGGGGCTCGTCGGGCAGTACCCCGATACGGCGCTGGCCGTGTCCCTGGACGTTACCGACAGCGGGAGCATCCAGGCGGCGGTGAAGGAGGCCGAGGCACGGTTCGGCGGCATTGACGTTCTGGTGAACAATGCCGGCTATGGCTACCGGGCGGCGGTAGAGGAAGGCGAGGCCGAGGCGGTAAACACCCTGTTCCAGACGAACCTCTTCGGACCGGTGGAGCTTATCAAGGCCGTCCTGCCCGGGATGCGCGCCCGGAAGGCGGGGGCCATCCTGAACGTAACCTCCATCGCGGCGGCGCGGTCGGCGGTAGGCTCGGGGTATTATGCGTCCTCCAAGGCGGCGCTGGAGCTGCTCTCGGACGGCCTGCGCAAGGAGCTGGCCCCGTTGGGCATCAAGGTGATGGTCGTGCAGCCCGGCGCTTTCCGCACCCGGTTCTATGACGGGGAATCCCTGCAGGGCACGAAGGCCGCCATTGGGGATTATGAGGCCACGGTAGGCAAGTCCCGGCCCGGCAACTTTGCCAATACCCATCAGCAGGCCGGCGACCCCGACAAGGCCGGCGAGATCATCGTAAGGGTCGTAGGGGGCGAGGAGTACCCGGAGATCCTGACCTTGGGCAAAGCGGCCGTCACGGCGGTAAAGTCGACGCTGGAGGCGAAGATTGCGGAGCTTGACAAGTGGGCGGAGGTCTCGGCGCAGGCGGATTATGAGGAGTAAGTGCTGCCTGCGGCGAAGTGTAAATGGATAAAGCTGGTTGTTTACAAAAATGCTTTTTCATGATAGAATAGCCGAAAGCACGCAATGTGCGGAAAAAGGAGGCTTTTTCTAAATGAAAAAAGTATTTGCTGTGATGCTTGCACTTTTGATGCTGTGCGCGGGGGTTCCTGCGTGGGCCGCAGAGGGTGAGCCGACATTAGAGTTTGAAATCATGTCGTTTTTTCGAGCGCGGCTGTGTACCTATACGCTTCCGGATGGGGGCGTCTTGAACTTTGCGGAGTCTTTGAAGCCGGATGATGTATATATTCCGGGATGGTGGTTATATGAGTCAGAAAATCTGAAAGGGGATATTGTCATACCGGACTATGTCGAAGGTAAGCCGGTGGTTGGCCTTTACTATCGCTACCTGCCTAGTGACTACAATCCTGTTTACTGTCTTAGGGATAATAAAGACTTGACATCCATCACCTTTCCGTCTACTTTGCAGAGAATACAGACTGCTATGGGAGGGACCTACGGGGAATGGATTGATAATTGCCCGAAGTTGGAGGAAGTTGTTTTTACAGGGGATGGCCCGGAGAATTTAGAGGAATTTTTCCCTTCAAATTTGAAATATGTGAAGCTGCCGAAAAATGTTTCAAACCTGGAGTATGCGTTTGGCGGACACGTGGATAAAATTGACCTTGACCCGGAAAATCCGCATTTCAAGATGGACGAGCAGGGCATTATTTATACCGCCGACATGACGACCGTGGTCACGGCGGCCCAGGGCGCGGCCGAACGCACGAGCGTCACCCTGCCAGACAGCGTTACGAAGATTTTGGGCGGGGCTTTTAGCAGCCATACCCAGCTGGAAAGGATGGAGGGTGGGGCCGATGCCATTACGGGCCCTTCCAATGTCTTTTTATACTGCACCAAGCTTCAGCCCTTCCGGGATTTATCGGGCCATTGGGGGGAAGCTTCCGCCATGTGGGGGTTCCAAAACGACCTGTTCCAGGGCACAGACCTGGTACACTTCTCTCCGGACATGGTCGTAGACCGGGGGATGATCTGCGCCCTTGTAAACAGGATGGCTGGGTGGCCGGATGTCACACATGACGAGTTTGTCGAATTCGGCTTCCCGGACGTGCATGATTACTATTATTACTACGGTATGGGCGTCCTGTGGTGCCATGCGAAGGGCATCGTCCAGGGCTGTGACGACGGCCTGTTCCACCCGGAAAGGCCGATCACCCGCGAACAGCTGGCGGCTATTTTGTACCGTTATGCGCAGATGGAAGGCCTGCAGGGCGAAATGGGCGCTATAGACGCCTTTGTGGACGCCGACGCCGTCAGCCCTTACGCCGAGGATGCCATGAGCTGGGCGGTAGGCTCCGGCCTGCTCAACGGCAAGGATGGCAGCCGGCTCGACCCCCAGGGCCAGGCTTCCCGTGCCGAAGCCGCGGCGGTCTTGGAGAGGCTGGCCGGATTGATGGAAAGCGATTAAGCAGCGCAAAAAAAGAACCCCCAGGGGTTGTGCGGCCCTTGGGGGATTTTTATGCCCTGAGGCAAGGCCTTGACTTCTTCACGCGGCTGTGCTATACTGGACAAAATGAATAGGGAATAAAACTGCCACCGGGTAGAAAAACGAAAGCATTCGGTACACATCGTTAGGTCTTGGAAGATGTGTAAGCGGGTGCTTATTTTATTTTCGAGGTGATTGTCATGCGCTATTTCACAAAAGGCGAGCTCATCCTGTGGGGCACGTCGGTTTCGCTGATTCTGGCATCCTTTTTCCTGTTTGACCGGGCCCATTATCTGACGCTCATTGCTTCCCTGGTTGGGGTGACGTCCTTGATCTTCAATGCCAAGGGGAACCCTTTCGGGCAGGTGCTGATGGTGCTGTTCAGCCTGTTGTACGGCGTCATTTCGTTCACTTTCGCCTATTATGGCGAAATGATAACGTACCTGGGAATGACGGCCCCCATGGCGGTTATCGCCCTTGTTTCCTGGCTGCGCAACCCTTATAACGGGAACAAAGCCGAGGTGAAGGTCAACCGGCTGCGCCCCCAGGAAATAGGGCTCATGGTGTTTCTGACGCTGCTTGTTACCTGGCTCTTTTACTATATTCTGGCGGCTTTCCACACAGCCAACCTGCTGCCCAGCACGCTGTCCGTTACCACGAGCTTTTTGGCCGTTTATCTGACCTTCCGGCGAAGCGCGTTTTTTGCCTTGGCCTATGCCGCCAATGATATTGTGCTGATTGTGTTATGGGGGATGGCGGCGTTTTCGGATATCGCTTATCTGTCGGTGGCGATTTGTTTCGGGATGTTCTTAGCGAATGATATTTACGGGTTTATCAGCTGGTCAAAAATGCAGAAGCGGCAGGAGGCCGGGCGGTAGGCCCACGTAACAGAAAATGCCCCCGGCTGAGCCAAGGGCATTTTGCAAGGATCACTTTTTATTTACGATGGATTTTTTCTTCCAGCGGCCCATCTTGTAGGCGATGGCCGTGAGCACCGCGCCCACAACCCAGGAGATCAGCAGGGAGAGGAACAACGGCGTCGGGGCGCCGGAGCCCATAGCGCCGCCAGCGGGGCGGGTGAGGAACTCCAGGCCATAGGCGATGGGCACGCGGATGACCACGGTGGTGATGATGGAAATCCACATGGGAGTCATGGTGTCGCCCGCGCCGCGCATAACGCCGGAGAGGATCTGGGTGACGGCCATAGCCACATAGCCCACGGCCAGGGTTTGCAGCATCTGCTGGCCCAGGTCGATGACTTCGGGGGTGGAAGTGAACATATGCATCAGGTACTTACCGAAGAGGAGGATGAGGCCTACCAAAACCACCGATACGGCGAGGCCCATCTTCAGGCCTTTTTTGGTGCCTTCCTCTACGCGGTCAATGCGGCCCGCGCCGATGTTCTGGCCGGTGTAGGTGGTCATGGCGGTGCCGAAGGTAAAGTTGGGCATCATGGCAAAGCCGTCCACGCGCATAACCACGGTATTGGCCGCAATAACGGCGGTGCCGAAGGAATTGGTGAGGGACTGGATGATAATCATGGCGAAGGAGAAGATCGCCTGGGTCAGGCCGCTGGGCAGGCCCAGCTTGACGAGCTTCTTGACGAAATGGGACTTGGGGTACAGCATCCGGGGGGTCAGGGTAAAGACGTCCTTCATGCGCACCAGCCGCCAGAGGCACAGCGCTCCCGAAATAAACTGGGCAATGATGGTAGCCCAGGCCACGCCGGCCACGCCCATCTGGAAACCGGCCACAAACCAGATATCCAGCACGATGTTCAAAAGGCAGGCCACGACGAGGAAGATCAGGGGCATGATGGAATCGCCCAGGCCCCGGAGCACGCCGGAGATGATGTTATAGTAGGCGCACCCGATGATGCCCGCGAAAATGATAATCAGGTATGTACAGGACATCTCGTAGATATCCTCCGGGGTGTCCAGCATGGACATGACGGGGTGGGTGATCAGCGGCCCCACAATCATGATGAACACGGCCGAAACAAAGGTAGCGGTGATGGTGGTGCCGATGGTTTCAGAAAGGCTCTCCCTCTCCCCGGCCCCGTAATACTGGGACGCCATGATGCTGGCCCCCACGGAAACGCCCATAAACAGCACCAGCAGCAGGTTCATGATGGGCCCGCTGGCCCCCACGGCCGCCAAAGCCGTGTCGCCTACGTAGTTGCCTACCACGATGGAATCCACCGTGCTGTACAGCTGCTGGGCCAAGTTGCCGATAAGCAGCGGCACTGAAAACTGCACCAGGTTTTTGACCGGGCTGCCCTGGGTCATATCCTGTGCGCCGAACATTGCGGAAAATTTTCCTGCCATTCTCTTTTTCATCCTTTCTTAAAATATTCGTATCCTAACAATTATATAGAAACCCCCGGGAAAAGTCAACCCGTTATCTTGCGCAGGGGAAAAAAATGTGGTATACTGGCAGTATTATTAGAAAGGGGTATGAGGATGAAAACGGGGTTTGATAACGACAAATATTTGCAAACGCAGTCCCGGCACATTTTGGAGAGGATTGAGCATTTTGGCGGCAAGCTGTACCTGGAATTTGGCGGCAAGCTGTTCGACGACTATCATGCTTCCCGGGTGCTGCCGGGGTTCAAGCCGGACAGCAAGGTCAATATGCTGGTGCAGATGAAAGAGCAGGCGGAGATCGTTATCGTCATCAACGCCTCTGATATCGAGAAGAACAAGGCCCGGGGCGACCTGGGCATCACCTATGATTTGGAGGTGCTGCGGCTGATTGACGCCTTCCGGGAAATCGGCCTGTACGTGGGCAGCGTGGTGCTGGCCCAGTATGCGGCCCAGCCGGGGGCCCAGGCATTCCAAAGCCGCTTGGAGGGCTTGGGGGTGAAGGTCTACCGGCACTACACCATACCGGGCTACCCCTCGAATATCCCGCTGATTGTCAGCGAGGAGGGCTTTGGCAAAAACGAATACGTGGAGACCACCCGTTCGCTGGTGGTGGTGACGGCCCCCGGCCCGGGCAGCGGCAAAATGGCCACGTGCCTGAGCCAGCTTTACCACGAGCACCGCCGGGGCGTGAAGGCCGGGTACGCGAAATTCGAGACGTTCCCCATTTGGAACCTGGCGCTGACCCACCCCGTCAACCTGGCCTACGAGGCCGCTACCGCCGACCTGAACGACGTGAACATGATCGACCCCTTCCATTTAGAGGCCTACGGCGAGACGGCTGTCAACTATAACCGGGACATCGAGGTTTTCCCGGTGCTCAACGCCATTTTTGAGAAGATCGCGGGGCAGTCGCCTTACAAGTCGCCCACGGACATGGGGGTGAATATGGCCGGCAACTGCATTGTTGACGACGAGGCCTGCTGTGACGCGGCCCTGCAGGAGATCATCCGCCGCTATTACAGCGCCCGGTGCGAACAGCGCCAAGGCAATACGGATGGCGAAGAAGTATATAAAATAGAGCTTTTAATGAACCGCGCCGGTATCAAGACCGGGGACCGCCCGGTGGTCACCGCTGCCATGCAGCGGGCCGAAGATACGGGGATGCCCGCCGCGGCTATCCAGCTGCCGGACGGCCGGGTGGTAACCGGCAAGACTACGCCCCTGCTGGGCGCTATGGCGGCGGCGCTGCTGAATGCGCTCAAGGAGCTGGGGGGCATCCAAAAGAACATACACTTGATTTCGCCCATCATTATCGAGCCTATCCAGAAGCTGAAAACCACCCACCTGGACAGCCGCAACCCGCGTTTGCATACGGATGAGATACTCATCGCCTTGTCCATCTGCGCGGCCACCAACCCCACCGCCGAGCTGGCCATGCGGCAGCTGAAGAAGCTGCGGGGGTGCGAGGCTCATGCTTCCGTCATCCTGTCCCATGTGGACGAGAATGTGTTCCGAAAGCTGGGGGTCAATTTGACGTGCGAACCGGTGTACCAAACCAACCGTTTGTATCATAAATAAGAAAGAAGCCCGTCTCCCGATGAAGGAGAGGGGCTTCGTTAGTTTTAGGATCAAACCCTTTTCCAAAAGGGTTTGCAGGGTTTGGGACAGCGTCCCAAGGTCTTACTCCCCGCAGCCGCAGTGGTCGCACTCGGTGATTTCCCCTACGATGGGAAGGGGGTCGATGCCCTGGCGGGTGTAGTAGTCGGAGACGGCGGCTTTGATGGCTTGCTCGGCGAGCACTGAGCAGTGCACCTTTACGGGCGGCAGGCCGTCCAGGGCCTCCATGACCGCTTTGTTGGTGAGCTTCAAGGCGTCGTCGATGGACTTACCTTTTATCATCTCCGTTGCCATGCTACTGGTGGCGATGGCCGCGCCGCAGCCGAAGGTCATGAAGGATACATCGGTGATGGTGTTCCCTTCCACCTTAATGTACATCCGCATGATGTCGCCGCACTTGGGGTTGCCTACCTCGCCCACGCCGCTGTAGTCTTTCATTTCGCCGACGTTGCGGGGATTGGCGAAATGCTCCATTACTTTTTCACTGTATGCCATGGAAGATCATCCTTTCTTTATGCTGTGCACTTTTTTTACAAGCTTTATTTCTTTTTCAAATTCCCGCTTTCCTTGGAAGAACAGGTTAACAATAAAGGGTGCCAGGCTTAAAAACAGGGAGCGCAGCACGACCTTCTTTACCCGCTGGCCGTAGGTGGGGCGGGGGGCTTTCTCACATGAATTCATCATAGTTGACTTCCCCCTTCTGGATGGAATCCCACAGGGGCGACATGGAGCGCAGGCGCTCAATGATGGGCGGGATGACCTCCAGCAGGTAGTCGATGTCCTCCATGGTGTTGTAGTCGCCGAAGGACAGGCGCAGGCTGCCGTGGGCCACGCCATGGGGCAGGCCGATGGACAAAAGTACATGGCTGGGGTCCAAGGAACCGCTGGTGCACGCCGAGCCGCTGGAGGCCGACACCCCCTTCATGTCCAGCATCAGCAGAAGGGATTCGCCTTCGACGCCCTGGAAGCAGAAATGGACGTTGCCGGGCAGGCGGTGCTCACGGTCGCCGTTTAAGCGGCTGCGCTCGATTTTTAAGAGGCCGTCGATGAGCTTGTCCCGCATGGGAGTCAGCCGGGCGATGCGCTCGTCGATGGTGTCGCAGGCGTCCTTCATGGCGGTGGCCAGGCCTACGATTTCCGCCACGTTTTCCGTACCGGCACGCTTGCCGCGCTCCTGGGCGCCGCCGTCCAGAAGGTTCTGCAGCTGCACGCCCAGCCGGACGTACAGGGCCCCCACGCCCTTGGGCGCGTGGAGCTTGTGGCCGCTGAGGGACAGCATATCGATATCCTGCTCTTTTACGTTGATGTGCACGTTGCCGATGGCCTGGACGGCGTCGGTGTGG
>CANTDZ010000011.1 GCA_947652665.1 uncultured Clostridia bacterium
CCCTATACCCGGCAACGGAAAGGGGGATTTTGATGGATCTAGCGGTTAATTTTATAATTTCTGTCGCTGCAAGTGTAATAGCCAATTACATAAGCAAGCTCCTAGACAGAAAACCGAAGGCTAAAAAGCCTAAAGGGAAGTAAGCAAAATGAAACCCCGGAGAGTCGCACCTCTCCGGGGTTTCGCTTTAAGGATTTGTGGATTTAGCGGTCCTTTTTATCCTGTCAAAAGTATAGCACAGACCAATGCAAATTGCAAGCCCTACTTTACCCAATAGGCTCGAAATCCGCCACGCCGTGCTTGCACAAGGGGCATACGAAATCATCGGGCAGCTCGTCACCCTCATACACGTATCCGCATACCTTGCACACCCAGCCTTTTTTGCCTTCCAGCTGGGGCTGGGGCTTCACATTGTTCTGATAGTAGGTGTAGGTCATGGTCTCGCTGCTGTTGATGACCCGGGCCTCGGTAACGCTGCAGATGAACATCCCGTGGGTGTCCAAATCTACATACTGCTCTACCTTCAAGGACATAAACGAGTTGATGAACCGGGACAGGAACACCAGCCCGTTATCGGAACGCAGGACCGTCTCGCCCGCAAACTTGTCGGCGGTGCGGCCGCTCTGGAAGCCGAAGTTCTCGAACACGGAGAAGGGGGCGTCCTGGGCGAGGCAGTTGATGTTCATCTTGCCGGTCTGCTGGATGACGTGGTGGGAGTAGTTGTCCTTGTTGATGGTCACCGCGATGCGGTTGGGGGTGTTGGTGACCTGGGTCACGGTGTTGACGATGAGGCCGTTATCCTTCTTGCCGTCGTTGCTGGTGACCACATACAAGCCGTAGCCGATGTTGAACAGGGCAGTCATATCGTGCTTGTCGGCGGTCTCGTCGCGCTGGGCCAGGTAATCCTGGCAGAGCTCGCTGGCCAGGGCCTCCAGCTTCTCGCCGCTCTCGGCGCTGAGGGCGGAACGGATGGTGACGGTGGGTTCGGCGATAGTCAGCTTCTTGGAGTTTGCGAACATACCCTTCATGACCTTTGCCGCCATGGGGGCCCAGGTGCCGTTCTCGATGAAGGCCACGGTGCGGTTCTGGAAATTGCGCTCGGTCAGGTGATGGATGAATGTGCGCATGAAGGGGAAGATCTCCGCGTTATAGGTGGTGGTGGCCAGCACCAGCTTGTTGTAGCGGAACGCGTCCTCTACCGCCTCGGCCAGGTCGCAGCGGGCCAGGTCGAAAACGGAGACCTTGGGGCAGCCCTTCTGGCGCAGCTTTTCGGCAAACTGCTCCACTGCCTTGCGGGTGTTGCCGTACACGGAGGTGTAAGCGATGACGATGCCCTCGCTCTCGGGCGTGTAGGAAGACCACAGGTCATACAGGTGCAGGTAATGGCCCAGGTTTTCCTTAAGCACCGGGCCGTGCAGGGGGCAGATCACCTGGATGTCCAGGCCGGCGGCCTTTTTCAGCAGGGCCTGCACCTGGGCGCCGTATTTGCCCACGATACCGATGAAGTAGCGGCGGGCCTCGCAGTCCCACTCTTCCTCCACGTCCAGGGCCCCGAACTTGCCGAAGCCGTCGGCGGAGAAGAGCACCTTATCCGTGCTGTCGTAGGTCACCAGGACTTCCGGCCAGTGCACCATGGGGGCCGCCACAAAGGTAAAGGTGTGCCTGCCCGTGGTAAGGGTGTCGCCCTCGGCCACTACCTGCTGGCGGTCGGCGAAGTCGGTGCCGAAGAACTGGTTCATCATGGCAAAGGCTTTCTGGCTTGAGACGATGGTCGTGTCCTTATACATCTGCATAAAGCTGTGGATGCTGGCCGAGTGGTCAGGCTCCATGTGCTGCACGACCAGGTAGTCGGGGGCGCGGTCGCCCAGGGTGTTCTGGAGGTTGTCCAGCCACTGGTGGGTGAAGCGGGCGTCCACGGTGTCGAATACCACGGTCTTCTCGTCCATGACTACATAGGAATTGTAAGCCATGCCGTTGGGGACCACATACTGGCCTTCAAAGAGGTCTACCTGATGGTCGTTTACGCCAACGTATCGGATGTCTTTTGTGATTTCCATTTGTACGCTCCTTTGGATTTATTTCGCTAGTTGTAGTATAGCACAAAATGCCCCCGTTGCAAAGGGGATAAATTATTTTGAAAAAATGTGGGGAAGCTCTTGACATTCCCGCCAAAATGGGCTCTAATTAGGGGTAAGATTTCATGGAATGAGGAGAGGTATTGTGAGAAAGGTTAAGGGCCGTTATTTCTGCTATGTGCTGACGTTCTTTTTCTATTTTATGGCCATGTCGCTGTTTGGGTCGGTGCTGTCGGTGTACCTGACGGGCATCGGGAAAAGCGCGTCGGAAATGTCGTTCATTATCTCGGCGTCGGGGCTGTTTTCCTTTGCCATGGTCCCGGCGGTGGGCTACTTAAACGATTTGACCCGCCGCCCCAAGCTCATCAGCGGAATGCTTCTGCTAGGGGTAGGGGTGCTGGGGCTGGTGTTCGCCGTGTGCCGCAGCACCTGGGCGCTGTTCCTTTTGGACGGCCTTATCATGTCCTTTATCAACTCCCTGATGCCCATCACCGAGCGCATGGCCGGGCAGAGCAAATACCGCTACGGCTCCCTGCGGGTGTGGGGGACGCTGGGGTACGCCGTCGGGGCCCAGTGCGCCGGGGTGGCCGTGGAGTTCTTCCCGCCCATGGTGCTGTTTGCGGCCATGTTTATTTCCTGCGCGCTGACCATCGTGGGATTTTTGGGCACCGAGGAAAAAGGCGAAGACGAGCCCGCCGAAAAGCCGGGAAAGAAAAAGCTGCCCCTTTCGTCGCTGGTGCAGAACAAGCAGTTTTTATTATACGTGTTCGTGGCGTTCCTGTTTGCGGGGTGCTCCGGGGTTAACATGAACCTGGCCCCTGTACTGCTGGGGAGCCTGGGCGTGGCCACGGGCATGGTGGGCACGGTGCTGTTTTTCAGCACGCTCATCGAAATCCCCCTGATCCTGTTTTCCAACAAGTATATGGATAAATTCTCCGGCAAGGCGCTGATGCTGACCAGCTTTGCGGTCATTACCGTGCAGTTTGTGTTCTACGGCTTCGCCCGGTCGGCGGTGGTCGTGGTGGCCGTAATGGTGCTCCTGAAGGCCGTAGCCTCCACCCTTTTCCAGATGATCACCCTGAAAATGGTGCGCAACCTCCTGTCCCCGGCCCTGACGACCACGGGGCTTTCGGTGATAAATTCCCTGAACAGCGTGTCCATTATCCTGCTGCAGAACGCCGGGGGATTCGTCACCGACCGCTGGAATATACAGGTTTTGTACCTGTGCCTGGCCGTCCTGACCGCTGTCGGGATGCTGCTGGCGCTGCGGCTGCCAGCTTGCAAGGAGGAGAAGGTGTTCTCTTAAAATCCAAACAGAGAAGGAGAGATTTTCTATGTACCGCTGTGCCCTTTTTGACATCGACAACACATTGCTGCTAAAAAAGCCAACCATCGCGGAAAAGGTCTTCGAGCTTGCCGTGCAGCAAAAGCCCCATCTGCAAATGGATGACGTGGAAAAAGCCTATGCCGCCAGCGAACTTTGGCAGGGGAAACAGATTCAAAAGGAAAATGAGACGGGCGTCCGCATGGACGATGAGGAATACCTCCAAAATGTTGCCGCCGTATACAGCCGCTCCCTGGAGCTGGACGGGGAAACCTGTGCAAAGCTCTCCAGCCTGTTCGGGCAGGATTATAAAAAAGAGTACCAGCTTATGCCCGGCACCCGCGAGCTTTTGCCCCTGCTGAAGGGGAAAGGGGTAAAGCTGGGCATTGTAAGTAACAACCACAGCGGTGTGCGCCAAGTGCTGGCGGATATGGGCATCGCGGATTTTTTCGAGTGTATCGTAATCTCGGAAGAAGTCGGCCTCTACAAGCCCGACCCGCAGATCCTGCAGCTGGCCTGCGAAAAG
This sequence comes from uncultured Clostridia bacterium, assembly GCA_947652665.1. GTDB lineage: Bacteria > Bacillota > Clostridia > Oscillospirales > Acutalibacteraceae > Acutalibacter. The sequence goes on from CANTDZ010000011.1 coordinate 3,926, forward strand.
CTGGGCGTCCCCTGCGCGGGGAGCGTCTATGTAGGCGACCACCCCTTTGACGTGCTGTGCGCCCACTCCGCCGGGATGGAGGCCGTTTGGCTGCCGGCAAACCGTTTCATGGAAATCCCGGACTTTATCAGCGCGCCCGAATATACGATTTCTTCCCTTGCAGAAGCAGAAAAAATATTATTATAAGTTGAAAGGAGCTAACCCCATGGAAAAACAATTCCCCCGCACCCAAGTAGAAAACATATCCCTTTCCCGTATGCTCATCGGCACCAACTGGCTGCTGGGCTGGAGCCACACCAGCGTGTCGGCCGACGAGATGATCAAGCGCCGCTACGACAGCGCCCAGGCCTTCAAGCCCGTGCTGGAGGCTTACCTGCGCCACGGCGTGGACAGCATCATGGCGCCCTTCGGGCTGTCGCCGGAGCTGACCCGGGCCGTCAAGGAAACCGAGCAGCATATGGGACAGGAGATCATCATGATCGACACCCCCCACCTGAACGTTTCGGACTCCAAGGAGGCCCGCCAGGAGGCCCAGCGCATGGTGAAGGAATCGGCCCAACGGGGCGCGAAGCTGTGCCTCATCCACCATTCTAAGGCCGAATCCCTGGTGAACAAGGACCTGGGCCAGATCGTCCGCCTGGACGACTACACCAAAATGATCCGCGACGCCGGCATGGTGCCCGGCCTTTCAGCCCATATGCCCGAGCTCATCGTCTACTCCGACAAAAACGGCTACGACGTCCAGACCTACATCCAAATCTTCAACTGCATGGGCTTTTTGATGCAGGTGGAGATCGAGACCGTGGCCTCCATCATCCACAACGCCAAAAAGCCCGTCATGACCATCAAGTCCATGGCCGCCGGACGCTGCACGCCCTACGTGGGCCTGACCTTCTCCTGGAACGCCATCCGCGAAAAGGATATGGTAACGGTCGGCGCGTTCTCCGCCCAGGAGGCCGAGGAGGACATCGAAATCTCCCTGGCCGCCCTGGAGCACCGCTTCCCGGACATGGAAAAGCGCTCAAGCCCGGTGCAGAACCAGGCGGCGTTCGGATAACCCAAAACAAAAATGCCTGCCACTCACGGCAGGCATTTTTCATTTTACCAGTAAAGCTCCAGGCCGCTTTGCACGATCTCGATCTCCACCTTTTCGCCCCCAGCATAATACTCGCCGTCCAGCGACCAGGGCATGGGCTCCTTGCAGGTGAACACCGCGCCCTTAGTGTGCACAAAGGTGATAAGCTCCTCGTCCGCCTTGCCGCTCATGAGCGCCAGCAGGATGCGGTTGAGCTCGTGGAGGCTCTTGGGCTTCTTTACCAGGCTCAGCTCGAACAGGCCGTCGCAGGGGTCCACCTTCTCCGGGTCTAATTTAATCACGCCCCCCAGCGAGGTGGAGTTGCTCAGCCCGCCATACAGGTATTCGCCCTCATACACGCCGCCCTCCGCGGTCTCCACCCGGGCCTCGTAGGACTGCAGGGTGGGCAGCTCCTTTATGCCCTCTATCACATACGCCAAATGCCCCAGCGAATTTTTCAGGCTCTGGGTCGTGTTATAAGACGACTGCGTAAACGCCCCGAAGGACGCTACATAAATAAAGCTGCGCCCGTTCAGCCGCCCCAGGTCTATCCCCCTGGGCGCCCCCATGGCGATAAAGGAGGCCGCCTTCACCGGCTCCTTGGGCAGGCCCAGGAAGCTGGCAAAATCGTTGGTGGTGCCCGCCGGTATATACCCCAACGGCCGCAGGCACCCCTCTTTTTGCAGCAGGTCTACCGTGTCGCTCAGCGTGCCGTCGCCCCCGCAGACCACAAGCCGGTCCGGGGACTTCCCCGCCGCGTCGCGCACGGCCTGCTCCCCCTGCTCCTTGGACTCCGTCTCGACGACCTCCACCTGGCCGCCTCCCGCAGCGAACACTTCCCGTATCTTTTCCACTTCCCGCAGGATGCCCTGCTTCCCTGCGTTGGCATTCACCAATACGATCGTTTTCATAAATTGCCTCCTTCCATTCAGGACGCCTCGGCCCCTTCGAACTGGCTCCTATAAAGCTGCGCGTAGAACCCGTCCTGCTCCATCAATTCCGCATGGGTGCCCTGCTCTACAATGTCGCCGTCCTTCATGCACAAAATCAGGTCGGCATTGCGGATGGTGGACAGCCGGTGTGCAATGATAAAGCTGGTGCGGCCCTCCATTAAATTGTCCATGGCCCGCTGGAGAAGCACCTCCGTGCGGGTGTCTACCGAGCTGGTGGCTTCGTCCAAAATCATGACCTTCGGGTCGGCCAAAATGGCCCGGGCAATGGTGAGAAGCTGCTTCTGCCCCTGGGACACGTTGGAGCCGTCCTCCGAGAGCACCATGTTATAGCCGCCCGGCAGCGTATGGATGAAGTGGTCGGCCTGGGCCGCCTTGGCTGCCGCTATGACCTCCTCGTCCGTGGCATCCAGCCGCCCGTACCGTATATTCTCCAGGATGCTGGCGTTATACAGCCAGGCGTCCTGCAGCACCATGCCGAACTCCGTGCGCAGATCCTCCCGGCCGAAATCCGTAACCGGGTGGCCGTCCAGGGTGATCTCCCCGCCGTCCACGTCGTGGAAGCGCATCAGGAGCTTTACCATGGTGGTCTTCCCCGCGCCTGTGGGGCCTACGATGGCCACCTTCTGCCCCGCCTGTACCTGGGCCGAGAAATCCTTAATGACCGGCTCCTCCGGCCCATTGTAGCCAAAGCGCACATGGTGAAAGCCGATAGCCCCTTGTATGTCCTCGTTGGCCATAAGAGCCTTGGGCTCGCCGTCCTCTTCCTCCTGGCCGCCCAGGAACTCAAAGATGCGCTCGGCGGCGGCTACGGTCATTTGCAGCTGATTGGAAATATTGGCCAGCTGCATCACCGGCTGGGTAAAGCTGCGCACATACTGAATGAACGCCTGTATGCCGCCGATGGTCATGGTGCCTCCCGCTGCCATAGCCGCGCCCACAATGCACACCGCCACATAGCCCAGATTGCCCACAAAGCCCATCACCGGCTGCATGAGTCCGGAAAGGAAGTTGGCCTTCCACCCAGCCTCAAAGAGCTTCTGATTTTCCGCGTCAAAATCGGCGGTGGCCTGCTGTTCGCGGCCAAAGGCCTTTACCACCAGATGTCCGCCGTACATTTCCTCCACCTGGCCGTTGACCCGGCCCAGGTACTCCTGCTGGCCCCGGAAGTGCCGCTGGGAAATCTGCACGATGCCCAGCACGAACCCAAAGGACACCGGCAGCACGCACAGCGCCACCAGGGTCAGCTGCCAGCTTATGGTGAGCATCAGTGCCAGCACGCCCACCATGGTGCAGAAGGACGTGATGATCTGCGTAATGCTTTGGGACAGCGTGCCCGACAGGGTATCCACGTCGTTTGTCATGCGGGAGAGCACGTCGCCGTGGGTGGTCTTGTGGAAATAGGACAGGGGCAGGCGGTTGATTTTAGCGGTCACCGCGCCGCGCAGGTTAAAGGCCACCTTGGTGGACACCCCCGCCATGATATGTCCCTGCAAATAGGAGAACCCGGCGCTTACCAGGTACAAGCCGCCCAGAGCCAGCAGAACCTTTCCAATATATCCAAAGTCGATGCCTTCCCCGGCGCCCGTCACCGCGCGCATAAGCCCCGAGGCCAGCTCGTCGGTGGCCAGAGCCAGCACCTTGGGCCCAGCGATGGTGAACACGGTTGACGCCGCTGCAAAGAGCATCACCAGCACAATCTGCCAGCGGAAGGGCTTCAGGTACCGCAAAAGCTCGCCGCCGCTGCGCTTGAAATCCTTGGCTTTTTCCCCAGCGCCCATGGGTCCCCGGCCGTGAGGGCCATGGGGGCGGCGGGGGGCCGCTGTCTGCTTTTCGCTCATGCCAATTCCTCCTTTTGCAGCTGGCTTTCGGCGATCTCCCGGTATTCGGGGCAGGTCGCCAGAAGCTCCTTATGGGTGCCCTTGCCCACCAGCTTCCCTTCGTCCAGCACTAAGATCTGCTCGGCGTGCAGGATGGTGCTGACTCGCTGGGCCACGATAAGCACGGCGGCTTCCTTCGTGTAGGGGCGCAGGGCCTTGCGCAGGGCCGCTTCGGTCTTGAAGTCCAGGGCGGAAAAGCTGTCGTCAAAAATATAGATGGGGGCTTTGCGAACCAGCGCCCGGGCCATGGAAAGCCGCTGCCTCTGTCCGCCGGAGACGTTTGTGCCCCCTTGGGCCATGTAGGCGTCCAGGCCTTTTTCCAGCCCTTCGACGAAGTCCGCCGCCTGGGAAATTTCCAGGGCTTCCAAGAGGACTTCGTCCCCGGCGTCCTCACGGCCATAGTGCAGGTTGTCTTTTATAGAGCCTGTGAACAGCAGCGCCTTTTGGGGCACATAGCCGATAGCAGCGCGCAGGTCTGCCTGCTTGTAATTGCGGATGTCGTGGCCGTCCAGCGTAATCTGGCCCTGGGTGACATCGTAAAAGCGGGGGATGAGGTTGATGAGCGTGGACTTCCCCGCGCCGGTGGCGCCGATGATGGCCGTGGTTTCCCCAGGCCGGGCCGTAAAGCTGATGTGTTCCAGGACATCGCTCTCTGCCTCGCTGTAGCGGAAGCTCACGTCTTTAAACTCAAGGACGCCCTCGACCTTCTCCGGCCACATGGCGCTGATGGGGTCTTCAATTTCCAGGGGCATATCCAGCACCTCGCCGATGCGCACCGCCGACACGCTGGCACGGGGCAGCATCACGAACATCATGGCAATCATAAGGAAGGACGCGATAATCTGCATGGCGTACTGGATGAAGGCCATCATGTCGCCGATCTGCAGAGTGGACTCGGCGATAGCGTGGCCGCCTACCCACATGATCATCAGGGTGCTCAGGTTCATCACCAGCATCATGGCCGGCATCATCCCCGCCATGACCCGCTGCACGAAGCGGTTGGTGCGGGTGAATTCCCGGTTGGCTTCGCGGAAGCGTTCCTCCTCGAATTTCTGGTTGCCGAAAGCCCTTACGACCATCATGCCGGAAAGGTGCTCGCGGCTGATGCGGTTGAGCTTATCCATCATGCTTTGCAGGGCCTTGAACTTGGGCAGGGCCAGCGCCAGCGCAATGGCTACCAGTCCCAGCATCACCAGGACGGCCACAGCCACCAGCCAGCTCATGGAGACGCTCTTTTCCACCGCCAGGACGATGCCGCCAATGCCCATAATGGGCGCGTAGCACACCAGGCGCAGGCCCATGGTGATGAGCATCTGTACCTGCTGCACATCGTTGGTGGTGCGGGTGATCAGCGATGCCGTGGAGATTTTGTCCAGCTCCGGGCCGCCCAGGCGCATGACTTTCGCGAACAGGTCGTGCCGCAGCCGCTTGGCCACGGATGCCGCAATGCGGGAGGAGAACAATCCCACCAGCACCGCCGCCACAGCCCCCAGCAGCGCCACGCCCAGCATCTCTAAGCCTTTCTGCCAGATGTAGGCCGACTGGATGGGCGCGGTGTCTACGCCCAGTTCGGTGTAGAAAAGCTGTTTCAGGCTTACGCCTACCTGGCTGGCCATGCCCTCCGCGCTTTCGGCGGCGGTGGAGATGGCGTGCTCCAGGCTGGACTGGGGAACAAAGCTTAGCAGCGGCAGCAGCTGGTACAGGCGCTCGGCCGACATATTGCCCAGGCCCCCCGCCTCGGTAAGGCTGAAGCTGCTGCCGGACAGGTCCTCCTCGCTGTCGGCGTCCGGTTCTTCGCCTTCGAAATATTCCGGCTTCTTTTCGGGAATCATAGGGCTGTCATCGATGTGGGGCTCGATGCCGCTTTCGTCCCCTTCATAGCCCTCTGCCGTGGAGCCGAAGCCCCCAAAGCTTTCGTCCATTTGGGGCTCGGCGGGTTCGGGGATGGCTACAGCGGCCATCATGCCCAGTTCCGGCTCTATCAGGTGCAGGTCGGATGTGCTGGAAACGGCCGGGGGCGGGTCATAGGGGACCATGTTGCCGTCGCTGGAAATGTAGTAATTGCCGCCGCCATTTTGCTCTAAATACGACTGTAGGTTGGAATCGCTGGCCTGCCCCACAATTTCCCCCGCCGAACCGCCCTGGATGCCGGGCACCACGGTGTCCGGGTCGAAGATGGGGAAGTCAAAAATGTTGGGGATGTTCCGGGGGGCCGAGGGGGTCCCGTTCCCCTGGGAGCCGGAGGGCGCGCCCCCCGCCGCTTTCTGGGCCAGCTCAACCAGCTCGCCGGACGCGGAAGCTTCCTGCATATAGAGCAGGAAACCATAGGACGCCTTGGCGTAGGCCTGGTCGAGGAGAAGGCGCGTTTCCTCCTCCAAGCCCTCCCGCAGGACGCACACGGCCTCCCTGCGGGCCAGCGGGTAATCTTTCGAGATGCGCTGAGCTTCGCTGCTTTCCGGCTCTATGGTATAGTAGTTCCCCGTAAGCAGCGCTTTTTCCTCGTCGCCGCAAAAATACAGCAGGAGCGTCTGGGCCTTCTGGCTCATGGCCTCGGGGGCGGCGGCCTCCAGGCCCCCCTGCTGGATGCCGGTGTTCACCAGGTCGCTCATGAGGTTTGGCAGGCTCAATTCGCTCAGGGCCTGCCCGAACAAAAGCAGGATGCATAGGAGCACCAGCGCCCAAAAGGGTTTCAAATATCGTGCGGTCAGCTTCAAGATGCTGCCCCCTTTTCTCGTTTTTCACATTTGTAATTGGATGATTATAGCACGGCCGTCCTTTCAGCGTCAAGGCGGGGCGGCAAATGTTTAAGAAGCTTTAACACTCTATTCACAAGCCCAACTCCTGCACATGCTGCCACAGGGGGCCGGTGATCCACGGGTAGGTGGTGTTTTCCGGCAGGGCGTCAAACAGGCGGGTCTCGGCCATTTCGCTTTCGGGCAGGGGGCCCAGTTCGGTTATGTCTGCCAGATAGATGGCCCCGTTGGCGCCCGGGTCCTGCTCATCGTGTGCGGCCCAGTAGCCGCACACGGGCTGTATGGTGAACTCTTTCGCGCCGGACTCCTCCCAAAGCTCCCGCCGGGCGGCCTGCTCGATGGTCTCGCCGGGCTCTACGTGGCCGCCCTGGGTTTCCCAGGTGGAGCGGTCTTTGTGGCGGCTTAGGAGCAGTTTGCCTTGATAGCGCGAAAAGATCACCACATATTTATAGTCGTCCGTTTTATCCATGTCAAAAATTTTGCACTGCATAGGCTCACATCCCTTTCGATTTTTTCCCGCACACCCGCATGGCCTCCTGCAGGCTGGCGCGGAAGCCTGTCTTTTCCAGTATTTGCACGGCTTCAATGGTGGTGCCGGCTGGCGAACACACCATGTCTTTCAGCTGCGCCGGATGCAGGCCGGTCTCCAGCACCATCTTGGCGCTGCCCAAAACCGCCTGGGCCGCAAAAGTGATGGCCTGGGCGCGGGGCATCCCCTGGGAGACGGCGGCGTCGGCCATGGCTTCGATCATCACGAACACATAAGCAGGCGAGCTGCCGCTGACGGACACTACCGCGTCCATTAAGTGCTCCGGGACGGGCTCGGCTCTGCCGAAGCTTTTTAAGAGCTCCAGGGCCAGCTCCTTCTGCTCCTGGGGGACGTTTTCGCCAAAGCACACGGCCGTGATGCCCTCCCCGACCATGGCAGGCGTATTGGGCATCGTCCGCACCAGGCGTACCGGCTTGCCAAAGCGCTCGGCGAGCCAGCTTAGGGTTTTGCCGGGCGCGATGGAAAGAATCAGCTGTTCCTCCCGGCACACGCCTTTGATTTCGTTTATGACCGCTTCATATACCTGCGGCTTTACGGCCAACAATAATACGTCCGCCCAGGCACAGACTTCCCGGGCGTCGGGGAGTGCCTGCACGCCGAAATCCTTCACAAAGCCCTCTGCCGCTTGGGGCAGGACATCCGTTACCCGTACGTCCTGGGGGGCGCAGGCGGATTTTTTCAGCACGCCGGATAAAATCGCCCGTGCCATGTTGCCGCATCCTATGATCCCAAATTTCATATCGTTTGCCCATCCTTTCTTTTTCTTAATAAATTATAGCGGGATGGCCGCAGACAGTCAAGGCGCATATTTTCCCCCTGCCATGAAAAACTAACAGAAAACGCAAAGGAGCTGACCAATATGCCGCGCAAAAAGAAAATCGACTACCATGAGCATGACCCGCTGCCCGAGGGCAAGTTCCCGAACATCTCCAACGTCGCCTCGGCCAACGAGTGCACGGGCCTCATGTACAAGACCCCCACCGACCGCCAGGAGCTGGGCTCTTACCGGGAGCTTTACAGCATGGAAATCCCCCAGGACCCCTCTACCGAACATCCCCAGCGCTCCACCCGTACCTGACCCCCAGGGCCCGCCTCCTTTTGGCCGGGCCCTGCTCTATTCCGGGAGCACGTTGGGCACGCGATGGCTCACGTAAGCGCGTGAAATCTTCACGCGGCGAAAATCCCCGCCACCGTCCCCCGCGTCTCGGGTGCAGCGTCACGCTGCATTGTTTACAGTGTGTTCAACAACTTTGGGCGGGAATGAGTTAAAATAAAGACACGCAAGGGGGTGTTGAGCGTGTTTGGGTATGTGCGCCCCAATAAATCGGAGCTGCTGGTGAAGGAATACGAGCAGTATAAGGCTGTGTACTGCCAGCTGTGCCGGGTGCTGGGGCGGGACTATGGGTGGATTGCCCGGTTCTTCCTCAGCTATGACTGCACGTTCTATGCCCTGCTGGCTTTGGCGGTTACGGGGGAGAAGGTCGCCCTCTGCCGGGAGCGCTGTGCCTGCAACCCGCTGAAGCGCTGCCGGTACTTGGAGGGCGAAGGCGAGGCCTATGACAAGGCGGCGGCGCTCACCGTGCTGCTGACGTACCATAAAATCGAGGACGACATCGCCGATGACGGGTTCCTTAAAACCTTGGGCAAGCGCCTTCTGCGCCCCTACGCCCGGCGGAAAGCCAAATGGGCCCGGGTGCGCTACCCTTACCTGGCCAAATGCGCCGAGACCGCCATGGCCGCCCAGCGGGCCGCCGAGGAAGAAGGTGCCGGCATCGACCCCTGTGCGGAGCCTACGGCCCAGCTTTTGGCGGATGTCTTCGAGGACATTGCCGGGGAAAACAAGAAGCAGGCTGCGCCCCTTCGGCAGTTTGGGTATTTTTTGGGGCGGTGGATTTACATGATGGACGCCGCCGACGACCTGATGGACGACCTGAAAAGTGGGGCCTTCAACCCCTTCATCAACCGGCTGGATTTGTGGGGCAAGGTGCAGCTCTCCGACGATGAGCGCAAGCGCGCCGACGAGTTCTGCAACGCGGCCCTGAACCGCTCAGCGGCCCGGATGGCTCTGCCGCTGAACCTGCTGGAGATGGAAAACTTCGGGCCTATTATCGAAAACGTCGTATATAAAGGCCTGCCGGAGCTGCAGCGGGAGATTTTGTTCCTGCATATTAAGGAAAAGCCCCGGCGGGAATTAAAGGATTTGTAAGCTTTTGGGTTTATACTCAACATAAAATAATAAGGGATACACGGAAAAGGAGAACAGCATGACAGACCCGTATAAGGCGCTGGGGATTACACCCTCGGCCACCGATGAGGAAGTAAAAGAAGCCTACCGCAATCTGGCCAAAAAGTACCACCCCGACCAGTACGCCGACAGCCCCTTAAAGGAACTGGCCGACGAAAAAATGAAGGAAATCAACGAGGCCTACGATACCATCACCGCCCAGCGCAAGGCTGGAAGCGGCCGGGGGTATAACGCGGGCTACTCGGGCTACAACAACGTGGGCGGCCGGGGGCCGTCCGCTTTCCAGGACGTGCGCAATCTCATCATGGCCGGGCGCATTGCCGACGCCGAGCAGCTCTTAAACGGCGTCCCCCCCGAACGCCGCAGCGCCGAATGGTACTTCCTCAAGGGCTCCGTGCTCTACCGCCGGGGCTGGCTGGAGGAGGCCAAGGACCATTTCTCTCGTGCCTGCCAGATGGACCCCGGCAACGGCGAATACAGCGCTGCCCTGAACCAGGCCATGAACCAGGGCTCTGGGATGTACGGGGGCTACAGCCCCAATATGGCGTCCAATAGCTGCAATTCCTGCGATTTGTGCTCCTCCCTCATCTGCGCCGACTGCTGCTGCGAATGCATGGGCGGCGACTTGATCCCCTGCTGTTAAGAAGGCGGTACTATGAAACAATCGGTAAAGATCGCGGTCAGCGGCGCGGTGGCGGCGTTGGGCGTGGTGCTCATGCTCTTCCAGGGCCTTGTCCCGATAGCGAGCATCGCCCTGCCTGCGGTGGCCGGATGCCTGCTCATCCCTGTGGTAGCCATAGCCGGGGTGCCCTGGGCCTTCGGATGCTATGGGGCCACGGCGGTGCTGGTACTGCTGCTGGCTCCCGACCGGGAAGCCGCGCTTATTTATGCGCTGTTCTTTGGGTATTACCCGGCCCTGTATGCGGTGCTGGGGCGCATACAAAAGAAGCCCCTGCGGGTTTTTGTGAAGCTCGTTATTTTTAACTGCGCCGCTGTGGCCGAAACCCTCCTGGCGTTCTACCTGACCGGAATCCCCCTGGAGACCATCTCCTTCCTGGGCGATTTCACCGTCCCTGTCCTCCTGCTTTTGGCGAACATCGTTTTCCTCGTCTACGATTTCGCCCTGGACGGCCTCATCGCCACTTATTTTAAGCGGTTGCATCCCAAACTCTCTAAAATTTTACAAGGCAAATAAAAAACGCAGGTGCTGAAAAAGCACTTGCGTTTCTTTTTTATGGTGTGTAGCGCATGAGCCAGCAGTCGCGGTATTCCCCTTCATGCAGCTCACTTTGGGGCATGAGCTCCACTTTCTGGAACCCGCAGGCCTCATAACAGCGGATGGCCCGTTCGTTATCCGTGTGGGGGTCTACGTAGACAGCCTGGGCGTTTTCGTTTTTCACAAGGTAGTCGAGAATCTGCCCAATAAACGTCCGTCCGATGTGCTTGCCCCAGCAGTCCGGTTCGCCGATGAACTGATCCATAGCAAACCCGTCCTTAAAGGGGTAGACCTGCACATACCCCACCGGCCTGCCCTCATACAAGATGGCGCACCGGGATACCTCGTCCTCCCCGTAAAAATGCTCCTGTACCATCTCCGGGGTGAAGGGCCGGTCGCGGCCCTCGTACCATTCCAGCACGGTGGGGTCGGTGAGCCACTTCAGCAGGTACGGCGCGTCCTCCGGCGCCAGAAGCCGCAAGCTTACGTCCCCCATCTCAAACCTCCGTAAATTCCATAATGAACCCATGAGGCAAGACCTTGGCCACCAGCCGGAAAAGCTTGTACCAGATGCCCTTGGTGTACACCATTTTTCCGCGCTTGGCCGCCTTTAAGGAGCCTGCCGCCACGTCCTTTGGCGACACCCGGGGCAGGCTGTCGATCAGCCGGGACTTGCCCTCAGGGACGTTTGCCACGTGCCAGAAGTCGGTGTCCATAGGGCCGGGGCACACGGCGGTGACCTTGATGCCCCGGGGCCGCAGCTCGTCGTGAAGGGCCTTGGAAAGCGCCAGCACATAGGCCTTCGTGGCGCTGTAAACGGACATCCTCGGCGTGGGCGCAAAGGCCGCAATGGAGGCAACATTCAGCACCAGGCTGTCGTCCAGCATATAGGGCAGGCATAGGCGGGTCAGGGCGGTGAGGCCCTTGCAGTTCAGGTCTACCATGCCGGTCTGGTCGGCGCGGACGGAGGAGAAGAAGTCGGTGCACTTGCCAAACCCGGCGTTGTTCACCAGCACCTTGATCTCCGGGTTGTTCTCCTTCAAAAGCTGCTCCATCACTTCGATGCTTTCGTCTTTGGAAAGGTCCAGGGAAATGGTCGCAATAGTCTTATCCGAGTGCTCCTCCGCAACCTTGAAAAGGGCTTCCTTATTGCGGGCAATGAGCCAGAACGCGTCTACGCTGGGGTATTGCTCGATAATGGCGTTGATGTATTCCTTGCCCAGCCCGGAGGATGCGCCGGTGATGAGAGCTGTTACCATAATGTTGAAAGCCGTCCTTTCCTTTGATCTTTCCTTCTACCCTAAATTTTACCCCTTTTAGGCCCCGCTGTCAAATGTTTTTGCTGGCCTCATCGGCTAAAAAGCGGCCGGTCTTGTAAAGAAGCCGGAGGGCCTCCGGCACCAGGGGCAGGGGGAACTTTTCCATAAAGTGGTCGGCTTCCAGGGTGAAGTCGCCCTCATAGCCGATTTCCCGCAGAGCCGTCACCAGGGCCGAGAAGTCGATCTTCATGGCAAAGGGGATGGTGTGGGAATCCTCCCTGAAATCGTTGTCGTGCACGTGCAGAGCCTGCAGGCGCCGGGGCCCCATGGTCCGCACGAACCCGCCCAAGTCCTCGTCGGTCAGGGCTGTGTGGCCCACGTCCAGGCAGCCGACTACCCAGGGGCTGCCAACTTCGTCGATGTAGTCACAGAATTCCTGGGGGCGGGAGCAAGTGCTGTCGATAATGCGGTCGACCACGGGGTTGTGCTGCCACATATTTTCGCAGGCTACCTTAATGCCGAACTTCTCACAATAAGGCACCAGCCGCTTGTAAAATTCGATGTTCATTTCTTTTAGCTCCGCCGCGTGGGTCAAGTAGGGCAGGTGGTGCTTGGGGTGCACGACGATAATCTTCGCCCCCAAAATGGACGCCGCCTCCATAGACTGCACGATGGCCTGGAACCGCCGCTCGTCGTCGGCCTCGTCGCCGGTGCTGGAGGCAAAGGGGGCATGGGCCTGGTTGCAGGGGATTTCCGCCTCATCGGCTACGGCCCGGAGGGATTTCGCGTAGTCCCGGAAATCGGGCTTATTCATGGCATACTCGGGGTTGTCGAACATGGGGAAAAAGCTGAAGTCGTAGGCGTCAAAGCCGGCTTTTGCCAGCATTCGGATGGCTTCGGCGTCGCCGTAAACACGGGCGAGGAAATCGGTCTGGGTGGACAGGGTCATGTGAATCGCTTCCTTTTTAATCATAGTCATATTCGTCCGCCTCCATGGCCCGGCGTATGTCCGAATAGGAATAGCCCAGGCGCTGGAGGGCGGCAAAGGCCCGGCGGCGGTCTTTTTCATCGTCGGCCCAGCCGGGGTACTTCTTTTGCAGCAGGGCGCGCATATTCTCCAGGGTGGCGTCTTCGTCCTGGTATTCGGCCAGCAGCTCGTCAATGAGCTCTGGCGCGATGCCTTTTATTTTCAGCTCCTGCTTGACGCGCATGGGGCCATAGCGCTTGCGGGTGAAGAGCTCCCGGGCATAGCGCCGGGCATAGTCCTCGTCGTTCAGGAGCCCCAGCTCCTCCATGCGGTCGGCAGCAGCCTGGGCGGCTTCGCGGCTGGCGGCGGTGCGGGCGATCTTCTCCGTCAGCTCCTTCTTCGAGTGGCTCCTGTGCTCCAGCAGGTACAGGGCTTTTTCCTTGGCCCGGTGGGCGTCCGATGCCTGGAGGAGCTCATGGAGTTCCTCGTCATCCAGTTCGTCCCCTGGCCGCAGGCCGGAGCGCAGAAACGTCTCCGTGTCGATCTTCACGGCTGGTTCGCCGTCAATGTACAGCTGGGTCAGATGCCTGCGGCGGGGTTCTGCGGCGGTAAGCTCCATCAGTCATCCACCGTTATGTCGATATCGGGCTTCTTAGGCGTGCTCTTTTTCGGGGCCGGGGCTTCGCCCAAGGTAGTCTGGGCCGGGGCGGGAGCCGCTTCCGGAACCTCCACGGGCTTGACGCCCCCCTTGGCCGGGACGTTGTCGTAAAGCTTGTTCACGTTTTCCCGCACCTTCGCCTCGATCTCCCCGGCAATGTCCGGGTGGGACGCCAAAAAGTCCTTGGACTTGTCCCGGCCCTGCCCAATGCGCTCGCCATTATAGGAGAACCACGCGCCGCTCTTCTGCACGATCTCCAGTTGCACCGCAATATCCAGCAGTTCGCCGGTACGGGAAATGCCCGTGCCGTACATCACGTCGAACTCAGCGGTACGGAAGGGCGGGGCGATCTTGTTCTTCACGACCTTCGCCTTCGTCCGGGAGCCGATCATATCCGTGCCGTTCTTAATGACCTCGCCCTTGCGGACCTCGATGCGCACGGACGCGTAGAATTTCAACGCCCGGCCGCCCGGGGTGACCTCGGGGTTGCCATAAATGACGCCCACCTTTTCGCGCAGCTGGTTGATGAAGATGGCCACGCAGTTGGACTTGGAAATGGCACCGGCCAGCTTGCGCAGGGCCTGGCTCATCAAACGGGCCTGCAGGCCCACGTGGGTGTCGCCCATGTCGCCTTCGATTTCCGCACGGGGCACCAGCGCCGCTACGGAGTCCACGACAATCACGTCAATGGCGTTGGAACGTACCAGGGCCTCGGTGATCTCCAGGGCCTGCTCGCCCGTGTCTGGCTGGGACACCAGAAGGCTCTCGGTGTCCACGCCCAAATGCCCGGCGTAGACCGGGTCCAGGGCGTGCTCCACGTCGATGAAGGCCGCGTTGCCGCCCATCTTCTGGCCCTCGGCGATGCAGTGCAGGGCCAGGGTGGTCTTGCCGGAGGATTCCGGCCCGTACATCTCGATGATGCGTCCCCGGGGCAAGCCCCCGATGCCCAGCGCCAAATCCAAGGACAGCGACCCCGTGGGGATGGCTTCCACATTCAGCTCGCTGTCCTGCCCCAGCCGCATGACCGCGCCCTCGCCAAACTGCTTCTTGATCTGCGCCAGCGCTGTCTCCAGGGCTTTGGCCTTCTCCTCGGGCTTCACGTCCCCGGCGCGGGTACTTACCGGGGCCTGCTTCTTCTCTGCCATGTCAAACACTCCTCCGTGTCATTTTCTCCCCTGATTATACTCCTTTTTGCCATTAAAAGCAATCACTTTCCGCAATTTTTTCGAACAAATTTTCTAAACCAATCCATCCTCCGTCAGCTCCAGAACCTTCGTGCACACCTCGTCCATATACTTCCGGTCGTGGGACACGCTGAGGATGGCGCCGGGGAAATCCTTCAGCAGCCCCCGGATCACCGGCCCAGAGAGAGGGCTGAAATTGCGGGTGGGCTCGTCGAGCACCAGGACGTTGGCGCCGTCCAGTATCATCTTCGCAAAAAACAGCTTCGCCCTCTGCCCGCCGGACAGCTCGCTCACCGGGTGCTCAAACTCCTCTGGCGTGTACTTCATGCTGCCCAAATACGTCTTGATTTTTGTCCACTCGTCCTTCTGGCCGGTCTTGGCCAAAAACTCCACGGGGGTCTTCCCCGCATCCAGCAATTCCTCATAATCCTGGGGCATATAGGCCGCCTTTATATCCTTCCTGGCCAAAAGCTCTTCCGCAATTTTCCGCAGGAGGGTGGTCTTTCCCGCGCCGTTTCTGCCTATGATGCAGATGTGCTCCGGCCCCCGCACGTTCAGTTTAATGTCCCGGGCCAGAACCCGGCCGTCCACGGTGAGCTCCGGCAGGGAGAAGTCCAGGACGGTCTTGCCCCAGGGCAGCTCTATGTTATCCCCGAACCCCGCCAAAATGGCTTCTTCGGTGTCGGGCAGCTCCGTCCGGGCTTCGTGCTCCCGCTCGTAGCGGTGCTCCAGGGACTTGACAGCTTTCATCTTCTTTTTCAGCAGCCGCCCTCCGTGGGGGTCCTGACGGGAAATAGCGTTTTGCTGGTGCTCCACTTTCTGGTAAAGCTGGCGGAAGCGTTCCTGCTGCTTGCGTTCCTCCTGGCGCTCTTTTTTGGCGATCTGCTCCTGCTTCTGGAAATTGTGCAGGCGCTCACTTACATACTGGGCATAGCCCATCCGCGCTACCGTGTGCCGGGGGAGCGTTTTGCGCCGGAGCTGCTCCATATGCAGGACAGCGTTGGCAGTGGCCTCCAGCAGGGCCTCGTCGTGGGAGATGTATAGCACGGGCTCCCGGCACTGCTGTATAAAATCTTCCAGCCAGCGCAGGGTGGCGATGTCCAGGTCGTTGGAAGGCTCATCCAGCAGGTAGGCATCGGGGCGCTCCAGGGCTAAAAGGGCCATGCGCAGCTTGACCTTCTCCCCGCCGGACAGCTTCCCCATGAGCTGGTCGCTGTAAAAGGCCTCGGGCGGGATGCCCAGCTGGGCGCCCAGGGCCGCCAGCTCCTTGGGGCTGGACTGGAGGAACGCGTCGCTTTCGGCGCATTTCTCGTAGACGGTCTTGCCCTTGTCTTCCGCCGGCAGCTCTTGGCTCAGGTAGCCAAAAACCATGCCGTCTTTTTGAATTTGGCCGTCCCATTGGGCGTAGGGTTCTGTCAGGCTCTCGTCGTAGAGGAGCTTGAGAAGGGTCGACTTGCCGTTGCCCTCCTCGCCGATGACGGCCATCTTATCCCCCGGGTTCAGGGCAAAGGTGAGCCCCTCCACCAGGGTGCGTAAATCTTTTTTCATGGTAATCTGTAGGTTGCGGACTTGCAGCATAAAAACCAGCCTCCTTTTGCACAAAAAAGCCTGCCCCCGCGCCGCAGGGACAGGCAAAACGCACGCAAAGAAGGCCCTTTCCAGAGCCGCTCCCTCACGGAGCAAAAAGATGCGTACAAGGCCCGGCCCGGCAACACGAACAGGCTCCGGGGAATCTTCCCCCAAGCGTCGCTTTGCCGTTTTCCATAAGCCTTATACTAACATCCTTTCACTCCTTTTTGCTAAAACTGCCGATATTATACTCACTGTAGAGGCTTTTGTCAAGAGGTTTTTTGCGTTTTTTTACGAGCGCCGCAGATGGAGCACGTGGCAGATGCCCGGGATGCTTTCCCCCTGCTGGGACGACGTGGGGGACATGAGCGCCCCCGTGGCACAGAACAGGATATTGCCCAGCCCCCCGGCCTCCATGCGGCTGAGGATGTGCCCGCACAGAACCGACGCCGAACAGCCGCAGCCCGAGCCTCCCGCGTGGACGTCCTGCTGGGTGCGGTCGTAGAGGAGGAGGCCGCAGTCCTGGTGGCGGGAGGTCAGGTCCAGGTTGTTCTGCTGCAGGGTCTGGTGGAGAAGGTCGGTGCCTACCTGGCCCAGGTCGCCGGTGTAGATGCAGTCGTAGTCGGAAGGGGCGGTGTGGGTGTCCTGGAGGAACTGGTAGATGCTGTCGGCCGCAGCCGGGGCCATGGCCGCGCCCATGTTGGCCGGGTCCTTTACGCCCAGGTCGACGATTTTTCCGGCCAGGCCCCGCACGATTTCCACCCTCCCGGCGCGCCCCACGATGGCGCATCCCGAAGCCGTGGCCGTCCATTGGGCTGTGGGCGTGCGCTGGGCCCCGTACTCCAGGGGGGTGCGGAACTGGCGCTCGGCGGAGCAGAAGTGCGAGCTGGTCACCGCTGCCGCCCGGTGAGCCGCGCCGGAGTCCACCAGCACCGCCGCCAGGAACAGCGTCTGCGCCATGGTGGAGCACGCCCCGTATTGGCCTAAAAACGGGATATTATAATCCAGCAGGCCGAAGGTGGAGGAGATGCATTGGTTCAAGAGGTCGCCTGCCAGGATGAAGTCGATGTCCTTGGGCTTAAGGCCGCCCTTTGCCAGCGCGACCGATACCGCTTCCTTTTGCAGCTGGGCTTCCGCTTTTTCCCAGCTTTCCGTCTGCAGGCTCGTGTCCTGGAAGGTCTGGTCGAAGTCCGCCGAAAGGGGGCCTTCTGCCTCCTTTTTCCCTGCCACGGCCCCGTGGCTCTCGATCTTTGGCTTTGCCGTGAATTCGATGGTCTGCTTGCCTATGCGTTGCATTTTCTCGCCCCCAAAAATTTTTTTCGGGGTTAGTATGCCCAAAAAAATGGCCCGGGTGTTTTCCCGAGCCATCCTTTTTATGAAAATTTTATTTGTTGCGATAGAGGAAACTCACAATCTGGGCGCGGGTGCATTCGCCGTCCGGGTCGAAGCCGCCGCCTTCTGCGCCAACGGTGATCTCATTCTCAAGAGCCCACTGTACGGCATCGGCGTAATACTCGCCCTCGGGCACATCGGGGAAAGCAGTATTGCCTTCCGGCTCGGGGCTGCCGGCCGCGCGCCACATAAAGGTCACGGCCTGGGCGCGGGTGCACTTGCCGTCGGGATCAAAGCCGCCGCCTGCCGCGCCGGAGGTGATCTCATTTTCCACCGCCCACTTTACCGCTTCGGTGTAATATTCATCCGCAGGCACGTCACCAAAGCTGACGTCCTCCGTGGATTCGGGGCTGCTGGCCGCACGCCAGAGGAAGGTCACGATCTGGGCGCGGGTGCAGGTAACTTCGGGGGAGAAGGTGGTGCCGTCGCCCGTACCGGCTACGATGCCCTCTTCAATGGCCCAAGCTACCGCCTCGGCATAATAGGCATCGGCGGGGACGTCCGTGAAGCTCTCGCCGGGGGTGGGGTCCGGGTCAGGGTCCGGAGTGGGAGAGGGGGAAGGGACTACGGGCGTGGGGGGATTGGGATGCTGAATCGGAGGAATTTCTTCCGGATCGTCGTCATCGCCTTCAGGGGGAGTTGGAACGGACGGATCAACCGGATCTGTCGGATCTTTCGGATCAGAATCACCAGGATTTTCTGGAGTGACTACACCACTGGGAGGCGTGCCCTCACCGCCATCTTCTTCTGCCCATGCCGTCATCGGCAGCGCCGCGAAAAGCACGCAGAACGCCAACAACAAGCATAAAACTCTTTTTTTCATCTTGTTTGCCTCCTAAATAAAATATGTTTTTCCGTTTCCCCTTCCTTGCAGGGCGGGAGGGGAGTCCCGCCCATGGGGAAGGTTCACGGAAATATAAATACGGTGCCGAGTTGTTTCCCAGCACCGCAAGAACCATCTTAACGAACGCACAGCGGTTTACCCCTTGAATTGGACTTGCAAAACACAGAAAGAAAGGGTATAATATGGCCGTGGTGCAATTTCGATTGCTGTGCTGAGTGGGTTGGTCACTCGTACAGGGCTGTAAGGTGCTACCAACGCCTTGCAGCCTGCCGCAATTTATATTTCCTTTCTTTATTATAGAACATCTTACCAAAAAATGCAAGATGAAATGTCCCGGGGCAGGGACTTTTTTCGTTTTTGTGGGAAGGGGTTGCAAATTTTGGCGCGGGGGAGTATAATAAAAATGCGAAGTTAAGTAGAGACAAAGCATTCACCAAGTCTCGAAAAGAAACCCCGGAGGGGGCAACCTCCGGGGTTTTTCGTGCCTGTGGGCTCACTGGCCCTTACTTTTGTCCGTCGAGCCACTTGCAAATATAGTAGGCAACTACACTTGCTGCAACAGACAGTACGAAGTTAAGTATCATCTCTGACAAAGCTTCCACCTCCCCTCCGTGCCTATATAGAAGGGGCAGCATTTATACTATAGCACGGTTCGACAAAAACCGCAAGGTTAAGGAATTTTGCGCAGGGGGTTGCAAATTTGGGCGCGGGGGAGTATAATAAGAGTGCGAAGTTTAATAGAGACACGGATGCCATCAAGTCTCGAAAAGAAACCCCGGAGGCGGCTACCTCCGGGGTTTTTTTGCTTCGGCTTACTACGCCCTTACGGACTTATCCGTCAAGCCGCTTGCAGATGTAGTAGGCTGCTATACCTGCTACGACGGACAACACGAAGTCTAACAGTTCTGTCACGGAACGCCACCTCCTCTCTGTGCCTATATGGAAGGGGCAGCATCTATACTATAACACGGTTCGACAAAAACCGCAAGGTTAAGGAATTTTGCGCAGGAGGTTGCAAATTTGGACGCAGAAGAGTATAATATACTGGTGAAGTTAAATAGGAACACAAGTCCCACCAAGTTCCAAAAGAAACCCCGGCGATGGCAGTCTCCGGGGTTTTTCGCATCTTTAACCCCCTTTTGAGCCTGCACATCTAATCAAAATCCCCTGTTTTCAAGAAAATCAAGTCTTTTTCCGTCGCGATATGTCTTTTTCTGTCAAAAAATTCCCATTTTGCGCGCTTTATGAGCTATAATATCAGAAAAGCAATCGCTTTACAAACACAGAAAGGGATGGTTCATATGGTGATTGGGAATATCCCCATGGAAGACTTCGCTTTACGCAAAAGCAGCAAAGGCTACCAGTTGTTGCGCAGGGCGGTTCAGCAGGCCGCCGACCTATATCCGGATTGGCCGCCGTTCGAGGTATTTTGCCAGAATCTCGCGGGGACGGCGGGACAGACCAGCAGCCAGGCGGTACAAAAGGCGCTGGAGCGCGTGGTAAACACGCTGTGGGAACGGCCGGACAACCGCAAGCTGGCCGAGTATTACTACGGCTACCAAATCAAAGAAAAGCCCTCGCCCAAAGATTTCATCTACACGCTGGGGGAGTACATATACAACGAACGCATGAAATCACAGCCCGGCCCCGCGCAAAACAACATTAAAGCCGTCATGACAATCCTGCCCAATGGGGAAAAATGCCTGGCAATCCCGCTGAACGAACTGCTGGACACGCTGGGGGAAAGCGGGGCCGGACTATGACAGCACAAGAGGTTTACCAACAATACCGGAGCTGGCTCGGCGACGGGGAGGCCGTGGCGTTTTCCGATTTTCTACAGCATCCCTTTGCCAACGTGGACACTTTTGAAGACGAGCGCAGCCTTGTCAACCGGCTGTTCTACCTGGTGCCCAGCTTCCGCGGCGGTTCCTTGCGGTGCTTCGTTTTCTTCGCGGAAAACGAGTTTTATAAAGGGGCCCAGGGGGACCTGTATCTGGCAAAATCGTCCTACCATCCCGGGAAGCTGGCCGGCTGACCCGGAAGTCCTTTCTGCAGGCGGCAAAGACCGTTGACATCTGCCCTTTCGCGTATTATAATAAAGTTATATTAGGAATAAGGAAGGGGCTGGTTAAGACGAATCAGGAGCGGAAAGGGAGCTTTATCCAGCGAATCCTATACCTGCTGCGCCTATTGGAGGCCAAGGGCTTGGAGGTCGACCAGCTCGAAGCAGGGCAATGGCAGGACTGGCAGCTGCCGCCCCAGGGGCAGGCAGAGGTCGAGGCGGCGTGGGAAAGCATACAGTTTATGGACGAGATTCCGGGTGGCTTTTTCATTTATTACGCCGATGGCGACGAACGCCTTATTTACGCCAACAAAGGGATGCTGCGCACCTTCGGCTGCACCACCCTGCAGGAATTCCGCCAGCTCACCGGCAACTCCTTTAAGGGCATTGTGTTTCCCGATGACCTGGAAGCTGTGGAGGATTCCATCCGCAAGCAGATCCAGTCCAACCAATACGACCTGGACTACGTGGAGTACCGCATCCGCCGCAAGGACGGCACGATCCGCTGGGTCGAAGATTACGGCCACTTCATCCACACGGAGGACGCCGGGGACATCTTCTACGTCTTTATAGGCGACTCCACCGATGAGCGCAGCCAGGAGCAGATGCGCCAGAAGCGCGTGCTCAGCGACGCCCTGGAGAAAGCCGACCTGGCCGTCAAGGCCAAAAATGCGTTCCTGTCGCAGATTTCCCACGAAATGCGCACCCCCCTCAATGCGATCTTCGGATTTACCACCCTGGCAAAAAACAGCCTCCGCGAACCCGATACGGTGCGGGAATACCTGGACGAGGTGGAGGTTGCCAGCCGCCAGCTGCTGAATATGATTACCCAGGCCCTGGACGTATCGAACCTGTCCAGCGCCGCCGGGTCCGACCAGGAGGAGTGCGACCTGCGCAGCATCCTCCAGGAAATACACGAGTTCCTGCTGCCCCAGGCCCAGGAGAAGGGGCTCCGGTTCTCCCTGAACTGCAAGCACATCGTCCACCGGATCGTATATACCAATCCCCAGCAGCTCAAGCAGCTGGTGCTCAACCTGGCGAACAATGCCATTACGTACACGGAATCCGGCGGCGTGACCATCGTCATGTCCGAGGAAAAGTCCCTGCCCGACAGCCACGCTGTCTACCGCCTGGAGGTGCGGGACACCGGCGTGGGCATCAGCGCGGAATTTTTGGAGAAGGCCTTCGAGCCCTTCAGCCGGGAAAAGACCTCGACCCTCAGCGGCATACGGGGCATCGGCCTGGGGCTGACCATTGCCAAAAGCATTGCCGACCTGCTGGACGCCACCATCACCGTGCAGTCCGCCGTGGGCCAGGGCAGCACTTTTACCGTGATGCTCCCCTTCCGGGTGCAGCCCCTTCCCGACGTGTCCGGCGACCCCACCGCCAAGCTTTCCCACAGCCTGCGCATCCTGCTGGCCGAAGACAACGACCTCAACCGCGAGATCGAGACCGAGCTGCTGGAGCGCATGGGCTTCCTCATCGACCCGGTGTCCAATGGCGAGCAGGCGTGGGAGAAAGTAAAGGCCGCTTCCCCAGGCGACTACGACTTGCTGATTTTGGACCTGCAGATGCCCGTTATGGACGGCTGGGAGGTAGCCGCCTCCATACGCAAGCTGCCCGATCCCACTATGGCGCATATTCCCATCATTGCCCTGTCGGCCAACGTGAGCATCCACGACCGCCGGCGTTCCCTGGACAGCGGCATTGACGAGCACCTTACAAAACCTATGGACTTACCCCTTTTGCTAAAGACCATCGAAAAAATGACAACGTAAAGCGTATAAATAATAAGAGGGCTGGTACCCGGCGTACCAGCCCTCTTTGATGTTTGTCAAGCCTTTGCAAACTGGCTGTTATAAAGCTCCGCATAGAAGCCGCCCTTTTGCAGCAGCTCCTGGTGGCTGCCCTGTTCGACGATATGGCCGTCGCGCATGACGAGGATGACGTCGGCGTCCCGGATGGTCGAAAGGCGGTGGGCCACGATAAAGCTGGTACGGCCCTGCATCATCTTCTGGAACGCCCGCTGGATGCGGGCCTCGGTGCGGGTGTCGATGGAGGAAGTGGCTTCGTCCAGGATGAGCATGGGCGGCAGGGAGAGCATCACCCGGGCGATGCACAGCAGCTGCTTCTGTCCCTGGCTCAGGTTCTCCGCGCCCTCGCCGATGAGGGTGTCGTAGCCGTCGGGCAGGCGCTTAATGAAGCTGTGGGCGTGGGCGGCCTTCGCGGCTTCTATGATCTCCTCACGGGAAGCGTCGGGCTTGCCATAGCCGATGTTCTCCGCAATGGTGCCGCGCTTGAGCCAAGTCTCCTGGAGCACCATGCCGTAGTTTTTCCGCAGGCTCCCCCGGGTGAGCTGGCGGATATCCCAGCCGTCCACGGTGATGGCGCCGCTGTCTACGTCATAAAAGCGCATCAGAAGGTTGATGATGGTGGTCTTGCCGCAGCCGGTGGGGCCTACCAGGGCCACCCTCTGGCCGGGCTTGACCTGTAAGTTGAAGCCCTCAATAAGCGGCTGGCTTTTGCGGTAGGAGAAGTCCACCTGTTCGGCGCCGACTCGGCCTTCCGCTTCGCCCAGGGTGTGGGCATCGGCGGGGTCGGGCACCTGGGGAGTCTCCTCAATGAGGGCGAAGACCCGCCCGGCACAGGCCAGGGCGTTTTGCAGCTCGGTGACCACGCCGGATATCTCGTTAAAGGGCTTCGTGTACTGGTTGGCGTAGCTTAAAAAGCAGGACAGCTGCCCCACCGTAAGCCCCCCGCCGATGACGGACAGCGCGCCGGCCACGCCCACGCCTGTGTACACCAGGGAGTTGACAAAGCGCGTGGAGGGGTTGGTGATGGACGAGAAAAAGATCGCCCGCAGCGAACAGGCCTGCAGCCGCCCGTTGATCTCGTCGAACTTCTCCTGGGACTCCTGCTCCTGGCCGAAAGCCTGCACCACCCGCTGGCCCTCGATCATTTCCTCGATGAAGCCGGTCTGTTCGCCCCGCACCCGGGACTGCAGGTGGAACATGGCATACGTCCGCTTGGCAATGAACGCCGCCACCAGCAGCGACACCGGCGTAATGAGCACCACCACCAGCGTAATGGCCACGTTGACGCTGAGCATGAACAGCAGCGTGCCCAAAATCGTAATGACCCCGGAGAACAGCTGCGTAAAGCCCATCAGCAGGCCGTCGGCGAACTGGTCTACGTCGGCAATCACTCGGCTGACTACCTCGCCGGTGGGGTGGGAATCCACATAAGCCAGCGGCAGGACCTGCAGCTTGCGGAAGGCCTCATTGCGGATGTCCCGCACCACCCGGTAGGTGACATGGTTGTTGCAAAGGTTCATGACCCACTGGGCCAGGGCCGAGATGCCGATTACGATACCCGCCTGCAGGAGGAGCTGGAAAATGCCCGCAAAATCCACCTGGCCCGGCCCGATGATTAAGTCGACGGCCTTGCCGGTAAGAATGGGGATGTAGAGCGTCCCGGCCACGGTGGCCGCCGCCAGCAGGATCGACAGCCCCACAAACAGCCAATATTTTTTGATGTAGCGTAGCACCTTCTTCAGGGTGCCCTTTTGAGCTTTCTCCTTCATGCGCCCTCGCCCCCTTTCTCCATCTGGGATTCGCAGATTTCGCGATATACGTCACAGGTTTGCAGCAGCTCGTCGTGGGTGCCGATGCCCACCGCGCAGCCGTCGTCCAGCACGAGGATTTGGTCGGCGTGGCGGATGGAGGAGGCACGCTGGGAGACGATGAAGACGGTCTGGCCATAGGGCAGGTTCTTGATGGCGCTGCGCAGGCGCGCATCTGTCGCGAAGTCCAGGGCACTGGCGCTGTCGTCCAAGATGAGCAGGCGGGGCTTGCGCGCCAAGGCCCGGGCGATGGTCAGCCGCTGCCGCTGGCCGCCGGAGAAGTTCCGGCCCCCCTGGGCCACGGGCTCGTCCAGCTTTTGGGGCTTCTGCTCCACGAAGTCTTTGGCCTGGGCCGTCTCCAGGGCCTGCCAGAGTTCTTCGTCGGTAGCGCTGCCGCCGCCCCACTGGAGGTTTTCCCGGATGGTGCCCGTGAACAGCTGCGCGCGCTGGGGCACCACGCCGATCTCCTCCCGCAAGGCTTCCAAGGGCCAGTCACCGGCCGGGGTGCCGCCTAAGAGCACCTGGCCCCCCGTGCAGTCGTAAAAGCGGGGGATAAGGTTTACCAGGCTCGACTTGCCCGAGCCCGTGCCCCCGATGATGCCGATGGTCTGCCCCGGCGCCGCCGAAAAGCTGATGTGCGACAGGGACTCCGCCCCGGCACCCGGATAGGCCAGGCTCACGTCCCGGAACTCTACCGAGAGGCCCTGCCCTTCCGGCTTCGGCGCGGACGCTCCGGGCTTTTCCTGCAGGGCCGGCTCGATGTCCATCACGTCGGCCACGCGGTTGGCGCAGGCCAGGGCTTTGGTGATGTTGATGATGAGGTTCGCAAGCTTTACCAGCTCCACTAAAATCTGCCCCATGTAGTTGAGCAGCGCCACCACCTGCCCCTGGGTGATGGCCCCTTCTTCCACCCGCAGGCCCCCGGCCCATACCAGCACCAGGGTCGCCAGGTTGATGAGGATGTACGTCACCGGGTTCATCAGCCCCGAGACCCGGCCTACAAACACCTGCAGATGGGTCAGGGCGTTGTTCTCCTGCTCGAAGGCCTGCACCTCCGTCCCCTCGCGGCCAAAGGCCCGGACCACCCGCACGCCCGTCAGGTTTTCCCGGGCCTTGCCCAGCACCCGGTCAAGGCCGGACTGCACCTGCTTGTAGCGGGGCATGGTCCAGAGCATCACCCCAAAGACCACCACCGCCAAAAGCGGGATGGCCACCGCAAAAATCAGCGCCGCTTTCCAGTCGATGGTAAAGGCCATGACCATGGCCCCGAACACCACAAACGGCGAGCGCAGCAAAAGCCGCAGGGTCAGGTTCATGCCGTTTTGCACTTGGTTGATGTCGCTGGTCATGCGGGTGATGAGCGTGGGCGCGCCTTCCTTGTCCAGCTCCGCAAAGCCCAGCCGCTGGATGCGCCCGAACAGCGCGCTTCGCACCTTGGCCGCAAAGCCCACCGACGCTTTCGCCGCAAAATACTGGGCCGTGATGGAGCACACCAGCCCCACCACTCCCAGGGCCACCAGCACCAGGCACATCTGCACGATGTACCCCTGGTCGCGGTTTTTGATGCCCGTGTCGATGACCGCCGCCATGACCAGCGGCACCAGCAGCTCGAAGGTCGCCTCCAAGAGCTTGAACAGCGGGCCTAAGACACATTCCTTTTTGTATTGTGTCAGGTATTTCAATAACCTTTTCACGTAGATTTCTCCCCTTATTGTTCTTCTTTAGCCAGCGCCCCAAAGAGCGCAGGCATCCGGTCGTCAAAATAACCCAGGGGGCGTTTGTCTCCCTCTGTCAAATCAATCTCCACCGCAAAGCCCCCATACCCGCCGCAGGCCGCCAGCAGTTCCTCCCCGGCGCTGTTGAACGCAAACGCCAAAGGCAGCTCCCCGCAAAAGTGGCAGCACCCGGCTATGGGCAGTTCGTTTTCAATAGCCCGGGCACGAGCCAGCGCGCGCCACTGGTTGTACTGCTGTCGGTGGTACATCCCGGTGCCGACGGGGTTCACGATCAGCACGGGGCCCTCCAGGGCCATAATGCGGCAGACCTCCGGGAAATGGATTTCATAGCAGATGGGCACGGCGACCTTCCCCAGCCGCGTATCCACACAGCGGATTTTATCGCCGGGGCGCTTGCCCCTTTCCTTCTCGCTGGCGTGCAAAACGCACTTGGTGTACCCGTCCGTTACCCGGCCGCTTTCTATCACCAGAACCTTTTCCTCGTCCCCGTCCCTATATCCCGTTAAGATGGTGCCCTCCTGCTTCTCCGAAAGCCCCAGGGCCATCGCCTTGTCTTCTTCGGAGCGCAGGAAGCCTTCCGGGAAGATATAGAGGTCGGCTGGGCCCTCCTGCAAAAGGCGCGGCATTTCTTCCTTTGCCGCCAGGCGCTTGGGCACAAACAGCTTTATCCGTGCCATATCCACCTTATCCTTTCTGAAGCCTTGCAAAATTCGCAAACAGCTTCTTCGTCCCCACCTTGTCAAAGGCGATTTCCAACAGCGTGTCATTGGCCATGGGCGTGGCTGATAAGACCATGCCGGTGCCGAAGGTCTTGTGGGTGACCGTGTCCCCGGGCTTGTAGGTGCCGGGAGCAGCAGGGGCGGTGCGGGGCTTATACTGGGGCATGGATGGCTTTTTAGGGCCGCCGCCCAGGGTAGGCAGATTGGGCTCTTTGGGCCGGGGCTGGATGAAAGTACGGGAGCGGGAAAACTCGATGAGCTCCTCGGGAATCTCCCCGGCAAAGCGCGACAGGCGGTTGCGGTTGGTAGAGCCGAACAGCATACGGGATTCGGCGTGGTACAGGGCCAGCTCCTCTTTGGCGCGGGTGATGGCTACGTAGGCCAAGCGGCGCTCCTCCTCCACCTGGGTGGGGTCATACAGCACGGCATTGCCGGGGAAGATGCCCTCCTCCATGCCCGGCAGGAACACCACGGGGAACTCCAGACCCTTGGCCGAGTGGATGGTCATCAGCACGACGCTGTCGTTTGCCTCGTCGTAATTGTCGATATCGGTAAACAGCGCCACCTCTTCCAAAAACCCGGAGAGGGACGCTTCCTCGCCGTTTTCCTCCTCATAGCGCTGCAGCATGGAGGAAAGCTCCTGGACGTTTTCCCACCGGCCCTCGGCCTTATCGGGGTCATCGGCCTTGAGGAATTCCTGGTAGCCGATGGCCTCCACCAGCTCCCCATAGAGCTCGCTGGGGGCCAGGCTCTCCTCGTTCTTCTCCATAAAGCCGTCCATAAGCTTCGTAAACTCCGCCAGGCGGCCCACTGCGGCCCGGGAGATGGCGGGGTACTCGTCGGCGTGGCACAGAACCTGGTAGAGGCTTTCGCCCAGCTGCCGGCCAATCTGCGACGCGGTGTCCACGGTCTTGTCGCCGATGCCGCGCTTGGGCGTGTTCACAATGCGCTGGAGGCGGATCTCGTCGTCGGGGTTATTGATGACGCTGAGGTAGGCGATCATGTCCCGCACCTCCTTGCGGTCAAAGAACCGGTGCCCGCCAATAATGCGGTGGGGGATGGCCTGCTTGGCAAACATCCTCTCAAAGGCCAGGGACTGGGAATTCATGCGGTACAAAACGGCGTAGTCCGAAAATTTGCGCCCCTTGGCCACGCCCTCTAAAATGGCAGTGGCAATGCGGTCGGCCTCGTCCTGCTCGTTCTCGGCGGTGTGCAGGCGAAGCTTCTCGCCCTCCCCGGCGGCGGTCCAGAGGGTCTTGCCTTTGCGCTCGGTGTTGTTCTCTATGACGGCGTTGGCGGCATCCAGTATGTTCTGGGTCGAGCGGTAATTCTGCTCCAGCCGCACGGCCTTAGCCCCGGGGTTGTCCTGCTCGAAATTCAGGATGTTCTCGATGGTGGCCCCCCGGAACTTGTAGATGCTCTGGTCGTCGTCGCCCACCACGCAGAGGTTCCGGTGCTTTCCGGCCAGCAGGTTTACAAATTTATATTGTGCATGGTTCGTATCCTGATATTCGTCCACCATGATATACTGGAAGCGGTCCTGGTAATACTCCAGCACGTCGGGGGCCTTCTCGAACAGCCGCACGGCGTTGACCAGCAGGTCGTCGAAGTCCATAGCGTCGGCGTCCTCCAGGCGGCGCTGGTAGAGGAGGTAGGCACGGGCTACCTGCTTGAGGCGGTAGTCCTTTTCGTTCATATCCTCGTACTCCCGGGGCGAAATGAGCTGCTCCTTTGCCCGGGAAATTTCCGCCAACACGGCCTTGTGGGAAAGCGCCCGTTCCGAGATGTCCAGCTGGCGCAGGACGTCCTTCATCAGGCGGCGGCTGTCGTCGGTGTCGTAGATGGTGAAGTGGGGCGTAAAGCCCAAGCGGTCGCCGTCCCGGCGGAGCATACGGGCGCAGCTGGCGTGGAACGTGGATGCCCAGATATCATTGCCCGGCTCGCCCAGCATGGCGCACAGGCGCTCCTTGAGCTCCCCGGCGGCCTTATTGGTAAAGGTGATGGCCATAATGCGCCAGGGCCGGCACGCCGAAACGGAAAGGCGTCCCCGGACCCCATCGTCCAAAGGGCCGCCCTGCAGGTAGCTTTCACAGGCTTTTAGGTCCTCGTCCGAGAGTTCCGGCTGTATAAAGGTGCTGGTGTACGCCGTCCCGTAGCGGATGAGGCTGGCAATGCGGTTGACCAGCACGGTGGTCTTGCCGCTGCCGGCCCCGGCCAATACCAGCAGGGGGCCCTGGGAGGTGAACACGGCTTCCTGCTGGCGGGCGTTCATGCGGGAGAAATCTTTTTCCATCACCTTGCGGCGCAGGGCGAGGATGTCTTCTTTATTTGCTTGCATAATATTCGAATGCCTTCCTTTTTTTAATCTTCCTCTATTTTACATGATTGTGCCGGGCAAGGCAATCGAACACAAAAGAAAATTTGAAAAATCCGGCCGCTTCCGCTATAATAGGAGCAGACAAACAGAAAGGACGTTTCCGATGGACGACGCTTTGAAAAATACCGCCCAATGGGCCCACCACGCCTCCGAGCTCCCCCTGCCCCAGTGGGACAGCTTCCCCAACATCCCCCTTTACATGGACCAGGTGGTGCTCTACCTCAGCGACCAGCTCCAGGCCTTCCAGCGGGAGGGGGGACAGCCGCTGCTGACCAGCTCCATGGTCAATAACTATGTGAAAAACGGGGCCATCCCCCGGCCGGAAAAAAAGAAATACGACCGTCGCCATTTAGGAGAGCTGGCCGCTTTATGTATGCTCAAGCAGGTGCTGTCGCTGCAGGACATCGCCACGCTGTTTTCCGGCGAAACGGAGGCACAGGAGCTCTATGGGCTTTTCTGTGAAGTCCACCGTGCCGCCATGGAGGAAGTGTGCGCCGAACTGGACAAAAGCCTGCAGAAAGCAGCCGCCGACCCCCGCCAGGAAGCCCTCCGCCTGGCTGCTGAAGCCAATGCCAAACGCGCCGCCGCCGAGCACATCCTGGTAGAGCTGGCCAAAAAAGCGGCAGACAGCAAAGAATAAAGAAGGAAGGCCGCGGGGATTGGCGGCCTTCCTTCTTGCATTTTGACTGGTTCACGAGCGGCCGATGGCCCCCCGCAGCGCTGCACAGAACTGCGTGATGAGCAGGCTGGTGTTGGCGTTGCGCTCTAAATCCTGCCGGGCCTTTTCGGCCAGGCCGGGCAGCTGCACCAGCTGCTTGATGGGCAGGTCGGCTAGGCGGTCGGCCGCTTCCGGGGAGCCGCCCAGGAGCGTCTTGCCGCCGCTGCGGAGCACGACGGCATCCCGGAAAAGGAGCTCCAGCCGGGCGAGGGTTTGGCGGCACAGGGCCCGGTCCTTTAAGAGGGGGGCCGTAGCCGCCAAAAGCCCGTGAGCCCCTCGGGCCGGCAGGGCCTTGGCAATGGACACGGCGGCTTCCATGGCTTCTTTGGCGGTGCCGCTGCCCAGCTCTTCCTGCATCCGGCCCAGGTTGCCCCCGCAGAGCGCCGCCAGCTTCTGGGCCTCGCTGGGCTTCACGTCCGCGTGGGACTGGAGCCACTGGGCCGCTTCCTCCTCCGGGGGAGGCATCAGCTGGAAGGCCTGGGCGCGGGAGCGGATGGTGGACAGCAGCGCCTGGGCCGACCGGCAGACCATCAGGAACACCGCGCCCTCGGGCGGCTCCTCAATGAGCTTGAGGAGCTTGTTCTGGGAGGCCTCGGAGGTGCGGTCGCCAAAGACCAGGATGTAGACGCTGTAGTCGGCCTCGTCGGGCATACGCTGGGCGTCCGATGCCATTTCCTGTATCTGCTCCACGGAGATGTTGCCGCCGTCGCCCTTGCCTTCTATCCGGCGTATGTCCGGGTGGGACCCCGCCAGCGCCCGCCGGCACGCAGGGCACTCCCCGCAGGGGGCGCGGTCCTTTTCACGGCACACCAAAGCCCGGGCAATGTGCCCCGCCAGCGTGCGGCGGCCCGTACCCGGTTCCCCTTGGAGCAGGATGGCATGAGGAAAACGCCCGGAGGAAAAGGCGTCGGAGAGGGCGCTCTTTACCCCGGGGTTCCCTAAAAAGTCGGAAAAATCCACGGACGGTTATACCTTTTCGAAGCGGTCCACGTTCAGGACGAAGATGGTGGAGCCGCCCACGGTCACTTCCACGGGGAAGGACGAGTACATCCCCACCTCCATGGTAGAGGTGCTGGGGACGATCTGGGTGCGGCGGGAGCTGTACTTGGAGATGATGCCGATGACGTCGTCCACCTTCTCATCTTCCACGCCGGAGATGAAGGTGGTGTTGCCGGCCATCAAAAAGCCGCCGGTGGTGGCCAGCTTGGTGACGGAATAGCCTCCCCGGGTGAGGGCGGAGGACACGGCGCCGCTGTCGTCGTTACTTACGATGGCTAAAATTAATTTCATAAAAGATCAACTCTTTCCCGGCCGGGAGCGGTTGCCCAGCCTGCTTTTATTTTTATCTGCAAGCATTATGGCGCGTGCAGGAATATTATGTGAATCTATTATAGCATAGTACCGGGAAAAAAGCCAGAGGAATTTGACATTTTGTACAGTTTATCTATTTTAGATTGTCCAGGGCTTTGGGCGCGGCTATAAACAGCGCCAGCACGTTCGGAATGGCCATGAGGCCGTTGAAGGCGTCGCCCAGCTGGAAGACCAGCTCCAGGGGCAGCAGGCACCCCAAAACAGCCGCTCCGGCCGACGCGAGGGCAAAGGGCGTCCGCCCCCGGCCCTTTGTCAGGTAGAAAAGCCCGCTGCGCCCATAACAGCACCAGGCCACCGCCGTTGCCAAGGCAAACAGCACCGTGCATAGCGACACCGCCCACCGTCCCCAGGAGCCCATGGCCTGCTCGTAGGGGTAGAAGGTCATCTGCGTGCCCGTAAGCCCCGGCGCCGGGCAGCACAGGATGCACAGCCCTGTCACCGTGCACATGACTAGGGTGTCCAGGAAAACCTGGAAAATCCCCATGTAGCCCAGCTCTATGGGACTGCGGCCTTCCACCTCCTCATAGGCAAAGGCCGAGCTGCCCAGCCCCGCTTCGTTGGTGAACACCCCCCGGGAGACGCCCGTCCGCATGGCCAGGAGCATCCCCGCCGTGCCCCCGGCCCCGGCCCGCAGGGAAAACGCGCCCTCCCAGATGGAACCGAACGCCTGGGGCAGGTTCGCCCGGAAGACCCACAGCACTACCAGCGACGCCCCCATGAACAGCAGGGTCATGGCCGGCACCAGCTTCTCCGTGATCTTCACCGCGAACCCTAGGCCGCCCCGGGCCACAAAAAAGAGCATCGCTCCCGCCAGCGCCCCCACGGCCCAGACAGGCGCGCCCAGTTCCTGACAGGCGGTGCTGAAAGCGTGCATCTGCACCATATTGCCCATGCCCAGCGAGGACAGACAGCACCCTGCCGCGTACACCAGCGCCAGCTTGCCGCCGAACCGCCCTGCCTTCTCGATATAGCGCAGCGCTCCCGTGCCCCGGCCCCCGGATGTTTTGTAACGGGCGCAAAGGTAGTTCTCCATAAACACCGTCATCATGCCCAGGATGGACGACGCCCACATCCAGAAAAGTGCGCCGGGACCGCCTACGGCTATAGCGGCGGCTACGCCTACAATGTTGCCTGTGCCGATGGAACCCGCCAGCGCCGCCGTCAGCGCCTGGAACTGACTGACCCCCGAGCCCTTGCGCTCCCGGGAACCCAGGGCCGATTGCAGCCAGCAGAAGGTCTTGCGGACTTGGAAGAAGCAGGTCTCATACGAAAAGTAAAATCCGGCGGAAAGGATCAGGGCCAGCGTAGGCCAGCCCCACAGCAGATCGCGCAGTGCCTGTGCCATACTTATGCCCCCAGCTTCATTTTCTTCTCGAAGAATTCCTGGGAGCTTATCCCCGACTTCCGCAAAAACCGCCCCAGGCCGCAGAGGGACTCCGGGTCGCGGGTGACCCGGCACACCTTCTCCTCGCAAGACAGCGTGCACGGGAAGCCTAACCCTTTCACCAGCTCCGGTGTAGCCTTGCTGAACGCCCCGAAGGGGTACACAAACGCCGTGGGGCGCGCGCCCACCTTATCGGCTATGGCGTCCTGGGCTTTTTGTAGGTCGCTGGTCAGCAGCTGTTTATATTGGGCGTCCGATTCGCTGGCGAGCTTCTTCACGCCCAAGCGGCCCCCGTCGCTTTGATGCAGGTCGTAGCTGTGGTTCTGCACCTCCACCAGGCCGGAATCCGCCATCTCCTTAAGCTGGGCCCAGGTGCAGTGGGAGTAGTAGGCGTTCTCATCCGGCGTATCGGTGTACAGGTCGGTGTACTTGCCGATGGGCGAGATCACAAACTTGCTCTGGTACTTTTGCGCCAGCGGGTACGCATACAAATAATTATTATAGTAGCCGTCGTCAAAGGTCAGCAGTACCGGCTTTTCCGGCAGGGGCTTCCCCTGGGTGTAGGCGATCAGGTCTTCCACCAGGATGGTCGTATAGCCGTGGCCGCGCAGGTATTGCAGGTCGCTCTCAAACTCGTCGGGCGAGATGACGTACTGCCCGTGGCGCGCCTCGTCCTTTAAGACGGCATGGTACATCACCACGGGGATGTCGGCCCCGTCTGCCGTGGCGGCGGCTGTGATCAGGGCCCCGGCGCCCAGTATGACGCATAGGGCCGCCAGGCCTACTATCTTTAGGTTGATCTTTACCAGGGCAAAGAGCCCTCTTTGCTTTCTCATAAAAATACCCACCCCCACTACCATGTATAGTGGGGGCGGGTTTCTTTTATGTCATTTCACGATTTGGTAGATGGTGATGGTATGCAGTACGCTCCCCGCCAGCACAAACAGGTGGAACACCGAATGCATATAGGGAATCTTCTTCCCCAGCCCATAGAGCACCGCGCCCAGGGTGTAGCACAACCCCCCGGACAGCAGGCACCAGAAGCCCACGGCCGACACGTTCTGGGTGAACGTCTTCATGGCGAACACCACTACCCAGCCCATGGCCAGATAGCAGGCCATAGAGACGGCTTTAAACCTCTCCACGCTGACCGCGTTTAAGACGATGCCCAGCGCCGCCGCAGCCCACACCACGCCGAACATCGTCCAGCCCTGCACGCCGCCCAGGCTCAGGAGCGTAATGGGCGTGTACGTCCCGGCGATGAGCAGGAAGATGGTGCAGTGGTCCAGGGAGCGGAACACCACCTTGGCCCGGTTGACCCCCAGCGCGTGGTACAGCGTGGAGACCGTGTACAGCAGCACCATTGTCGAGCCGTATATAGAAACGCAGCTGACGGTAAGCGGCGTTTTTCGGCAAACGGCCAGCAGCAGAACAAGCCCTGCCACAGCCAGCATCGCGGACACTCCGTGGGATACCGACGAAAAAATCTCTTCCCCCAACGTATACCGGGGCAGTCCCAGCCTCCGGCGTTTCTCAATCTGTTCCATATTACACACCCTTTCGAATCTTGTCATCTGGTTTTATAAACTAGATATGCTTATAGTATACTCCTTACCATCTCAAATTTCAACCCCCTTTTGGACCTGATTTGTGAATTTTCTAAAAATCTTTTTTCCTCGGTTGACATTTCCTGCAACCCGTGCTACTATTTTGTATACCGTCATTTCTGCCCGCTGTCTGCTGTACGTTGCACAGAACCGCGCTGGCATAGCCAAACCTGCATCCGCCCCGCCGTGTCAAGGGGCGAGCATTGGCTTTGCCGCGCTTTTTTTATGAGAGGTACAAATTTATGAAAAAGGTAAAAAACAAAAACCAACCGCCTAAATCCACCATCCTGCGGTTTTTCCCCTACACCAAGGGGTTCCGGGCGCAGTTCGTGCTGGCCATGCTCATGGTGATCCTCTCCGTGGTGGCCAACTACATGACCCCCCAGGTCATCCGCGTCACGGTGGATTCCGTTATCAACGACAACCCCTTCAGCCTGCCGGGCTTCCTGTCCGGTTGGATTGAATCCCTGGGGGGAGAGGAGGGCCTGCGGGAGCTTCTGCGGGGGAGCATCGCCCTTTGCGCGGCGGTGTCCCTGGGGTTTGCGGCCATTGCCGCCCTGACCACTTACTCCTCCCGCATGAACCTGGCCCGGGCCTGCGAGGGCACCGTGGCCCGCATCCGCGACACGCTCTTTGACCACATCCAGCGCCTGCCCTACGCCTGGCACAATTCCCACCAGACCGGCGACATCATCCAGCGCTGTACCCAGGACGTGGACCTGATCCGCAACTTTGTCAGCGACCAGCTCATGGAATGCATCCGCATTGTCCTGCTGATTGTGGTTTCCCTGGCGCTCATGTTCGCCATGAATGTCCAGCTGTCTTTAATCGTCACGGCGTTTATCCCGGTAGTGTTCGTGACCTCCTTTATATTCTTCGGCATTGTGGGCAAAAAATTCCAAAAGGCCGACGAAACCGAGGGCCAGCTCACCGCTTTAGTCCAGGAGAACCTCACCGGCGTGCGCGTGGTGCGCGCCTTTGGCCGCGAGCGCTTTGAAATCGACCGCTTTAACGCAAAAAACGAAGAATTCACCAATATGTGGGTGCGCCTGGGCAAGGTCATGGGCCTGAACTGGGGCCTGGGCGATTTCTTCGCGGGCTTTCAGGTATGCGTGATTATTGTGGCCGGGGCTTTCTTTGTGGAACGCGGCCAGCTGACCGCCGGGGAGTTCCTGGCCTTCACCGCTTACAATTCCATGCTGGTGTGGCCTGTGCGCAACCTGGGCCGCCTTTTGAGCGAGCTGAGCAAGACCTCCATCAGCGCCACTCGCATCTTTGACATCCTGGACGCCAAAGAAGAAGAAAACTGCCCCGCCCCCCAGGCTCCGGACTTGAACGGCGACATCGTCTTCGACCACGTGAGCTTTGGCTATACCGGCAGCACCGGCGTCCTGCAGGACGTGAGCTTTTCCATCAAGGCTGGGTCGACCTTCGGCATTTTGGGCGCTACGGGCAGCGGCAAGTCCACGCTGATGTATTTGTTGGACCGCCTCTACGAGTTGCCCGAGGGCCAGGGCTCCATCACCATCGGCGGGGTGGACATCCGGCAGATGGACATCCACCACCTGCGCAAAAATATCGGCATCGTTTTACAGGAACCCTTCCTGTTTTCCAAGACCTTCCGGGAGAGCATTGCAGACGGCGCGGCCCGGGAAGACCTGGAGACGGTGCGGCACTTTGCCCGGCTGGCGGTCATTGACGACGCCATTGAGAACTTCGCCCAGGGCTACGAGACGCCTATCGGCGAGCGCGGCGTGACCATTTCCGGCGGCCAGAAGCAGCGGGTGGCCATCGCCCGTATGCTCATGCAGGACACCGCCATCAAGATTTTTGACGATTCCCTTTCGGCTGTGGACATGGAGACGGACGCCAAAATCCGCCAGTCCATTAAGGAGAATGTGCACGGCACGACCATCCTGATTGCCCACCGCATTACCACGCTCATGAACGCCGACCAAATCCTGGTCCTGGACCGGGGCCGGGTGGCACAGATGGGCACTCATCAGGAGCTTTCCCAGCAGGAGGGCATTTATAAGCGCATTTTCGATATGCAGAAAGCGACATAAAAAGGAGAACCATATGGAAAACAAGAACATAGAAAAGAAGGGCCGCTTTGCGTCTATGAAGACCTGGGCCAAGCTGCTGCCCTTTTTACGGCCTTACCGGCGGCTGATGGTCATTATTATTGTGACCATGCTGGTCAACGCGGCGGTGGATATCTGTTACCCGCTGCTGTCCGGCTATGCGGTGGATAAGTTCGTCAGCCCCCGCAGTACCGAGGGCATCACGGGGTTTGCCATTGGCTATATGCTCATCGTGCTGCTGCAAATGACGTGCACCATCGTCTTTGCCCGGTCGGCGCTGAAGGTGGAAATGTACCTGGGCCGCGACCTGAAAAAGACCCTGTTCACCCATTTGCAGACGCTGAGCTTTTCCTACTACAACACCACCCCCGTGGGCGTTATCCTCTCCCGGGTCATGAGCGACACCAACCGCATCGGCGGCGTGTTCGCTTGGAGCCTGGTGGATATTTTCTGGAGCCTCGCTTACGTCATTGGGTGCATGGGCGTGATGCTCTTCATCAACTGGCGGCTGGCGCTGCTGATTATCGTGGTGGTGCCGGCCATTGCCCTGGCCACCCTCTACTTCCAAAAGCGCATTTTGAACCTGAACCGGCAGGTGCGCAAGATCAACGCCGAGATCACCCGCCACTACAACGAGGGCATCTCCGGCGCGAAGACCTCCAAGACCCTGGTCATTGAGGACAAGAACACTGCCGCTTTCGAAGAGGTCACCAGCCGCATGAAGCACACCACCATCCACGCGGTCATGCTCAACGCGGTGTACGTGCCCATCATCGGCTTTTTGACGGCGCTGGCTGTGGCCTTTGTCATTACCGGTGGCGGCAACATGGTGCTGTGGGGCAGCATCGGCATTGGCGAGCTGACCGTCTTTATGAACTTCGCCCTGGTTATCGCCGACCCCGTGCAGACCCTGGCCCGCACTATCTCCAATTTCATTGCCACCCAGGCCAACATCGAGCGCGTCTCGGCCCTGCTGGAGCTGCAGCCCCAGATTACCGACACGCCGGAGATTGTAGAAAAATACGGCACCTCCTTCGACCCCAAGCGGGAAAACTGGGAGGAGCTGAAAGGCCACATTACCTTTGACGACATCACCTTCCGCTACCCCGACGGCACCGAGAATGTCCTGGAGCACTTCACCCTGGACGTCCCGGCTGGCACGACGGTGGCCATTGTCGGCGAGACGGGCGCGGGCAAGTCCACGCTGGTGAACCTGGCCTGCCGTTTCTTTGAACCCACGGAGGGCCGCATCCTCATTGACGGCCGCGACTACCGGGAACGCAGTATGCTGTGGCTGCACAGCAGCATTGGCTACGTGTTGCAGACGCCCCACCTGTTTTCCGGTTCGGTAAAGGAAAACATCCGCTATGGCCGCTTGGATGCCACCGACGAGGAGATCGTCGCCGCGGCCAAGCTGGTAAACGCCCACGACTTCATCACCCGCATGGAGCACGGCTACGACAGCGACGTAGGCGAAGGCGGCGGCCAGCTCTCCACTGGGGAAAAGCAGCTGGTGTCCTTTGCCCGGGCCGTCCTGGCCGACCCCCGCATTTTCGTCCTGGACGAGGCTACGGCTTCCATCGACACCAAGACCGAGGCCCTCATCCAGGAAGCCATTTCGACTATGCTCACGGGCCGCACCTCCTTCCTGATTGCGCACCGATTGTCCACCATCCGCAAGGCTGATTTGATTTTGGTGGTGCGCGGCGGCAAAATCATCGAGCAGGGTACCCACGGAGAGCTTATGGCTCTGGGAGGCTACTACGCCGACCTGTACAACAAGCAATTCGAGACGGAGACCGCCGAAAGCGTTTTCAGCGCGTAAAGCCGGATGAAATAGGAAAACCCTTAGAAGTTTGTACGCTTCCGAGGGTTTTCTTTTTATTGTATTTCCCGCCATTCTTTTCGATGGCCTTACGCTATAGCCGCAATTTCCAAAATCTTTC
>CANTDZ010000012.1 GCA_947652665.1 uncultured Clostridia bacterium
TAAATTTTACAAGCCCAAGCAGAAGGGACGGAGCAATCCGTCCCTTTCGCTTTTTTATTTTGAAATATTATAGAAAATCCTTGACAAGTAAAGCAAGAGGTGTTAATATGGTATCGTCACCACATGGAGACGATACCATATGGAAAAAGCGGGGAGGGAAGCGGTTATGAAGGATGCCAGTGGGAATCCGAAGATGGCCGACGTAGCGCGGCTGGCCGGAGTTTCGCAGACCACTGTGGGGCGTGTCATACACAAAAATGGCTATGTCTCCGCAGAAAATCGGCAGCGGGTGGAAGAAGCGGTGCGCAAACTAGGCTATGTGCCGAACACGATGGCCCAGGGCCTCAAGAACGGGGTGCAGCTTATAGGCCACATCCTGCAATTCAGCCCGAATATGCTCTTTGCGCAAATCAGCCGGGCGGTAGACGAGGCGTGTACGCAAAAAGGTTACCAGGTGCTGAACTTCACGAAATACGGCCTGCCTGGCGAAGACGAACGCATCGTCACTGAATTCATCGGCCGGCGGGTGAGCGGCGTAATCATTACCTCCATCGGGCGGCTGGAAGCGCCGTTGCTGAAAAAGCTGGAACGGGCCCGAATCCCCGTCGTATGGATAGAGCGGGCGCCCGAACATTGCGACCGCGTCCTGCTGGATGACCACGCCGGGACTTATAGCGCGGTGGAATCGATGATAAAGGCAGGGCACCGGAAAATCGCCTACATTGGGCTGGACAGCGGCCAGTCCGTAGAAAAGCTGCGGCTACAAGGATACCGGGATGCCCTGCGGGACAATGGCATCGCTCCCGACCGTCAGATGGAAAAGCTCATGGAGAGCTACCAGCCTCCCAGCGGCTGCAGGGCCATGGCCGACCTTTGGGAGAAATGCCCACGCCCCACCGGGGTCTTCGGGGCGGCAGACACGCTGATTTGCGGGGCCATGCAGTATTTGTACCAGGCAGAAGTAAAAATCCCCACGGAACTTTCCTTAATGGGGTATGATAATACCGTGTCGGAGATTTTATCGCCGCCGGTAAATTCGGTGGGCATACACGCGGCCGAAATGGGCCGAAAAGCAGTAGAATTGTTGCTGCGCCGCCGGGAGGCCCCCGAAGGAGAGCCGGAAACCCTCTGGGTCGGCACGGAGCTTGTGGATAGAGGAACCGTAGTGAAGCCTATAAAATAAAAATAGAAAAGGATGGTATTCGTATGAAAAAGGTTAAGGTTGGCATTATTGGATGCGGCATGATCACAGCCCGCCGTCACGCCCCGGAGTACACGGACAATCCCCATTCCGAGGTGGTGGCGCTCTACGACTTCGACCAGGAGCGCGCAAAGGAACTGGCCGCCGGGTACGGGGCAAAGACATACGGCACAGTAGAAGAACTGCTGGCCGACCCCGAGATCGACGCCGTGAGCATCTGCTCCCCCAACAACACCCACGCCCCTTACAGCATAATGGCTCTGGAGGCTGGCAAGCACGTCTTGTGCGAAAAGCCCATGGCCTTAGAGCTGTCCGACACCCGCAAGATGATGGAGGCCGCCGAGAAAGCCAGGAAAATCCTGATGATCGGCCACAACCAGCGCCTGCTGCCCACCCACCGCAAGGCCCGGGAGCTCCTGCAATCCGGCATGATTGGCAATATCCTGTCCATCCAAAGCAACTTCCGCCACCCCGGCCCGGAGTATTGGAGCGTAAACCGTTCCAACAGCACGTGGTTCTTTGACAAGGACAAGGCCCACTTTGGCGCACTGGGTGACCTGGGGGCTCATAAGCTGGACATCATCCGCTTCCTGACCGACGACGAGGTCGACGACATCTGCTGCGAGACCGTCACCCGTGACAAGCGCTATCCCAACGGCCAGCTCATCGACCTGGAGGACAACGCCTCGGCCATCTTCCACATGAAAAGCGGCGCCTTTGGCACCATGAACGTCTCCTGGACCAACTACGGCGAGGAGGACAACAGCACCATCATTTATGGCGACAAGGGCGTCATGAAAATCTTCGGCGACTTCGCGGACGACATCGTGGTGGAACAGCGAGACGGCACCCGAGTCAAGTACCAGGTGGGCTCCATCTCCACCAACACCAAGCAGCTTAAGAGCGGCATCATTGACGATTTTGTGGAATCCATCGTCAACGAGCGCGCCCCTACCGTCACCGGCCGGGACGGGCACAATACACTGGCGGTCATCGTGGCGGGAAAGAAATCCGCGGCGGAACGCAAGTGGCTGAAAGTGGAATATTGAGCATAAAAAGAAGGGCTGGGGGGTTCCCAGTCCTTCTCTGTTTTAGCAGCTTGCTTTTATGGCCGAGGCGATGAATCGCCCAAGCCCCGGTGCCGTCTTCTCGAAGGTGGCCACAAAGCGGGGGTCGTGTTCATACATCTGGGACAGGTTTTGCAAAATCTCGTCCGAGCAGGTGTAAAAGTTTTTTGTGATGAAGTCCCGCCATTCTTTAACAAGGGCCTGGGCCTTGGGCGAGGACGGCCCGTCCTCCATGCAGGCAGCGAAGCGCTGGAAGATATCGCCCATGCCGGCGTAGACCTTGTCCCACTCCTCCTTGCCATAGCAGCCCGTGCGGTGCAGGTATTCGGCATACTCGGCCGTGTTGCCCCAGCGGCCCTTTACCTCTTGGGCGTATTGTTCTTTCTGCTGTTCCAGTTCGGTGGTATCAAAAGCGTTAAAATCCATAATGTTCTCTCCTTTCAGCAATCGATTGGTTAAATCGATAATCCGGCCCAGCCGCTGGCGCTTGAGCTCCAGCAGCAGGGACTGCTTTTCCAAAGCGTCGTGCAGGGCGTCGGGCCCGCAGGCCAGCAGGCCGCCGATCTCCTCCAGGGAGAAGTCCAGTTCCCTGTAAAGGAGGATCTGCTGCAGGCGCGCCAGCTCCTTTTCACCGTAGAGCCGGTAGCCAGCTTCGGTGACCTGCGCCGGCACGAGCAGGCCCAGCTTGTGGTAATGGTGGAGCGTGCGCACGCTCACGCCGCTGAGGGCGGCCGCCTGTTTGACGGTAAGCAAATCCTTTTGCATATCGCGCCTCCTTTTCGGTACCGTGGCCCTAGTATACGCTATGACGTAAGGGGAGAGTCAAGAGGGATTTTTTTGTTTTGCCAAAAATTTTTACAGCAGCGAGCGGTACAGCTCCGCGATCTCCTCTACGGAAGTCTCACGGGGGTTGCCGGGGCGGCAGGCATCGTCATAAGCGGACTGGGACAGGAAGGGGATGTCCTCGGGCTTGACGATCTCTTTCAGGTCAGCGGGGATGCCTACGTCCTGGGAGAGCTGCTTGACGGCGTCGATAGCGGCCTTGCGGTACTCCTCCTGGGTCATGGCGTCTACGTCCTTTACGCCCATGGCCCGGGCAATTTCCCGGTATTTTTCGCCGGTAGCGGGGGCATTGTACTCCATAACCGTGGGCAGGATGATGGCATTGGCTACGCCATGGGGGGTGTCATACAGGGCGCCCAGGGGGTGGGCCATGGAGTGCACGATGCCCAAGCCCACGTTGGAGAAGCCCATGCCGGCCACATACTGGCCCAGCGCCATGTCCTCGCGGCCCTGGGGGTCGTTCTCCACGGCGGCGCGCAGGGAGCGGGCAATGATTTCGATGGCTTTCAGGTGGAACATATCGGAGAGCTCCCAGGCTCCGGCGGTGATATAGCCTTCAATGGCATGGGTGAGGGCGTCCATACCGGTGGCGGCGGTGAGGCCCTTGGGCATGGTGGACATCATGTCCGGGTCCACCACGGCGACCACGGGGATGTCGTGGGGGTCTACGCAGACCATCTTGCGGTCCTTTTCGGCATCGGTAATGACATAGTTGATGGTGACCTCCGCAGCAGTACCGGCGGTGGTGGGCACGGCAATGATCGGCTTTGCCGGGTTCTTGGTGTCGGCTACGCCCTCCAGGGAGCGTACGTCGGCGAAATCGGGATTGGCGGCAATAATGCCGATAGCCTTGGCCGTGTCCATAGAGGAGCCGCCGCCAATGGCGATGAGATAGTCCGCCCCTGCTGCCTTAAAGGCTTCTACACCAGACTGGACGTTCTCGATGGTGGGGTTCGCCTTGATATTGGAGTAGATTTCATAAGCCAGGCCGGCTCCGTCCAAAAGGGCGGTGACCTTCTGGGTCACGCCGAACTTCAGCAGGTCCGGGTCGGAGCAAAGGAGCGCCTTTTGCAGGCCCCGGCCTTTTACTTCGGGGACGATGTTTTCGATAGCGCCCTTGCCATGATAGGATGTTTCATTGAGGATAAAACGGTTTGCCATTTTTGACTGCCTCCTAAAGGGAAGATTATACATTCACTTTAGCAGGATTGGGCGGGAAAATCAAGGGTCTTCACATAAAATTCACCAGTACTTCTTGATTTCGCCATAAGGAAAGGTTAGAATACACTAGGAGACGTGTATTTCTTAGAGAGGAGAAAAAAGGAACCTATGGCAACTGGAAAAATCCTGATCGTAGACGACGATACCAATATATGTGAGCTTTTACGCCTGTACATCGCCAAGGAGGGCTTCGAGGCCTCCATCGCCAACGACGGGGAGACGGCCTTGAAAATGTTCGACAGCATCTCGCCCGACTTAATTTTGCTGGACATCATGCTGCCCGGCCTGGACGGCTGGCAGGTGTGCCGGGAGCTGCGCAAGAAGTCCTCGGTGCCCATCATCATGCTGACGGCCAAGGGCGAGGTGTTCGACAAGGTGCTGGGCCTGGAGCTGGGCGCGGACGATTATGTGGTCAAGCCCTTTGAGACCAAGGAGGTGGTGGCGCGCATCAACGCCGTGCTGCGCCGCAGCGGCCGGGGGAACGGCCGGCAGGACGACAGCAAGGAGGTGTCCTACGAAAACCTGACCATCAACCTGACCAATTACGAGCTGCGGGTCAAAGGCCAGCAGGTGGACACCCCGCCCAAGGAAATGGAGCTCATCTACCACCTGGCCTCCAACCCCAACCGGGTCTTTACCCGGGACCAGCTGCTGGATGAGGTCTGGGGCTTCGACTATTACGGCGACAGCCGCACCGTGGACGTGCACGTAAAGCGCCTGCGGGAAAAGCTGGAGGGCGTGTCGGACAAGTGGACGCTGAAGACCGTGTGGGGCGTGGGCTATAAGTTTGAAGTAAAAGAAGGGGCAACGTAAGTGCAAAAGAGCATTTTCAAACGGTACCTGGGCATCACCATGGCCATTGTGCTGATGAGCTTTGTGATGATGGGCAGCGTGCTGATGGTCTTTTTTGGGCAGTACTGGCGGCAGGAGAAAAAGGCCCTGCTCACCCAGAACGCCGGGTCCATTGCCGGGGTGTCCAGGCGGTTTTTGTCCGATAAGGGCGAGGGCCAGTATGAGCTGCAAACGGAGCTCCTTAAGACGTTCATCTCCGGGTTCTCGGTGAGTATCGACGCGGATATTTTTATCACCGACCTGGAGGGGCATATCCTCCTGGGCAACTACCCCAACAGCAAGCTCACCGAACCCCAGGAGGTGCCCAAGCAGTTTGTGGACCAGGCGGCCAAGGGGATGTTTGAGGGGCGCGACACCTTTGGGGGGCTGTATACCAGCCGGTACTATATCATCGGCGTGCCCATGTCCGTGCAGGAGGAGGGGCCGGTTGTGGGGGCCGTGTTCGCGGCCACCAGCGCGGCGTCCATGAACTCCGTGCAGGGAGAGGCCTTCAAAATTTTCCTGCTGTCGGCGGGGGCGGCCATTGCCATCACCTTCTGTATGGCGGGGATGTTCTCTTTCCGGCTGGTGAAGCCTTTAAGGCAGATGTCGGCGGCGGCCAGGAGCTTCGGCGCGGGGGATTTCTCCATGCGCGTGCCCGTCACCAGTGCGGATGAGATAGGGCAGCTGGCCGTGTCCTTTAACAACATGGCGGATTCGCTGACCAACTCCGAGGGGATGCGCCGCAGCTTTATCGCCAACGTGTCCCACGAGCTGAAAACCCCCATGACCACCATCGCCGGCTTCATTGACGGCATACTGGACGGCACCATCCCCCAGGAGGAGCAGAGCAAATACCTGCACATCGTGTCGGACGAGGTAAAGCGGCTGTCCCGGCTTGTCAAGTCCATGCTGGATCTGTCCCGCATTGACAGCGGCGACATGGAGATACATCCCGCGCGGTTTGATATGACCAACACCATCGTGTCCACCCTGCTGACGTTTGAAAAG
The DNA here is from genome assembly GCA_947652665.1 of uncultured Clostridia bacterium. GTDB lineage: Bacteria > Bacillota > Clostridia > Oscillospirales > Acutalibacteraceae > Acutalibacter. The sequence goes on from CANTDZ010000012.1 coordinate 6,175, forward strand.
AGCATTGACGAAAAGCAGATCGAAATAAAGGGCCTGGAGGACGCCTGCCCCCAGACCGTCTACGGCGACCCCGACCTTTTGCACCAGGTCGTGTATAACTTAGTGGAAAACGCGGTAAAATTTACCAATACGGGCGGTTCCATCACTCCCCGGGTCATTGACGGCATTGACCGCACCACCGTGGTCATTGAGAACACGGGGCCGGGCATCGCGCCGGAAGACCTGCCCATGGTCTTTGACCGTTTTTATAAAGGCGACAAGTCCCGCAGCCGGGACAAGAACGGCATGGGCCTGGGGCTGTATTTGGTACGCACCATCTTAAAGCTGCACGGGGGCGACATTACGGTGAGCTCGGTGCAGGGGGAGTTCTGCCGGTTTGAATTCACCATCCCCAAGCCGCCGGAGCCTCCGAAGCTCAAAGAGAAGGAACCCCGCGTCCGGGAAAGCAAGCGGAAACAGGATAAACACGACAAGCATGACAAGCACGAGAAGGAATCCCCCGAAAGGAGTAAGGAAGATGACGGACATGGAAAATAAAGACCTGGAGCAGGAAAGCGTCCAGGAAGAGGCCATAGAGCCTGTGGAAGACGGTTTCAGCCAACCGCCCGAAGAAGAGTCCCCGCCGGAGGAACCCGCCCTCCAGGAGCCTCAGGAGCCCCAGGAAGCGGCAGCAGAAGAGCCGGCTCCCCCGGCAGAGGAGCCGCAGCCCGAGCCCCAGTGGCAGGATGTAGCCAGCCACTCCCCCACTGTGGAGCCGCCTGCACCGCCCCCGCCGCCTGCCTGGCCGGGACAGGAATCGGGGTACATCCCCTACCCGCCCCAGGCGCCCTATATGCCGCAGCCTGGGCAGATGCCGCCTCCGGCCGCGCCCTACGGGCAGGGGTATTATGGGGGGTATCCTCCTTACTATGGGGTTCCGCCCCAGCCCCAGCCGGTTCCGCCCCAGCAGTCGCAAACAGGGTATTATCCCGTCCAGCCTATGGCGTATGCGCCTTACGGGGTAGTCCCTCCCCAGCCGGAGCCGCCTCAGAAAAAGAAGAAGCCTTTGGGCCTGAAAATTTTGCTGTGGATTGTTTCCATTTTAGCGGTGGGTTCGCTCATTGGCTTTGGGGTGTATGTAGCCTATGAATGGAATACGTCTAACCGGGAATTCCTCACCCCGCCCGGTATTGAGGATATCGAGCCGCCATCTTTGCCAGGCGAAGCGCAGCCCCCTGAAAGCAAAACAGAGGAGGCGGAGGAAGAGCCGGAAGACCTCCCCAACGTAGACGTGACCCCCAACACCGACGGCATCCAGATAAACCCCAAGCCCGAAGGGGACACCCTGGAGCCGGAAGACCTGTATAACCAGGTGGTGAAATCAACCGTGGGCATCAATGCGTCCCTGACCCGTGAAGGCCAGACCGCCCAGAGCCGGGGCACGGGCATCATTGCCACGGCAGATGGCTACATTATCACGAACGCCCATGTGGTCTTGAATTCCAAGAGCTCCCGCATCACCGTTACCGCCTACGACGGCCAGGAGTACGATGCAGTAGTGGTGGGGCTCGACCGCACCACCGACTTGGCCGTGGTCAAGACCAATGACTATGGCTTCACCCCGGCCGCCTTCGGCGACGCAGACGAGCTGGCCATGGGCGAGTGGGTGATGGCCCTGGGCAACCCGGGCGGCAGCAAGTACGCCAACACCCTGACCCGGGGCATTGTCTCCGGCCTCAACCGCGAGGTGGGCCAGTACAGCCTGGGCGGCATGACCTACATCCAGACCGACGCCGCCATCAACCCCGGCAATTCCGGCGGCCCCCTGGTGAATATGTACGGCCAGGTGGTGGGCATCAACTCCTCGAAGATCGTCACCGAGAATTACGAGGGCATGGGGTTTGCCATCCCCGTAACGAAGGCCCAGCCCATCCTCAATGAGCTGCTGTCCGGCGGCTACATCAAGGGCCGTACCCGGCTGGGGATCATGATCCGCGAAATCGGCTCGGAGAGCGCCATGATGTACCAGATCCCCGCAGGGCTGATGATCACCCAGATCAACGAGGACAGCTCCTTTACGGGCACGGCGGCCCAGGTGGGAGACATCATCACCGCCCTGGACGGCGAACCTGTTTCCAGCCTGCGGGACGTTTCCAATTTGCTGCAGGGTTATGCCCCCGGCGACCAGATCACCGTTACCCTTTACCGGCCCGGGGATTCGGACGGGGAGGACACGGAAATCGAAGTGACTGTACCGCTTTTAGAAGACAAGGGCGAAACCCAGGAATAAACGCATAAAAAAACCGGCTTGCTGGCAGCCCAGCAGCCGGTTTTTTGTTGTGGGATTATTCTGCCGCCGCCAGCACGGCCAGTACCCCCGTGCGCAGCATCAGCAGGATGGCCGCTCCGGCCCCCACCAGGTAGGCGGCGATGTAACCTAAAAGCGGCAGGCCCAGCGCCGCGATGTGCGTCCCGAAAGCCAGGGTGCACAGCAGGCAGGCGGCGGCTGTGCCTAAGATGCACAGGCAGGCGCTTTCGGCAAAGAACAGCGCGAAGATGCGCCCCTTCCCCGCCCCCAGCGAGCGCTGCAGGGCAATCTCCTCCCGGCGGCTCTGCATGAGCAGGTAGGAGGCCAGCAGCGCAATCAGCGCCACCGCGCCGAACACGGCCGGGTACAGGCTTTGCAGAAGGTTCAGGGTGCGCTGGGTGGGCTCGGCGGTGCCGATGTAAACGCTGTCGTTGATGATGGCGGTCTTGGCAAACCGTGCGGAGCTGGCCAGGTGGGCGTTTACGGGGAGGATTTCCAGCTCTTCCAAAAGCGCCTTGACAGCGTTGAGGTTTTCCGGGTCGGGGATGGACAGGTAGGCCTGGCTGGGCCATATATTCAGCTTCGAGTCCTCCAGGCCCTGGCGCATGACCAGATAAGGGCAGACCATCCCGCTGGCATTTACCGGGGGCAGGCCCTGGGCTGTATTTTTGTAGGTGCCGGCAATGGTAAGGTCCAGCTCGACACCCGGGTGGATGCTCTTCCCGTTGTGGCCGGTGGTGAACAGCTGGATGTGCACCTTGTCCCCCGCTTGATAGCCCAGGCGCTCAAAGCGCTCCTGGGGCAGCAGGCAGACGGGCTCGCTGGAGGCAAAAAGCGAGGCGTCGTAGCCGTCAAAATAAGTGATGTTGTCCGGGGTGATGGCCAGGGGTTCCTCCTGGGTAAAGGCCATAATGGGCTGTACCAGGCGCTTGGGGTTGCGGATGTCCGGCTGGTCGTCCTCGGTGCCGTCGCTGAAAAGGCACTCGGCCACATAGAGGCCCGGCTCTGTCAGGCCGCTGTCCTCCAGGGCCTGCAGCTTGTCGTCGTAGACCAGCAGGCCCACCGTGCGCGTGCCCGAGGAATTGACGAACGTCACCCGCAGGTCCGCATTTTGGGACAGCTCCTCCAGCCGGCGGCGGTATGTGTCCACGCTCCCGGAAAACTGGCAGAGGAACACCCCCAGCACCGCCGATACCAGCAGGGCGATGGCGGTTTTTTTGCCGTGACGCTTCAGGCTGCGGCCCAATTCTTTACTGAAAAACATAGGCGTCCTCCTTCCCTTAATCCTTGCGGGTCAGCTGCTCCAGGGGTTCCTTGCGCAGCGAGTTTGCGGTAAATGCGATGGACAGCACCAAGCCAGCTCCCAGCGCCGAAAGTCCGGCCCCCAGGGAGCGCGGCCACTGGGCGCGGCCGTCATAAACAAACTCCTTGTCCTGGCTGGCTTCAAACTGGTCGCTGTATTCCCGGCTGAACCCGCTCTCTTTGGCCTGGGTGTACACCTGGGTGGAGACCTGGTCGGTGACCTGGTGGCCCAAAACCGTCCCGGCCGCGATGCCCACCACGGCCACTAGCAGGACGCTCAGCAGCAGGAACGCCGCGCTGCGTCGGCGCCCGGCCCCCAGGGAAATCTGGATGGCGGCCTCGCGCTCCCGCCGGGCGATCTGCAGGTAGACGAAGAACAGCAAGAGGCATAAGGCGCTGGCGCCTCCGGCCAGAAGCAGGATCATAGCCAAAAGCGAGATGGCGTCCAAACCCTTGGCAATGGCCGAATAGCCCTGGTCGCTTAAGGAGACTTGGATGAGGTCGCTGTACTCCAGCTTTTCCAGGGCATCCAAAAATGCGCCGCCTGTGCCGTTTTCCAGCTCAAAGGAGCACGCGCCCTGCTTGATAGGCCCGCCGGACACAATGGGGATGGATTCGAAGTCAAAGGAGGCGCTGGGCACGATGATCTGGTAGCTGCCCAGGTTGGTAAGGCCGCCGTTTTCGTAGTCCATGCCGGTCATGGTGCTGGCAAAAAGGCCGACCACTTCATATTCCTCGGTCCCGGCGATTTCATAGGTGCAGGTCCCCTGGGTGATGCTGATGCTGTCCAGGCGGGTGGAAACCTGGGCGGGGCCCTCCCCATAAACGGCTCCATGCCAGTTCAGGCGCAGCTTGTCCCCTACGTTTACGAAATTCAGGAAGTCCGGGTTGGCTGCATCCGGGCCCCCGTACAAAAAGTCCTCGGAGATCATGCACACCTTAGCCCCTGTGTCAAACTCCTCCTGGGTGATCTCCCTCCCCTGGCGCATGGTCACCTTGTCCTGGTAGAAGGGGTCCAGAAGGTCGAGGCTCTGGGTGGGCACGGTAATGACCGTGTTGTATTCCATGTTATGCAGGTTTTGGCTGGATAGGGATAGCTCGTCCAGCCACTGGGCCACCTGGGTCTGGGCAAATTCCGGCGTGTTCTCATAGGCCACGTGTTCGGCGATTTCATACTCCATGCCGCCCGTAGAGATAGCGGTGGTGCCGCTGGCCCGGGTAAGGGAATAAATGGACCCGTCGCCATCGGAGTACCCGGGAATTGCCGCCGATATGTACTCAGTGCCGGCCTTCAGGGTGACGAGCTCGGTCTCACCCGCAGGCCAGTAAAGAGTATACTGCTGGGGCCTATCCAGGGCTTCCCCGTTAATGGCCGTGATCTGGGCCGATAGGCTAAAGTCCGCTAGGCCATACCTGCGCAGGCTTTCGAAGCGGCTCATAAAGTTCTCGTCGGCCGAGTCGATATCCTCCAAAGGCGTGAAGGTGAGCACATCCACCGGGTAAATCCGCTTGGGCGTTTCCACCCGGGCCGCCTCATCGGGCTTAAACTGGCTGTAAATGTCAGCGGTGGTGATGAGCGTGGGACGGTTCTCCACCGGGTACTTGGTGGGCAGGCCGTCAAAAAGGCCCTCCGGCAGGGTGACCGTGTACTTGGCATACGGGTCTTCCCAAGGGAAATATCGGATGATACTCTCGGCTGTCTCCTCGTCGATGTCCTGGATGGAGTCGGCCTTCTGCTCGATGGTGCCCACGGTCTTGTAGTTGAGCGATACCTGTTCCCGCGCCGCCTGGCAGCTGACGTAGAGGTTCACCCCCAAAACCAGCAGCGCCGTAGACAGCGCCAGCAGCACCAAAAAGAGCACCGTCTTCATGGGTGTGCGCACCAGCTCTTTGCATACTGTGCGTATGGTCATAGCAGCCCCCTTTCTGCCCTGCTTTTGAATAGTAGCAAGACACATTGCTAAAATGTTATAATTATCTCTATTATACACGTTTTTTGAATTATGTCAACCCTTTGCCTTATCTTTTGGGATTACCTTGCATTTTCCCCCGGGATGGGCGGTCATAATGAATACATCGGAGAGGGCAAGCCCCGCGTGCTTAGCCTGCTCCCGGGCCCAGGCGGGGGTCTTGCCCACCAGCTCCAGGGAGTGCATGGAAAGCTTCCCGTCGCTTACCACTACCACCTCCAGGGCGGCCGGGTCCACCTTGACCCCGGCCTGCTTGGGGGTGAGGCTGTCGTTGGCGCTCTTTTTCAAAAGGCTCATGGCGCCGTTTGTCTCCACGATGGCGTATTCTACGTCCTCCAGGGAGAAGCACCCGCTTTGGCGCAGCTCCTCAAAAAGGTCCTCGGTGCTCATGCGCAGGCGGCGCAGCTGGCCCTGCAGAACCTTCCCCTTCTCAATGACCACCATGGGCTTGCCGCAGACCATCTGCCGGAAATGTCCGCTTTTGAGCATGAACAGCGAGACTACAATCTCGCAGAAGACCAGCGCGCCCATGGGGATCAGCCCGTTCCACAAGGGGTCGTCGTGCTGCTGGATGGGCATGACCGCCAGCTCGGAAATGAGCAGGGTCACCACCAGCTCGGAGGTCTGCAGCTGGCTGATCTGACGCTTGCCCATAATGCGCACGCTCAGCAGGATGGCCCCGTACATGACAAAAGTCCGCAATAAAGAAGTTAGCATGGGAAATCCCCTCTTTTCTCAGAAGATGAAACTCCCTTTAGTATGCCAGCCCCTGCATAATTTTATCCCCTTGGCAGATACTAGGGAAAAAAGGAGGGCGCGCCATGGAAAAAGTATCCGCGAGGCTTCAAGACAACAAAGAGTATTTGCAGGCGGAGTTTCAAAACTCCATGGACTTCATGATGCGGGAGCTGGAGCTTTCCGGCACCGGCGCGGCGCTGTTTGCGCTGGACGGCCTGGTGAGCAAGCAGACCATCACCCTGAGCATCCTCAACCCCCTGATGGGCGCGCCCATTATGCCCGGCGACGGGGAGATGAAGCTGAAGTTCATTGAGCAGAATGTGCTGGGCTCCGTAGAGCAGAAGCGCGAGGAGCAGATGGAGCAGATCCTCCTGCTGCTGATGAGCGGCTTTGCGGTGCTGTGCATCGACGGCTGCGCCGAGGCGCTGGTCTTTGGGGTGCAGGGCTTTGACAGCCGGGGGCCCGAGGAGCCCCAGAACGAAGTCATGCAGCGGGGGGCCAAGGACGGCTTCACCGAAAGCTACCAGAGCAACATGGCCATGATCCGCCGCCGCATGAAGACTACGTCCTTGAAATTCGAGAAGGCCCAGGTAGGCGGCCAGAGCCATACCCCGCTGGCCATCTGTTATTTGGAGGGAGTGGCGTCGCCCACCGTAATCGAAAAGGTGAAGAAGCGGCTGGAGGCCTGCGATCTGCAAACCGCCCTGGGGGCCGGGTACTTGGTGAGCTTTTTGGAGAAGGGCGGCATCTTTACCGGCGTGGGCATGAGCGAGCGCCCCGACGTGGTCTGCGGCAAGATTGAAGAGGGCCGGGTGGCCATTTTAGTGGAGGGCACGCCCAGCGTGCTGCTGGTGCCTTTCCTGTTCGTAGAGAATTTCCAGACCCTGGACGACTACTTGACCCGCCCTTTTTACGGAACGTTCATCCGGTGGCTCAAGTACCTGGCTTTTTTCTTGAGCGCCTTTCTGCCCGGACTGTACGTGGCTATCACCACCCATCACCCGGAGCTGTTGCCAGAGAGCCTCCTTTTAAAAATCGCCGAGGCCGAGGCCCAGACGCCCTTCCCGGTCATGGCGGAGACGCTGCTGCTCTACTTCCTCTACGAGGTTCTGCGGGAGGCAGGGCTGCGGGCGCCCCGGTCTCTGTCGGCCACGGTGAGCATTGTGGGCGGCCTGGTGGTGGGCGACACGGCGGTGTCGGCGGGACTGGTCAGTGCGCCGTCACTGCTGGTGGTGGCGCTGACGGCCATCGCCGGCTATGCGGTGCCCCGGCTGTACGAGCCCTTGGCCCTTTTGCGGCTGGCCTTTTTGCTGGCCGGCAACTTTATGGGCGTGTGGGGCGTGATGCTGGGCCTGGTGCTCCTGCTTCTCAACCTGTGCGGCTCCGAGAGCTTCGGCGTGCCGCTTCTCAGCCCGGTAGCGCCCTACAATGGGAACCTGGTCTTCCGGGACGTATTCGCCCGGGCCGGGTGGCAGAAGCTTTCCCGCCGGGACGCCAAAGTACAGGATATGCCCGGCAGCCGAGAGATTGGGCAGTAAGGGGGTGGCGTTTATGGCAAAACGGAAAATCAGCGCGGCGCAGTTCTTTATTAGTATGTTCGTGTCCCGGGTGGTAGTGACCATTGCGCTCAACGGCCAGTACACGGGCGGGGAAAATATGCTGGAGAGCATCGTGTCCTACGTGCTGGCCATGGGGCTGGGGTTTTTGATCTCCCTGCCCATCTGGGGCCTGCACAGGCGCCGGCCGGAGTGGGACTTGGGACGCGCGGCCGTAGAAGACATGGGCTTTATCGGGAAGCTGGTGCCGCTGCTCTACTTCCTCTATTTCGTGGTGGTCAACGGAACGTCCCTGGCCCTGTTCCAGCTTTTCCTAATGGACACCGTGAACCCTGCGTTTTCCTCTGCGCTGGTGGCGGTGGTGCTGGTGGGGGCGGCGCTTTATGGGGCGCTGCGGGGCATCGAGACCATTGCCCGGTGCGCTACCTGCGTGTTCGTGCTGCTGCTTTTGGGATGCGGCCTGGTGTTCGGCATTGTGGCGTGGCGGTTCTCGCCGGAGAACCTGGAGCCGCTTTTTTACAACGGCCTCACCCAGACCTACGAGGGCGTGCTGCTGTTCATTGCGCGCACGTCCATCTTTGCGGACATGGCCATGCTCCTGCCCATGGTAAAGGGCCGGAAGGGCCTGGGCTTTGCCAGCTGGGCGGGAGGCACGGCGGTGTTCGTGGGGGCGCTATTATTCTTGGTGGTGGGGTGCCTGGGGCGCTATGCATACACCCAGAACTTCCCCGTGTACGCGCTGGCATCCATCACCCAGGTGCGCTCTATGCAGAGGCTGGATGCAGTCTTTACCGGCGTGTGGATGATGGGCCTGGTCATCAAGCTGGCCTTTGACATTTATTGCTGCCGGGTGTGCCTGTCGGCCATAAAAAAGACCCCGGAGGAATCCCGGGGCGGGGCGTGGGTATCAGCCCTGTTGATGCTGGCGGTGGCCCTGTGCACGGCTTTGGTTCCGTGGACTCGGGACATTTTGCTGGACACGCGCCTGCTGTTCTTGTGCACAGTGGCGGCAGGCTTTCTCCTTCCGCTGCTGGTGCTCGTCGCCGACCTTTTCCATCGGAAGAAAAAACCACTTCGCGAGGTGAACCATGACTAGATGCAAAAAAGCCCTGGGGCTGCTCCTGTCGGCCCTCCTGCTGCTGGCCCTGGAGGGCTGCGGCTACCGGGAGCTGTACGAACGCCTTCTCATCCACGGCATCGGGGTGGACGCGGCCGGGGACGGCTTCGTGGTGACGGTGCGCTCCAGCATTTCGCCGGAGGACGAGGGCGAGGAATACTTCCGCTGCGAGGGCCGCTCGGTGCTGGAGGCCCTGACAAATCTGTCCCTCTCCACGGGCCGCGAGCCCTTCTACTCCCACAACTACCTGGTGGTCTTCGGCAAGGAATGTGCCGAGCAGGGCTTAGACCAATGCCTGGACTTCTTCGTCCGCTACTACAACACCCGACCCGCCGTGCAGATGTACCTGGCCGAGGGCAAGGCCGAAGACATCCTCTCCTTTGAAAAGGACGGCAAGCTCTTAAAGATGTCCGAGCTCCAGCAGCTGGGCGACAGCGGCCGCACCAACGGCAAGGCGGTCGGCGCGGAGATACTGGACTTTGTAAACGGCGTCAAGCGCGAGGGGTCGTCCCCCGTGCTGCCGGTATTGCGCGCGGGGGAAGCCGGGGTGGAAGTAGTGTCCACGGCCTACTTTGACGGGTACGAGTTGAAAGGCTCCCTGACCCTGCAGCAGACCCGTGGCTTCCTGGCCGCCAAGGGCTTATTGGAAAAAGGCGAGGCCGTGGTCACCGGCGATTTCGGCGCGGTGACGCTGTCGCTGTCCCGGTCGCAGGGGGGCATCGGGGTCTATATGGATAACGAGGGCCCTGTGTTCACCATCGACGTGCAGGCCCAGGCGGACGTCAGCGCGGTCTCCGGCGGGCGCGGCCAGCTGCCGGAAAGCGCCTATCCGCAAATCGAGCACGAAGCGGCGGGGCTCCTGCAGGAGGAGATGGCGTCGGCTATCGCCCAGTCGGTGCAGGAAGACCACTGCGACATCTTCGGCTTTGGCAACCTGCTTTACCAGAAGTACCCGGCCTACTGGCGCACAACGTCCGAAAACTGGAAGGAGTTCATGGCGGACTGCCGGTTCCAAGTAAAAACGTCCGTGCAGGTGCTAAGGCTCTGAGCCTTCCGGTCAAAACCCCTTGAGCCAGTATTTCCTGTCCAGCGTCCGGTACTGCACGGCCTCCGCCGCGTGGGCCGACCCAATGGTGTCGCTGCCGTCCAGATCCGCAATCGTCCGTGCCACCTTGAGCACCCGGTCATACGTCCGGGCGGAGAACCCGAACTTCTCAAAGGCCCTTTGCAGCAGGCGGGTCGCCTCCTGGGTGGTGGGGCAGGCCTCCCGCAGGCGGCTGGGCGGCAGCTCGGCATTGCAGGTGAACCCCAGCCCTTCGTACCGTTCAATCTGCCGTTTCCGGGCGGCGTTGACCCGGGCGCGCACCTGGGCCGAGGATTCGCTCTCCCCCTCTGCCGCCAGCTCGTCGAACTCGACCGGCATGACCTCCACGTGCAAGTCCATCCGATCCAGCAGCGGCCCGGAGACCCGTCCCAGATAGCGGTCCACCGCCCGGGAGGAGCAGGTGCAGGGGCGGCTGGGGTGGCCGAAGTAGCCGCAGGGACAGGGGTTCATGGCGGCCACCAGCATAAAGCGGCAGGGATAGCTGGCCGCGCCGCCTACCCGGGAAATGGTCACGATGCCGTCCTCCATGGGCTGGCGCAGGACTTCCATGGCGTTCTTGGAGAATTCGGGGAACTCGTCCAGGAAGAGCACGCCGTTGTGGGCCAGGGAAATCTCCCCCGGCCGGGGGATGGACCCGCCGCCAGAAAGCCCCGCCGTGGAAATGGTGTGGTGGGGCGCCCGGAACGGCCGGTTTTGCAGCAGCGACCCTCCCGCTTCCAGCTGCCCGGCAATGGAGTGGATCATGGTGGTTTCCAGCGCTTCCTGGAAGGTCATGTCCGGCAAAATGGAGGGCAGGCGCTTGGCCATCATGCTTTTGCCGGAGCCGGGCGCGCCCAGCAGCAGGATGTTGTGGCTTCCGCTGGCGGCGATTTCCAAGGCCCGTTTGGCCAGGCCCTGGCCCTTTACGTCGGCGAAGTCGGGCAGAGGGAGGTTCGCTGCGTTCGGTTCAGCTGGTACGGCGGCGGGGATGGGCGCTTCCCCTTGCAGATGGGCAATGAGCTGGGGCACGTCCCGCACGGGGTAGACCTCCAGCCCGTAAATGACGGCACCCTCCTGGGCGTTCTCCTCCGGCACGAACAGGCGCTTGAACCCGGCCTCCTTCGCCATAGCAGCCATGGGCAGCACACCCCGTATCCGCCGAAGCTGCCCCGAAAGCGACAGCTCCCCCAAAAAGACCGCATCCTCCAAATCGCACAAAAGCTGGCGCGAGGCCTGCAGCAGCGACAGCAGAAGGGGCAGGTCGTACATAGGCCCTTCCTTGCGCTTGTCGGCGGGAGCCAGATTCATGGTGATGCGGCTCACTGGGAAGTCAAAGCCGCAGTTTTTCAGCGCGGCCCGCACCCGGTCCCGGGATTCCTTCACGGCGGCGTCGGGCAGGCCGACCACCTCGAAAGCGGGGAGCCCGGCCGAAAGGTCGGCCTCTACCTCCACGGGAAAAGCGTTCATCCCAAACAGCCCCATGCTGTGCGTCCTGGCTACCATAAACTCGTGCCCCTTTCCATTGGTTCCCATAATAAAGGTATTATACCACAAAAGCGTGGGGCGTGGGAACCGGCGAAAAATCATATTTTTTCAGACTTATAGGGAAAAATACCTTGACGTAGAGGGAGGTTTAAGCTATTATTAGGGAGAAAGAAACTCTTTTATGAGGTGTCAGGGATGTCCGGGGATTTTGAAAGCTATAGCAACGCACAGCTGGTAGAGAAGGTGCAGGGGGGAGATGCCGACGCGTTTGCGGCCCTGAGCGCCCGGTATTTATGGCTGGTGCGTGCGAAGGCCCACAAGTTTGCCGGCGCCGGCGCGCCTGAAGTGGAGGATCTTACCCAAGAGGGCCTTTTAGGGCTTTACTCGGCGGCAGCCACTTTTGACGGGGAGGCAGGGGCCGGCTTCCCCACGTATGCAGGCGTGTGCATTTATAACCGCATGGCAAGCGCGGTACGGCGCTATGGCAGCAGCGGCAACCGCACGCTCAACGAATCCGTTTCCCTGGACAGCGGCGAGGCCTTCCTTGCCACCGGGGACGACCCCGGGGCCGCCATCGAGCTGCAGGAGTGGATGGCGGGGCTCCGCCAGAAGCTGGAAGCATCCCTTTCGCCCTTAGAACGGAAAGTCCTGGCCCTGTATCTCAGCGGCTGCGGGCGGCGCGAACTCCCGGCCCGGCTGGGGCTGACGCAGAAATCCTGCGACAACGCCCTGCACCGGGTAAGGCTCAAGCTGCGCGCCATGCAGTGAGAGGAAGAAAAGAACGAATCGAAATGAGGTGTAAACCCATGTATGAAGACAAGACTTTAACCTGTAAAGAATGTGGAAAGGAATTCGTGTTCACCGCTGGCGAGCAGGAATTCTACGCAGAAAAAGGCTTCGTAAACGAACCCCAGCGCTGCAAGGAATGCCGCCACGCCCGCAAGAACGCAGGCCGCCCCGAGCGGGAAATGTTCACCGCCATCTGTGCCTCCTGCGGCAAAGAAGCCCGTGTTCCCTTCCAGCCCCGCGAAGACCGCCCCGTCTATTGCAGCGAGTGCTTCGCCCACATGAAAGAAGAGTAAAAGATTCATCTCCCAAATGGAAGCCGGTGCGCCGTGAGGCCGCCGGCTTCCGGCACGTTTTAAGACCTTGGGGCGCCGGTCTCGCCTGCCGGCTCGGTCGGTTCGCGGCTTGTCTGCCACTGGCAGACGCTCACCCCAAACCCTGCAAGGGGCCAACGTTAGACGCAAAGCGGCTAACGTTTTAGCCCACTTGACCGCGTACCGATTCAATAGTATAATAAGGGCACATACTTTAACCATAAGGAGAGACGTTTATGCTGCAGCAAGTCATGACCGCCCCCGGCCAAATCGAATTCCGCGAAATCCCCACCCCCGAACCCGCCCCCGGCGAAGCCCTCATTAAAATCATGAAGATCGGCGTTTGCGGCTCGGATATCCACGTATACCACGGCGAGCACCCCTTCACCTCCTACCCCGTCACCCAGGGCCACGAGGTCTCCGGCATCGTCGAGAAGCTGGGCGAAGGCGTCACCGGCCTGACCGTAGGCCAGAAGGTTACCATCCAGCCCCAGGTCGTCTGCGGCGAATGCTACCCCTGCCGCCACGGCAAGTATAACCTGTGCGAGAGCCTGAAGGTCATGGGCTTCCAGACCACCGGCGTCGCCTCCCACTACTTTGCCGTTGACGCGAAAAAAGTCACCCCCCTCCCCGAAGACATGGGCCTGGACGAGGGCGCTATGATCGAGCCCCTGGCCGTAGCCGTCCACGCCGTGCGCCGCGCAGGCGACGTCACCGGACAGGACATCTGTGTCTTAGGCGCAGGGCCCATCGGCATCTTAGTCGCCCAGGCAGCCAAGGGCATGGGCGCCAAGCGTGTTATGGTCACCGACGTAAGCACCCTTCGCCTGGAAAAGGCCAAAGAGTGCGGGGCCGACTTCTGCATCAATACCAAAGAGAAGGACTTCGGCGAGGCCCTCGTGGAGTGCTTTGGCCCGGACAAGGCCGATGTTATTTACGACTGCGCTGGCAACAACATCACCATGGGCCAGGCCATTGCCCATGCGCGCAAGGGCAGCACCATCATCCTGGTAGCCGTGTTCGCCGGTATGGCCTCCGTAGACCTGGCCGTGCTCAACGACCACGAGCTGGACCTGAACACCTCCATGATGTACCGCACCGAAGATTACGCCACGGCCATCCAGCTGGTAAACGAGGGCAAGGTGCAGCTGAAGCCCTTGATTTCCAAGCACTTTGCGTTCAAGGATTACCTGGACGCCTACAAATATATTGACGAAAACCGCGAGTCCACCATGAAAGTTATCATCAACGTGCAGGAGTGAGTGTCTTGTTAAAGCGAGAGCAGGGGAAGAAAAATTATTATCTGAGGGCGTTCTTTCTGGGGCTGGGGCTGTCGGCCTTGGTTTTCCTGCCCTTTATGGCGGTGGACGGGGGGCGCTTCCTTTTCTACGGGGACTTCAACGTCCAGCAGGTGCCCTTCTACCGCCTGGCCCATGACGCCGTCCGCTCCGGCCAGTTTGGCTGGAACCAGCACACCGACCTGGGCGTAAACTTCATCGGCTCCTATTCCTTCTACCTCTTAGGCAGCCCCTTCTTCTGGCTGACAATCCCCTTCCCCTCCCAGTGGATGCAGTTCATGATGGGCCCGCTCTACATCTTAAAATTCGCCTGCGCCACCCTCACCGGCTACATCTACCTGCACCGCTACACCAAGACGCCGGACACCGCCCTCATCGGCTCGGTGCTGTACGCCTTTTCCGGCTTCTCCATTTATAACGTCTTCTTCAACCACTTCCACGAAGCCATTGTCTTCTTCCCGCTGCTCCTGGCCGCCCTGGACGAGTACATGGCCACCCGCCGCCGGGGACTGTTTGCCCTGGCGGTAGCGGCCTGCTGCCTGGTCAATTACTATTTCTTCGTGGGCCAGGTGACCTTCACCCTCATCTATTTCTTCCTGCGTATGCTCTTTGGCGACTGGCGCCTTTCCGTCCGCGACTTCCTCTTCTTAGCCCTGGAAGCCGTGCTGGGCGTCGGCATCTCCTGCGGCCTGCTGATTCCGTCCATCCTGGCGGTACTGCAAAACAGCCGCACGGGCAATATCATCAACGGCTGGAACGCTGTCCTTTACAACAAGAACCAGCGTTACCTCCACATCCTCGAGTGCTTCTTCTTCCCCCCCGACCTCCCCGCCCGGCCCAACTTCACCCCGGATTCCGAATCCCGCTGGGCCTCCTTAGGCGCGTGGCTGCCCTTATTCAGTATGTCGGGCGTCATTGGCTGGCTGCAGCTGCGGCGCAAGCATTGGCTGAAAAAGCTTTTGTGGATTCTGTTCGCCATGGCCCTCATCCCTGGCCTCAACTCGGCGTTCCAGATGATGAACAGCGCCTATTATGCCCGCTGGTTCTATATGCTGACCCTGGTCATGGCTTTAGCCACCGTTATGGCCCTGGAGGACGAGCGGGTCGACTGGAAGCGCTCCATCACCTGGACGCTGATGATTACCTTAGCCATTACGGCGGTCGTAGGCTTCACCCCCGTCTCGGAAACCGTGGACGGCGAAAAGACCTACTCCTTCGGCCTTATGCAGTACCCCACCCGCTTTTGGAGCTATGTGGCGGTTGCCCTGCTGTCCCTGGGCGTGCTGATTTATCTGTTCCTATTCCGGCGCACCAGCCGCAAGGCCTTCCAGCGGGGAGCCATGTGGGGGCTTTCGGCCGTAGCGGTCCTTTATTCTATCTTTTTCATTGCCCTGGGCAAGACCCAGTCCGACTACACCTGGGATCACCTGATCCCCTACTCCCTCAACGGCGGCACGGGTATCGACCTGCCCGACCTCCAGGAATGCCGCTCGGACTTCTACGAGTCCCTGGACAACGCCGGTATGTTCTGGCAGGTGCCCACCATCCAGGCCTTCCACAGCATCGTGCCGGGCTCCGTCATGGAGTTCTACGATTCCATCGGCGTCCAGCGGGACGTGGCTTCCCGCCCGGAAACCAGCCATTACGGCCTGCGGGCGCTCACGTCGGTGCATTGGCTCTTTGACGACGACCACGACAGCGACTTCTTCGCCGGTGAGGACTCTGCCAACCCCTCCATGCCCGGCTGGGCCTACTACGGCAACGCCAACGGCTTTGACATCTGGGAGAACGAGTACTACATCCCCATGGGCTTCTCCTACGATTACTACATCACCCGCACCGAATACGAAGCCCTCAGCAAGGGCAGCGATTCCACCTCTGGCGACCGGGAGCTGATGATGCTCCGGGCCATCGTGCTGGAGGAAAAGGACGTGGAAAAATACAGCGGCCTGCTCAGCCATCTGCCCCAGGAAAACCGCACCTGCAACTACGAGTTCTACTATAACGACTGCCAGAATAGAGCCGCCTCGGCCTGCCAATCCTTTGAATATACCACCAGCGGGTTCTCCGCCACGCTGGATACGGAGAAGGAGGAAATGGTCTTTTTCAGCGTGCCCTATGAGGCGGGCTGGTCGGCCAAGGTCAACGGCGAGCCCACGGAGATCGTGCGGGTGAACGTAGGCTTTATGGCGGTGGTCGTGCCCATGGGCGAACAGGTGCAGATCGAGTTCACCTACCGCACGCCGGGTCTGGTGACGGGCATTGTTGTCACGGTGCTGTCCATCGGCTTGCTGGCAGCCTATCTGATTTTGGTGCGCCGCCTGCCGAAAAAAACGCCTGCCCCTGCCCCGCAGCTCATGCGGTGCGAACCCTTCTCCGCCTACACCAAGCGCCACAAGGTGACGTTCCTGCGCCCCGGAGCCCTGGTGATCCGATCCACCCGCCGTGCGGCCCTGCCCCCGGACGGGCCGGAGCCGGAGGAGCCCCCCGCGCCGGAAGAAACCGCTCCGCCACCCCCGGTAGAGTATGCGGATTCCGTGACCCTAGACGAGACCGACAAACAGGAGGATAAGCCATGAGCCCCACCGTATATTTTGTAATACCCTGCTACAACGAGGAGGAAGTGCTGGAGGAAACCGTCAAGCGCCTGACCGCCAAGTTTGACGATATGCGCCAGCAGGGCCTGGCCAACGAAAAGAGCCGCATCCTGCTGGTAAACGACGGCAGCAAGGATAAAACCTGGGAGATCATCACCCGCCTGCACGGGGAGAACGGCTACGTAGAAGGGGTCAAGCTGGCCCACAACCGCGGCCATCAGAACGCCGTGCTCTGCGGCCTGATGACCGCCATGCCCCTGTGCGACTGCGCCATCAGCCTGGACGCCGACCTGCAGGACGACACCGACGCCCTGGACAAGTTCGTGCAGAAGTATTTGGAAGGCTGCGACGTGGTCTACGGCGTGCGCAACCGGCGGGATACCGACACCTGGTTCAAACGGACAACCGCCGAGGGCTATTATAAAATCCTGCACGTGCTGGGGGTAGACGTGGTCTTTAACCACGCCGACTACCGCCTCATGAGCCGCCGGGCCCTGGAGGCCCTCTCCGAGTATAAAGAGGTCAACCTGTTCCTGCGGGGCATTGTGCCGCTCATCGGCTACCGCAGCGACTACGTCTACTACGACCGCCACGAGCGCTTTGCCGGGGAGTCCAAGTACCCCCTGAAGAAGATGATCGCCCTGGCCCTGGACGGCATCACCAGCTTCAGCGTCAAGCCCTTAAAGCTTATTTCCAACTTTGGCATTTTAGTTTCGGCTCTTAGCGTGTTCGGCCTGCTTTATGCGCTGATTTCCTATTTTGCCGGTTGGGCTGTCTCTGGCTGGACGGCCATTGTCTGCTCCATCTGGCTCTTAGGCGGCCTGCAGATGCTCTGCTTGGGCGTGGTGGGCGGCTACATCGGCAAAATTTACAGCGAAGTAAAAGCCCGGCCCCGCTACCGTATCGAGGAGTTTTTACAACAACAGCCCCCCAAAGAATAAAAGAAACCACCCAGGCGGCAAAACCTGGGTGGTTCTTTTTATGCTTCCAGCAGTTCTCTTGCGCGCTGGTCATACGCCGGGCTGGCCTTGCGAAGGGACACGGGCCGGCCTTCTTGGTTTACAAAGCAGTGGCGAGTCACGCCTTCGCAGCGGAGGGCTCCGGTGGCTTCGTCGGTCACCCGGTAGCAAAAGCCGATGCGCGTGCCCGTGTACGATTCGATGTGCACGTCAATGAGCACCCGCTCCCCAAAGCGGCACATGGAACGGTAGTCGGCCTCGGCGTGGAGCACGGGGCTCAAAACCCCCGACGCCTCCAGCTTGTCGTAAGGGAAGCCCGATTCCCGCATGAAGTTTACGCGGGCCTCCTCAAACCAGCGGATGTAGTTGGAATGGTGGACGCAGTCCATGCGGTCGGTCTCGTAGTAGTAGACTTCCCGGCGGTAAGTCACGATGTGCAAAAAGGGTCGCTCCTTTCATTTTTTGGCGCGGCTGTGCCAGATGCGCGCGATCAGCATCCCCAGCCCGACAATAGCCAGGAAGGTGCCCATGCCCAGGGCAAAGCCCGACCAGTAATCCGTTGGTGCGGCGAAATACCCCACGGTTCCTATCACGATGCCAATGGGCAAAAGCCACGGCCAGTAGGTCAGGAAGGAATTATACTTAGGCTTCATCTTCCAGCGCCTCCCTTCTGCGATTATACACCTTTTTGCCGAGAAATACCAGCAGCAAAAGTACCATTGAAGCGCCCTCTATGATTTGAGCCCCGGTGCGGCTTAGTGTGTGGGGCCCAACCAGGAAGTTCTCTGCACCCGTAGCCGTTTCGATGATGCCAAAAACCATAATAAACGCCCCGCACACGCCCTCCAAAATATAAATCACGCTCATGCCCCCGCCCATGGGGTATATCTCCTTCACAGCAAACTCCCCTAAACACAGCATAACAACCGCCCAAATAATGAGCATATTCTCCCACATTCCTTCGGCCCACACGATGCCATCATCCTTCAAAACCGCATTGACCGCCACCAGCACAAAAAACAATACAAGCCCATGCTGGAACACATTGCCCCGCTGCAAAAGCTGCCGCTCGTCCAAATCATTTTTGCATTTCATTCTCTGGTCCCTCCCAAAATAATTCGTCTAAGGTCTTCCCCAGCGCCCAGCAGATCTGTATGCACAGCTTGACCGTGGGGTTATAGTCCCCTTTCTCAATGGCTACGATGGTCTGCCGGGTGACGCCTACCGCTTCGGCCAAGCCCTGCTGGGTCAGGCCCATGGCGGCACGGGCGGCTTTCATTTTCAAGTTTTTTCCCATCTCATCACCTCTGAGAGTATTGTATATCATGATTTGCAAAAAGTCAAGTATATTTTACAAAAAGACAAATAAAAAAGGCCCTAGGTTTCCCCAGGGCCTAAAACGCGCTTTATTTGTTGCCAGCCTTCGTCAGCAGGGCCACGATAATCGCAATGAGCCCGATGACCACGAAAATGCCCAGCATCCCTTTGCCCATGATGTTCAGGGCTTCCATCACCGTGTCCGAGCCCGTCACAAACACGGCAGTAGGGCCGTCCGCGCCGCCAATGATACCAATAGAGCTGGCGGCTTTTGTCAAGAGATTTGCAAACATAAATAGACCCTCCTTTTCCTCACATAAAGAACCCCAGCACGATGCCCCCCGCCACGGCGGACGCGATCTGCCCGGAGACGTTGGCACCCACGGCGTGCATCAAGAGGTGGTTCTGGTTGTTTTCGGCAATGCCCATCTTCTCCACGACCCGTGCCGACATGGGGAACGCCGAAATGCCCGCCGCGCCCACCATGGGGTTGATCTTATCCTTGGTGAACAGGTTCAGCAGCTTGGCAAACAGCACGCCGCCGATGGTGTCGAACACAAAGGCGAACAGGCCCAGCGCCATGATCATGAGGGTCTGCAGGGTGACAAAGTGCTCGGCGCGCATGGAGAAGGAAATCGTGATGCCCAAAAGCAGGGTGACCAGGTTTGCCAGGTCGTTCTGGGCGGTCTCGGAAAGGCGGTTCAGGACGCCGCACTCGCGGATGAGATTGCCGAACATCAGGAAGCCCACCAGCGACACAGACGCCGGGGCCACCAGCCCCGCCACAAAGGTGACCAGGATGGGGAACAGGATGCGGGTGGTCTTGCTGACGGCGTTGGGGCGGTAAGCCATTTGGATGGCGCGCTCCTTCTTGGTGGTGACCGCCTTAATAGCCAGGGGCTGTATAATCGGCACCAGCGCCATATACGAGTAAGCCGCCACCGCGATAGGCCCGATATAGTTGGACTTGAGCACCTGGGAGACCAGGATGGACGTGGGCCCATCCGCCGCGCCAATGATGCCGATGGAGGCCGCGTCCCGGATGTCAAAGCCCAGGATGGCTGCCAGCACGATGGTCAGGAAAATACCGAACTGCGCCGCCGCCCCAAACAGGAACATCTTGGGGTTGGACAGCAGGGGCCCGAAATCAATCATGGCCCCGATGCCGATGAACAGCAGCAGGGGGAACGCCTCGGAGGCTTCAATGCCCACCTCAAACAGCCACTGTATGATGCCCTGGGTTTCGCCGACCCCCTGCATGGTCTGGTTCAAAACCCCGGAAAGCGGCAGGTTCACCAGGATTGCGCCGAAGCCCATGGGCAGCAGCAGCGCCGGCTCGTAGTCCTTCTTAATGGCCAGCCAGATAAGCGCCGCGCCTACCAGGTACATCACCACCTGCTGCCACGTGATGGACAGCAGGCCTTCCCATAAAAATTCCATTACACATCGCCCTCTCTTTTTTCCTTTACTTTCTAGTATGCCCAGAGAGTCCCGGAAAACAAAACAGACCTGTGCATACCTTCCGAAAAAGGTAAGCACAGGTCTGGTCGTTTCAGGCTAACCCAGAGCGTCTTCGCCCATGATTGTTGAATTAGCTGCGGCATCTGCCGCCGACTACTCCCCCAGCTATTGCCAACAGTTTATCACGTTTTGCCGGGGATGTCAAGCCCTCACAGCAGGGTCACGTGGGCTTCCCGGCAGATGCGCCGGGTCTCCTCGTCCCACAGGGAGGCCTGCACCTCGCCGATGTGCGCCTTGCCCAGCAGCAGCATACACAGGCGGCTCTGGCCAATGCCCCCGCCGATGGTCAGGGGCAGCTCGTTTTTCA
Organism: uncultured Clostridia bacterium; assembly: GCA_947652665.1. Taxonomy (GTDB): domain Bacteria; phylum Bacillota; class Clostridia; order Oscillospirales; family Acutalibacteraceae; genus Acutalibacter. Next base: position 26,813 of record CANTDZ010000012.1, read on the forward strand.
GCAGCATTTGGTGGAAGGGCAGCTCCCGGCGCTCCTGGCACCCGGACTCTTCCAGCTGGCGGGCAAGGCTTTCGGCGTCCACGCGGATGCCCATGCTGCTGATCTCCAGCGCCTGCTGCAGGGGTTCATGCCAGAAGATCAGGTCGCCGTTTAGCTGCCAGTCGTCGTAGTCGGGGGCGCGGCCGTCGTGGCGCTGGCCGCTCTTGAGCTTGCCGCCAATCTGCCCGATGAAGACCGTCTTATATTCTTTGGCGATGGCGTTTTCCCGCTCCTTGGGGGAAAGCTCCGGCCAGCGGTCCTCCAGCTCCTGGGAGGTGAAGAACGACACGTCCCGGCACAGCTGGGTGTCCAGGTCGGGGAACTGCCACTTGAGCTCATCCAGCGTGCCGCAAATGGCGCTGACGATGCGCTCCACCGTCTCGTGCAGATAAGCCTCGTTGCGCATCCCCCGGTCAATGACCTTCTCCCAGTCCCACTGGTCCACGTATACCGAGTGCAGGTTGTCCAGCTCTTCGTCCCGACGGATGGCGTTCATGTCGGTAACCAGGCCGTTGCCTACAAAGAATTCGTAGTCGTGCAGGGCCAGGCGCTTCCATTTGGCCAGGGAGTGCACCACCTGGGCGTCCTTCCCCACGGCGGGGATGTCAAAGCTGACCGGGCGCTCGACGCCGTTCAAATCGTCGTTAAGGCCCGTGGCCGGGTCTACGAACAGAGGGGCGGTCACACGCTTGAGATGCAGGGCCGCGCACAGCTTTACCTGGAACACGTTCTTGATGAGCCCGATGGCCTTTTGGGTTTCATACAGCCGAAGGGCGGCTTTATAGCGGGGAGGGATGACAGTCATTTTCATCGCTTCTTTCCAAAAATAGATTTGACGGTTTATTATAGCACAGGAGTAAAGGATTCCGCAAGCCCCGGCGTGCAGGTGATCTGTTTATTTTCGTCTATAAAGACGGCTTCGGCGGAAAAATCCTCCAAAAGCGGCAGGCTTTCCTCGTACCCCAGCACGAAGCACGCAGTGGCCAGGCAGTCGCTGAGGGCCCCGCTGTCGCTTACCACCGTCACGGACACAAGGCCGGTTTGGGCGGGGTAGCCGGTTTTAGGGTCCAGCAGGTGGTGGTAGGAGACGCCATCCTGCTCAAAAGTCTTTTCATAGCTGCCGGAGGTAGACACGAACCCCTCCCCCAGCGCCAGCACGCCGATGGAGCCTTCTCCCCAGGGGTCGCGGACGCTGACCTTCCAGGGGGAGCCGTCCGGCTTTTTCCCATACAGCCCAATGCTGCCGCCTACCGCGACCACGGCTCCCTTTATGCCCTGCTGCTTGTAGACTTCCACGGCCGCGTCGCAGGCAGCGCCTTTCCCAGCGGCTCCCAGGTCGACGGCCATGCCCTCGGGCAGGGTGGCGCCCAGCTCCTCCAGGCGGAGCTTTTTATAGTCTACCAGCGCCCGGGCATCGTCGATTTCCTCTTGGGCGGGGAGGTGGGGGTTGCTGTCGAAATCCCAAAGCCAGCTTAGGGGGGCAATAGTCGCGTCGAACGCGCCGCCGCTCTTTTCGCTGACGGACAGGGCCGTCTCCAGTATAGCCCGGGCGTCGTCGCCCAGGGGAACGGGCCCGTCGCCATTTGCATGGTTCAAATTGTATATAAAGCTGTGCTCCCTGCGCCAGGAGATGTGGTTGTCCAACTCATAGATGGCCTGGCTTGCGGCAGGCCCGGTTTCCTCCCCTTTGCGTCCGTAGAGGGTCTGTTCCACATAAGAGCCCATGGCAAAGGCCGTGGAGGAGGAAAGCCCGTTATCCGCCCGGAAATAGGCAATGGAGGCGGCTGTCAGGATAAGGACAAAAAAGACGGCGGCCAAAAGGAGCCATTTCTTTTTCGGCATGGTATCACCCCGGATTTTTTCTTTTTAGTATAGCACGAAAGGGGAGGATTGTAAATTTTGAAAAACTATTTGCACTTACGGGCGGATTCTGTTAGAATAGGAACTATGCAACTATTTAGAAAGAAGGCATGACAAATTATGAAGCTTCCGTTCAAAGGGAAGAAGGGTTCTTACGAAATCGACATGACCAATGGGCCGCTGCTGGGCAAGATCGTGCGGTTCGCCATCCCCCTGGCGCTGGCCGGGATGCTGCAGCTGCTCTTTAACGCCGCAGACATCGTGGTGGCCGGGCGCTTTGCCGGCAGTCAGGCGCTGGCGGCGGTGGGGTCTACGGGCGCGCTGAATATGCTCATTGTGAACCTGTTCATGGGGCTCTCGGTAGGCGTCAACGTGCTGGTAGCCCGGTTCTACGGGGCGTCCAGCTACAAGGATTTGAGCGAGACGGTACATACGGCCATCCTCACGGCCCTGGCCTGCGGAGTGGCGCTGGTGTTCATCGGCATCGGGCTTTCCCGCCCCCTGCTGACCCTGATGGGCACTCCCGCCGACGTAATCGACCAGTCGGTGCTGTACATGCGCATCGTGTTTGCGGGTATGCCGGCCCTGATGCTGTATAACTTTGGCGCGGCCATTCTCCGGGCTGTAGGCGACACCCAGCGGCCCCTGTACTTTTTGCTGATGTCCGGCGTCATCAACGTGCTGCTGAACCTCTTCTGCGTCATCGTCCTGCACATGGGCGTGGCGGGCGTGGCTACGGCGACGGTGGTTTCCCAGTGCATTTCGGCGGTGCTGGTGCTGATGTGCCTCGTCCGCAGCAACGCTCCCTACCGGCTGGACCTGAAGGCCCTGCGCGTTTATAAAAACAAGCTGCTGCAAATGACCAAGATCGGCGTCCCCGCTGGCATCCAGGGCGCCATGTTCTCCCTGTCCAACGTGGTCATCCAGTCCAACATCAACTCCTTCGGCTCCATCGCTATGGCGGGAAGCACTGCCGCCGGCAATATTGAGGGCTTCGTGTTTACCGCCGAGGACGCCTTCGCCCAGGCCGCCCTGAGCTTTACCGGCCAGAACTACGGTGCCAAGAAGTTCGACCGCATTAACAAGGTGCTCATCAACTGCCTGCTGCTGGTCACGGCCCTGGGGGCGGTGCTGGGCAGCGCGGCGTATTTCTGCGGCCGGCCCCTTTTGGGCATCTATTCCACCGACCCCGAGGTCATCGATTTCGGCCTCCAGCGCATGATGCTGGTATGCCTGCCGCACTTTATCTGCGGATGCATGGGCGTGTGCACGGGCTGTATGCGCGGGCTGGGGTCGTCCTTTGCGCCGATGATCATCACGATCTTCGGCACCTGCGCCCTGCGCGTGGTGTGGGTGTACACCATCTTCACCCTGAACCCCACCTGGCAGATGCTGTTTTTGTCCTACCCCATCAGCTGGCTGGTTACGGGGCTGGTGCAGTTTATCGCGTTCCAGCACTTGAAGAAAAAGGCAGCGGCAAAAGTCTCCGTCTGAGAATTTTGACAAACCTGCCTAAAAGTGCTAAAATAAGCCATACTGGAAATCAGAAGCCAGGAGGAGCCGCTTATGCACATGGCCACGCAGATCATTAAATTTACCAACAAAATATTCCCCAAGGTGCCCCACCCCTTCAATTTGCAGAACGAGGGCAAGGAAACCTACGCCCAATGGCAGTACCGCAAGGGCGGCGACACCATCAAGTTTTTCCTGGAGGCCTGCACCGCCGATGAGATGTTCAAAGGCAAGCAGGTGCTGGACATGGGCTGCGGGGCCGCCGGGAAAAGCCTCTATTACTGCTCGCTGGGGGCGGAGCACGTCACCGGCGTGGACGTGGTAGAGCACTACGAGGCCGAAGCCAACGCCCTGGCCCGGCAGCTGGGCTATGGGGACAAGTTCACGTTTATTTGCGCGTCGGCGTTCACGCTGCCCTTTGAGGACGGCTCCTTCGACACCATCATCATGAACGACTTCATGGAGCACGTCTCTGACCCCGAGCGCACCCTCCGGGAAGCCCTGCGGCTTATCCGGCCCCAGGGGGCCATTTACATCAACTTCCCGCCCTATTACCACCCTACGGGGGCGCATCTTAGTGACGTGGTCAATATGCCGTGGGTGCATCTGTTCTTTACGGAGAAGATGCTGGTCAACGCCTATCGCGACCTGGTAAAGGGAATGCCCGACGAAGAAGAGCGCATCGCCCTGCGCATCTCGAAAAAGGAAAACGGCGACGAGTATTTCGGCTACATCAACAAGATGACGCTGAAAAAGTTCAAGGGCATCCTGAAGCGGGTCGGGGTCACCCCGGCCTACTACCGGGAAGTGCCCCTGCGCGGATGGCTGGCCCCGCTGGCCAAGCTGCCAGTGTTAAAGGAAATGTTCGTGAAGATGGGCGTGTGCATCATCAGGAAATAAAAAAGGGCCTGCTGGCGGCAGGCTCTTATTTTTTTTGCATCCGTCGCTGGATGCGCACGTCTTGGCCGATAAACTCCATCTTGCCGTAAAACCCGGCAATGCGGGAGGCAAAGCGCTCGGAGTAGCGGTCCTCCAGCTCCTTCATGGAGAGGTTCGTGCTGATGATGGTGGGCTTGCCCGACAGCAGCCGGGAGTTCACCACGTGGTAGAGCGCCGCGTTTACGTACTGGGAGGGGAACTCGGTGCCCAGATCGTCTAAGATTAGCAGGTCGCAGGCCATCAGCTGGGAGTTGGCGTCGGTGGGGGAGTCGGGGTCGGGCTGGTCGAAGCGCTGGCGCTCCAGGGCCACGGCGAAGGTCTGGGCCGAACCGTACAGGACGCCATAGCCTTTTGCGATCACCTCCCCGGCGATGGCCAGGGACAGGTGGGTCTTGCCCAGGCCCGTGGCCCCCTTAAACAGGAGGCTGGAGGAATCCGGCCGGAACCGGGCGGCGTATTGGCGGCAGGCCTTCAGGATGTTCTCCATCTGCCGGAGGGCTTGGGGGTCGCTGGCGTAGTAGTCCAGGGAAAAGGTGTCGAAGGTGCTTTTCTCCAGGGGGGCGTTCATGCTCAGGGACTCGTAGGCCATGCTGCGCTGGAGGTGCTTGAGGCAGCTGCACATAAGGCCGTCCACAAAGCCGGTGTCCTTGCATCGGGAGCAGGCGTAGCGGGGCAGCAGGTCGGCAGGCGCAAGGCCGTGCTGGCGGAGCAGCCGCTCGTATTCGGCCTGCAGGGCCAGGCCTTTGTCCCGCAGCTTCTCCATTTCCGCCCGGGCGTCCCCGCCCCGCAGGACGGCCTTGGCCGCTTTGGCCGCGTTGGAGCCCATCTGCTCCTTGACCTCCTGGGCCGGGGGGCATTGGGCGTAAAACTCCTGGGCCCGGGCGGCCGCCTGAGCTTCCGCTTGCCGTCGGGACGCCTCCAGCTGCGCCCGGGCTTCCTCATAGATTTTCTTTCCGTATCCCATGGGGCCTCCTTATAGGTCGTCCGGCAGGTCGAAGAAGCTCATGCGTTCCAGCTCGTCGATGTCGTAGCTTTTTTCGCTGGAGGCCTTTTGGGCCTTCCCCTTTGCCTGCGGGGGGGATTTTTTCTTTTCCTCGTAAGCGGCCAGCGCTTCCAGGTTTAGGACCCCGGCCGTGTGCCAGCTTTCTAGGACGCGGTCCATGTAGGCGGCGCTGAATTTGCCGGTGTTGTCCGCGCAGCGCTCGTAAGCGGCGGTGAGCATATCTTGGGTAAAGCCCCAGTCCTGCACCCAGCGCCGGGCGGCTTCCTCCTCCTTTTTAGTAGGGGAGCGCTTGGGCAGCCCCGCCGCCGAGGCCACCTTGTTCCAGGCCAGGCGCCGCTGGCTCAGGTCCTGCAGTTTCGTTTCGGCGGCTTCCAGGGAGAAGACATTGCTTTCGGCCCAGTCCCGGGCTACGGAATCGATGTAGGCGGTGCTGGTCTTGCCCACCTCCTGGGCGTAGTGCAGGAGCATGACCGTGACCTCGGGGGGCAGGCCGTAATCGTCGGTGATGGTCAGCAGGAGGGTGGTCATGGCCGGGGAGAGCGTGCGGCTGAACAGGTTTTCGGCCTCCTGCATAAGGAAGCGTATGCCCTCCGACTCCTCCATCCGTGCGGCCAGCTGGATGGTGTCGGGCTTGACCATACGCTTTTTCGGGGGCAGGGGGCGGGGCTCCTCCGGCTTGGGGGCCGGCGGAGTGGACGCCACAGGCGGTGCTGCGGCCTCCACTTCTGGCTGGGGAGCGGGGCAGAGGCCCTCGGCGGTTTCGGCCAGAAGGCCCTGGTTCGTCCAATATTCCAAGGCTTCCTCAGCCAGCTCCTCTGGCATCCCCAAGGCCGAAGACATGGCCCCGGGCGTAAAGCCCTCCCCAGCGTGGCGGAGGGCCCACAGCAGCACTTGCAGCTGTTCTTTTCCGGCGAGTTTCAGGTGGCGGTCGACTAAGGCGCAGGGCACGGCAAACACTTGGTTCCATAGCCCTAAGTCCAGGCGGTATTCCATGGGGGCTCCTTTCTATTGGTTAAAGAGGGAAATTTGCAGCCAGCGTCCGCGGTAAAGGCGGATCATGAAGATGAGGCCCCGGGCGCAGAGCTCGGCCGCCATGGCCAGCCACACGCCGATGAGCCCTAAAGAACCCGCCAGCAAAAGGGACAGGGTGATGCGCACGCCCCACATAGTCCCCAGGCTTATGTAGAAGGGGCCCTTGGAATCCCCGGCCCCGCGCAGGGCGCCCGAGGCGACGATGGAAGCGCCAAAGAGGGGTTCGGCAAAGGCCACGATGCGCAGCACCTGGGCGCCCAGCTCAATGACTTCGGGCTCCTGGGAGAAAATCTGGATAAGCTGCGGAGCCAGCGTGAACAGCACCGCGCCGCCCAGGGTCATGATGGCAATGCCCATCCAGGAGACCATGCGGGCGAAGCGCTTGGCTAAATCCTTGCGGTTTGCGCCCATGGCCTGGCCGACCAGGGTCGTACCGGCCACCGCCACGCCGGAAGCCGGCAGGTAGCTGATGGACTCTGCCGTTACCGCCAGATGGTTGGCCGCTACGGCTACGGTGCCAATGCCCGTGATGACCGCCGTAATGACAATCTGTGCCACGCAGAGGGTCGCGCGCTCTAAAGCGGCGGGCAGGCCCAGACGCCAGACCGCCAGCAGGCAGTCCTTTTGGAAGCCGCAGCGTTCCCGCCACTTCATCTGCACGGGGGAGCGCTTGCGGAACATCACTATTATAAATAGGAAGAAAACGGTCATGGTAGAGCATCCCGACGCGAACGCCGCCCCCGCCACGCCCCAGCCTGCGCCCCACATGGGAACGGCTTGGCCAAAGAGCGTGATGGTACGGGCCGGGTAGATGAAGAAAAAGTTGAGGATCACGTTGAGGACGTTGATCATCAGGTTCAGGATCATGGGGGTCTTGGTGTCGCCCGCACAGCGCAAAATAGCGCTGAACATATTGGCCCCTAGCGTAAAGGGCATGGCGCAGGCAATAATGCGGAAATAGACGGACGCCTGGGGCCGCACGCTGGCTTCCGCGCCCAGCAGGCCCGGCAGGGGGAACGACAGCGCAAAGGCGATGCTGCCCATGAAGATGCCGAAAATCAGCACAAAGCGCAGGGCCTGCCAGGTGACGTCCCTGGCCTGTTTCTGCCGCCCGGCCCCCAAATGCTGGGCCACCTGCACCGAAAAGCCGATGGAAGCGGCGTTGAACATCCCGCCAAAGAGCCACGTAGTGCTGGCCGTAAGCCCTACCGCCGCCGTGGCCAAAGACCCCAGCGACCCTACCATGGCCGTGTCCACATACTGTACCAGGGTAATCATCAGCTGCTCGACGATGGCAGGCCAGGCTAAAAGAAGGATCGCCCCCATGGTGCCCCGCAGCTTGGGCGTGCCCTCGTCGGCCAGAAGGCTTTGGATTTTTTCGCCTGCCGTCATAGCTCGTAATCGATGCAGGCGCGGCCGTCGGGCTCCCGGAGCTCTTTGACAAACTGCCCAAAGGCCACGTGGGCCGGGTGCTTCTGGTAGGCTTCCATCTGCTCCAGGGTGTCAAAATCGGATACCAATATATAGTCGTAATTAGAGGCGGCCTGGGCCTGGGCGCCAAAATAGACCTCCAGGCGGGTAAGCTCGGGGATCTCGTCCTTGAGGGCCAGCATACGAGCCTTGGCCTCCTGCAGGTTCTCGGCCTTGGTCTTGCCGTTGGCAGTTTCTTTGAATTTGAACAGTACAATGTGTCGGATCATGTCCGCATCCTCCTTATCCTTTATAAGATGTATGCACTATTGTACTCTATTTTGGGGAAGATTGCAAGGGCCGCTGTCTACAGGAGGCGGACAGATGCACGCTCGTTATGGAATTTACACAGGGAATGGCGGTTGGTCAGATAACAATTTTGTAACAATTCCGCAAAGAATGGTTTGGAATAAAGTGAATATTTATTTTTAATACTTTTGAAAAATGGCTATATAGAGCCATTTGCGGCGTATGTGACAGGCGGGTAAAGTCCGATTTTCCTTCTATTTTCAATGGTGAACGCTCTGTGAAAAAAAGATGAACAGATGTTGACAACGGCTTGATTGGCGTGATATAATGTTGGCACAAAAAGCAGCGTGGGCTTTAGCTGTTTTTGGTGAAGTATGACAGATTCTGCCCCTGGAGGGCGGTTTCGCGCCATACGCGCGCCCCTGGGCCTGTGCCGGCCTTAGGCGCAGCCCAATTATTCAACTGCCGAAAAGGCAGAACGAGAGGCGGTATTAAGGGCAAGCAGGACATCGAAAAGGGCCGGTTACAATGCAGAAGCACCGGATGCAGCCGAAAGGGGACGTCCCCTTTGCTGTTATTTCTATAATCCTATAGAAATAATGCTTCGGCTGGTTGCACGATGTTTCACAGGTCGCTTTGCAAAAGGCCAGAACTGTCAGGCACCCCCAAACCGCAATTTCAGAAGGAGGCATTACCAAATGAAAAAAAGGACAGTAGCCGCTCTGCTGGCCCTGGCAATGGTTCTCACCTGCATGCTCAGCGCATGCGGCGGTGGCGACACCAGCAGCGCCAGCACACCCGCACAGGGTGGCGACACAAGCACCGCTTCTACTCCTGAGGAGAGCAAGGCGGAGAGCAAAGAAGAAAGCCAGTCTGATCCCGCCCCCACCGGCGAAATGACCGACGTGGGCACCCCCCGTAACGAGACCCTGATCGTAGAAGTGCAGTCCACTTCTAAGACCCCGGGCCAGTTCAACACCCTCATGCAGGGCACTTCCACCGGCTTCGGCATCCATCAGCTGATCAAAGCCAGCCTGTGGGAAATGAACACCATCACTGGTGAGCAGTTCTGCGACCTGGCCGCTGACTTCCCCGAGTCCAACGCTGACTTCACGGAGCACACCTTCCACATCCGCGAAGGCCTCAAGTGGTCTGACGGCGAGGACTTCACTGCGGAAGACGTTGCCTACACCATGAACCAGATGAAAGACAACCCCGGCCTCACCACTTCTGCTTACTATCAGCAGATCTTCAAGTCCATCGAGGCTGTGGACGACACCACCGTTAAGGTTGTCACCAACGAGCCCTTCCCCCGTCTGGCCCTCAAGTTTGGCGTTACCATTTACGGCAACGACCTGCGCATCGTGCCTGAGCACATCTATGGCCAGCAGGAAGATATCAGCCAGTTCCAGGATCCGGACCCCGTCACCCTGACCCCCTACACGGTTAAGGATTATGACTCTCTGGGCAACTGGGTGCTCTACGAGCGCCGCGAGGACTGGGAAGCTACCGACGTTGGCGCTGTTGAGGGCAAAATGCCCCAGGCCAAGTACATCCTCTTCAAGGTGCTGGGCGATGCCAACACCAAGCAGATGATGATGGTCAACAACGAAGTCGACATCATGAACGAGTGCACTCCCGAAATGATGGAGGCTATGGTAGCCCAGAACGATAAGATTAGTGCTTGGTACTCCGAGTGGCCCTATGCTACTTCTGACGACCCCTGCTCCAAGGGTATCGCTTTCTCCATGGGCCAGGGCGCTCCCTATGATAACCCCGACTTCCGCTGGGGCATGGCGCTGGCTCTCGACTTCCAGAAGCTGACCCAGAACGTGTTCAATGGCGCTGGCCGTATGTCCGCCTTTACCGGTCTGACCGGCACTCTGGCTATGCATGACCATTACTACGACGAACTCGCTAAGTGGGCTGAAGAGGAGCTCCGCCTTGACCTGGGCGACGGCACCACCGATTACTGCCCCTGGGATCCTGACGTTCCCAACCGTATTGCTGACGACCTGCGCGCACAGGGCCACGATATCCCCGATGATCCCGAGCGTATCCGTGACCTGTTCGGTGTAGGCTGGTGGAAGCATGACCCCGAAGCTGCTGAGAAGCTGCTGACCAAGGCCGGCCTGGAGAAGAAGGACGGCAAGTGGTACTTCGAGGGCGAGCCCTTTAGCATCACCTTGACCTTCCTGAACGACGACAACGAGGCCCAGCAGAAGCGTGGCGCTGAGGCTGCTTACAACCAGTGGCTGGAGTTCGGCATGGACATCACCCTGGTTGGCGAGTCCGGCTCCAGCTGGGACACCAACGGCAGCACTGGTGAGTATCAGATGGCTTCTTACTGGCCCACCGGCGGTATCACCAAGGACATCTACTCTCAGATGTCTGGCTGGGCTAATGACTTAATCCTTCCTGTTGGTGAGCGTAGCACAGGACAGGGCACCCGCTGGGACAACCAGGAGGCCACCGATATCATCCATGAGCTGGCCCAGATGGCTCCTGCTGAGCAGAGCGAAGAGACCTATGAGAAGAGCATGGATCTGGTCAAGCTGATGACCGAGGATATGATCTTCATCTCCTTCCATTCCGGCGTTAAGCTGTGCCCGACCAACAGCACTTACTGGACTGGATATCCCACTGCGGATAACGATTACAACGGCCCCTGGTGGTGGTGGAGCGTCTTCAAGTTCTAC